>NZ_JAEX01000001.1:314057-628115 GCF_000519125.1 Desulfocurvus vexinensis DSM 17965
GCCCTGGCGCCGCCCCTGGGCGAGATGTGGAACTACCTGTCGTCCCTGCGGCCCGACTACATGCGCGTGGACGGCCTCGAGTTCACCTACCAGCCCGAGGGCGTGATCGTGCGCCTGGAAGGACAGGTGGAAATGGATATCTCCACGGCCCAGCACGGGTTCGTGAAGTTCGTCAGCAGCCTGGAAAGCCAGGGTTTCACGATCCAGTCCAAGCAGATCGACCTGGGGCTGGAAGGCAACTACTATTCGCTCAACGCCCTGTGGCCGTTGAAAAAGAAGGGGGACTAAATGCACCCGGGCAGGAGAAGCATTCTGGTCCGCTGGATAGCCTATGTCGTGGTCATTGTGGCAACGGCCTCGTGGCTCTACGCGAACCAGCGGATCGACGTACCCCGGCCATCCGGCATCGAGGAGCGGCTGGCGCCCAAGCAGGTGGCTCTGCCCCCGGAGGAGGTCACCGCGACCATCCGGGAGGCCATCGGCGCCTTGACGCAGAAGATTCCGAACTACGGGGCTGTCGAGAAGGTCGACCCTTCGCTTGTGGTCATCGACCCCGAGGCGCTGGACGAGGGCAAGCAGCAGTTCGCGGCCTTGTCCCTGAGCGCCCTGTTCCTCGGGCCGCCCGCGAAATACGCCATCCTGAACGGGGTGGTGTACCGCGAAGGGGCGGCGTTGTCCGACGGCCGCGTGCTGCAAGCCATCGACGCCGACGGCGTGACGCTGGCCAGGGGGGAGGAGACCGAGCGCGTCAGCTGGCTGCCGCCGTACCGCGTGGAGCTGAAGAGGGCTGCGGCCCAAGCCGCCGGTGAACGCCGTTCGGGCGAAGCCGAGGCCGGGGCCGCCCCGGAGGCGCAGGCCGAACAAGCCCCTGCGGCGAATCTGGAAAACCTGCCTCCGGATCTCACTCCGGACCAGGCATTGCAGATTCTCCAGCAGGTCGGACAGAAGCAATAACGAGAGGGCGACATGGCCACATCCGCAAGCAAACAGGGCCACTCCCCTTCGGGAGCCTGGAAGGAAAAGGGGCGACACATGCGCAGGAGCTTTGCCTACATCGGTTTCATTGTGTTGGCGCTTTCCCTGGCGTCCTGCCAGAAGGCGACGAAACAGCTTGAAAGCGATCTGAACTACGATACGCTCTACAAGCAACTCAGGAAGGAAGACGAGCAGTTCATCAAGATGCGCGCCCAGGAGTCGCAGCACCTTGAGCGGGCCGCCGCGGTGGACGAGAGCATCATCGAGCCGGTGCTGCCCGAGTTCAACCCCCTGGACGAGACGACCATCTCCATCAGCGTCCAGGAGGAGACCCTCCACAACATCCTGTATATCGTCGCCCGCAACGCGGGGCTGAACCTGGTCATCGAGCCGGGCATCAGCCTGGACAACCGGGTGACCATCAGCTTCGAGGACGCCTCCAGCGCCCTGGTGGTGGAAAAGCTCCTGGCCGCCTATGACCTGGCCTGGGAAGTGAGCGACAACATCCTGATGGTCTCGCGCTTCTCCGAGAAGATCTTCTACCTCGACTTCGTGAACACCAACGCCCAGGTCACCTCGACCAGCGGCGGCGACATCTTCGGCAGCGCGCTGTCCGGGCAGGGCCAGCTCTCGGGCACCTTCGCGGTGGGCAACGAGCTGAGCGGCGAATTCAAGGACGAGTCCATCTACGGGCAGGTCCTCAAGAGCGTGGACTCCATCCTCTCCGAGGAGAGTTCCTTCGGCGAACAGGGCGCCACGGGCGAGGCGCCTGCGGACCCGGGCTACTTCGCCCTGGATCCGCTCACCGGCGCCCTGTACGTGCGCTCCACCCCCGGCAAGCTGCGGGCCGTGGCGCAGATGCTCAACAACCTGAAGACCAAGCTTTCGCGCCAGGTGGTCATCGACGCCCGGATCATGGAAGTGCGCCTGTCCGACGAGTTCCGCTTCGGCATCGACTTCTCCTGGGTGGCCCAGCGCATGGCCTGGGGTGACGCCACCACGACCATGAGCTGGCTGCAGCGCGGGGCTACGCCCATCGGGGGCCGCACCTTCGCTGGCGACAACACTGCCGCCACCATCACCGGCTTCAAGAAGGGCGACGACGCCTTCAACGCGGCCCTGGAGGCCATGCAGACCTTCGGCGGCGTCAAGGTCGTGGCCAACCCGCACGTGCGGGCCAAGCACGGCCAGCCCGCGCTCTTCACCGCCGGCAGTTCGCGCCAGTATGTCTCGGGCATCGAGCGCGACGTGGACGACTCGGGCAACGTGACCTTCACGGTCAGCACGGCCTCGGTCTTCGACGGCGTGATGCTCGGCGTGGTGGCCTACGTCAGCGACGACAACAAGGTCGACCTGCAGATATTCCCCATCAAGAGCGAGGTCAACGAGGCCAGCCTGGCCCTGGTGGAAGTCACCAGCGCCGGCGACAAGCTGACCCTGCCCCGGGTGGACGTGAAGAACGTCGTCACCACGGCCCGGCTGAACGATGGCGACACCATCATCCTGGGCGGCCTCATCGACAAGAACACCGACAAGCAGGACACCGGCGTGCCTGTGGTCGGCGATATCCCGATCCTGGGGTGGCTCTTCAAGACCCGCGTCGAAACCGACGCCGTCCGCGAACTGGTCGTGGTCATGAACATCAAGGTGGTCCAATGAGCGTCATCTACCGCAGCCTGCAGCAACTGAAACGGGAGGAGGCGGAGCGGAATTCCCGCCAGGCGCCTCAAGCGGTTGCTCCGAGGATGAGCAAGCTCTTCCTCAGGGGACTGCTGTTCCTGCTGGTGTTCGTCGTACTGGCCGGTTCCGGGCTGTACTTCGTCCAGCGCGAGGTCCAGCAACTGGCCTTGCCTGACGACCCTGCGCTCCAGACCGAGCAACGCCAGGCAGTTGCCGAAAAGATCGTGGAAGAGGTCCCCGCCGCGCCTGCCGAGCCCGCGCAGCCGGTGGTTGCCCAGCTCGCCCCCGCGCCCACCCAGGCGCCCATCGTGCAGCAGCGGCTGTACCGCGAGCCGGAGCCCGAGAAACCTGCGGCCATCGACCTGTCCAAGCCCTCGCGGGCCCTGGAGCAGCACTTCGCCCAGCGGGCCAAGAAGAACGAAAGCGTTCTGGCCCTGGAGCGGACCCTGGTCCAGGCCTCGCGCAAGGGCGACGCCGGGCAGTCCAGGGACATCCTGGACTCCATGTCCCGCGAGATCGGCAAGCAGGACAGCGCCACGGCCTACAAGTGGGAGGGCTACCTGGCCCTCAAGGAGAAGCGCTACGCCGACGCGGAGAACTTCTTCCGACGCGCCGTGGCCCTGCGCGCCACGGACTACGTGAGCAACATCAACCTTGTCTACGCCCTGCTTGGTCAGGACAAGCGCGACGAGGCCGTGGTCATCTACCGGCGGCTCATCGACCGCTACCCCACCAACGACCGGGTGGTGAAGCTCGGCAAGGCGCTGGGCCAGCTCTAGCATGCCGCATCCGCCGACCTGACGGGCCGGGAGTTCGCTCCCGGCCCGCTTTCTTTGTTCCTTTGCTCTTGTCCCGGTTTGGGATATAAGACTCTTGCGAGGTTGACGCCGGAACGTCCGGCGACCGGGGCAGGAGGGCGACGGCATGGATGGACAGGACAAGGGCGCAAGAGGCCGGACGGCGGACGGGCACGGGTGCCCCGGGGCCGCGCAGGCCGAATTGTCCGCCTTCCAGCTCTATCATCTGGGCAAATATGCCGAGATCGGCATGGCGCTCTCGGGCGAAGAGAGCGTGGACCGGCTTCTGGAGATGATCGTCCACGAGGCCCGCGAGATCACCGACGCCGACGCGGGCACCCTGTATCTGGTGAACGCCGAGCGCACGCACCTGGATTTCGCCATCCTGCACAACGACACCATGAAGACCCGCATGGGCGGGACCTCGGGAGTGCCCATCAAGCTGCCCCCGGTGCCGCTGCAGGTGGACGGGGCGCCCAACCACGCCAACGTGTCCTCCCACGTGGCCATCACCGGCGACATCGTCAACATTGCCGATGTCTACGAGTCGGAGGAATTCGACTTCACTGGGCCGCGCAAGTACGACCAGGCCACCGGCTACCGTTCCAAGTCCATGCTGGTCATTCCGCTGCGCAACCACGAGAACGACGTCATCGGCGTGCTGCAACTGCTCAACGCCCAGGACGTGACCCGGGGCGGGTGCATCGGCGAATTCGCCGACGACCGCGTGGCGCTGGTGGCCTCCCTGGCCTCCCAGGCCGCCGCGGCGCTGACCAAGACCCGCCTGATTCAGGACCTCAAGGACCTTTTCTATTCCTTCATCAAGACCATCGCCAACGCCATCGAGGAAAAATCGCCCTACACCGGGGGGCATATCAACCGCGTGGTGGACATCACCATGCTGATCGCCAGGCATATCAACAGCATGGACGAGGGTCCCTTCGCGGACGTCCACTTCAACGAGGACGAACTCGAGGAGCTCAAGCTCTCGGCCTGGCTGCACGACATCGGCAAGATCACCACCCCGGAATGGGTGGTGGACAAGGCCTCCAAGCTCCAGACCATCTACGACCGGGTGGACCTGGTCCACCAGCGCTTCGACCTCGCGGCCCAGGCCCTGCGCGCGGCGAGCCTGGGGCGCAAGGTGGCGCTTCTGGAATCGGGCGCCCCGCCCCGGGCCCTGCACGACGAGGACCAGGCCCTGGAGCAGGGCCTGCAGGCCCTGCTCCAGGACCGCGCCTTCGTCATCTCCTGCAACGAACCCGGCGAGTTCATGAGCGACGAGCGCCGCGAGCGCGTGCGGGCCATCGGCGAGCGGACCTTCGAGGTGGACGGCCAGCCCCGGCGCTTTTTGACCGACGACGAGATCGCCAACCTGTGCATCCGCAAGGGCACGCTCACCGACGCCGAGCGGGCGATCATCGAGAACCACGCCCGCGTCACCGGCAGGATGCTCTCGGAGTTGCCCTTCCCCAAGAAGCTCTCGCGGGTGCCGCAATACGCGGCAGGGCACCACGAAAAGCTCGACGGTACGGGCTACCCCGACGGCCTGGACGAGACGAACCTGTCGCTCCAGGCGCGGATCATGGCCGTGGCCGACATCTTCGAGGCCCTGACGGCCAAGGACCGGCCCTACAAGAAGCCCATGCCCCTGTCCCAGGCGGTGAAGATCTTGGGATTCATGAAGAAGGACAGGCACATCGACCCCGACGTGCACGACCTGTTCCTGTCTTCCAAGCTGTTCCTGAAGTATGCGGGGCAGGAGCTGGCCCCGGCGCAGTTCGACGCCGTGACCGTGAACCCCGCCCTCAAGGGCCGCCGGGTGCTGGTGGCCTCGGGGCGCGACACGACGGCGCTTGTGGCGCTGCTCGGGGCCTGGGGCGCTTGCCCGGAAACGGCGCAGGACTGCGCCACCGCGCGCGCCATGCTGCTGGACGCCTTCCGCGACTGCCAGCCCTACCGCCTGGCTTTCGTGGACCTGGACCAGTGCGAGGCCGGGCTGCTGGAGGAGTTGCGTGCGACGGACGGCTTTCCGGCCTACAGTGTGATCCTGCTGTGCGACGACCCGCAGGCCCGCGCCGCCGAGGCCCGGCAGGCCGGAGCCGGGGCCTGCCTCGCCCTGCCCGTACAGGAAGGGCCGCTGCGCGAGGCCGTTTTCGCGATCCTCGAAGGGCACACCTTCCGCGAGGGAGTGAACCCCGCCCTGTGCCTCATGGGCACCGCAGCCAACCGCCCGCGCCGCAGCCCGGGCCCGGCCATCCTGCTGGTGGACGACTCGGCCAACACGCGCATGATGCTCCAGTACCACCTGCGCCACACCGACGTGACCCTCGATGTGGCGCATAACGGGCGCCAGGGCGTGGACGCGGTGACCCGTCAGGTCTACGACATGGTCATCATGGCCACGCGGCTGCCGGTGATGGACGGATTTTCCGCCGCGCGCTCCATCCGCACCTGGGAGCGCGAGAGCGGGGCCCGGCCCGTGCCGCTCGTCGCCATGACCCTGTCCTACATCCCCCAGGACGTGAGCCTCAGCCTCGAGGCGGGCTTCACGGCCACGGTCGAGCGCCCCGTGACCCAGGCCCGGCTGCGCGACCTGCTGGCCAGGTACCTGCCCGCGTAGCCGCCGCAGGCCCTGGCCGGGCGCCCGGCCCGCGCCGGGCCGGGCTGGTTTGCATTTTGCATGC
Organism: Desulfocurvus vexinensis DSM 17965; assembly: GCF_000519125.1. NCBI lineage: Bacteria > Pseudomonadati > Thermodesulfobacteriota > Desulfovibrionia > Desulfovibrionales > Desulfovibrionaceae > Desulfocurvus > Desulfocurvus vexinensis. The sequence continues at coordinate 320,197 of NZ_JAEX01000001.1, forward strand.
AGTGCTGCGCCTGCGGGCCGTGTTGCCAACGCGGCCTGCGGGCGGTAGAAGGGGGCACCGGCGCGGCACCGCCGCGCGGGCCCGGGCCGGGCCCTGCCCGGCCCGGGGCGCGATCCCGGCGGGCCGCATGCAACGAACTCCCCTGGCGGAAGAATCTGCCCGGGGCAAGCGCGGGAAGCGTTCATGAGCAAGATTCTCGACCAGGACGAAGTCGATGCGTTGCTGCGCGGGCTTTCCGGCGGCGAAATAGAGGCCGAGGCCGACATACCCGAGGACGATTCCGGGGTCGTCAGTTTCGACCTGGCTAACCAGGACCGCATCATCCGGGGCCGGATGCCGGTGCTGGAGATCGTCAACGACCGCTTCGCCCGGCTGTGCACCAACGCCCTGGCCAACGCCATGCGCAAGCGCGTGGACCTGAACCCCATCTCCATCGACATGTCCAAGTTCGGCGACTTCATGCGCTCGTTGCCGGTGCCGACCTCCATCAACATCTTCAAGATGGACCCCCTGCGCGGCAACGCGCTTTTGGTGGTGGACTCGCGTCTGGTCTTCGCGCTGGTGGAGAACTTCTTTGGCGGCGCGGGCTCGCAGCCCAAGGTCGAGGGCCGCGACTTCACGCCCATCGAGCAGGCCATCGTGGACCGCGTGGTCAAGATCGCGCTGTCCAACATGGAGGACGCCTGGCGCCCGGTGCACGAGGTGCACATCGAACTGACGCGTTCGGAGATCAACCCCCAGTTCGCGGCCATTGTCCCGCCTTCGGACGTGGTCATCGTCGTGACCTTCGAGGTGGAGCTGGAAAACGCCATCGGCTCGCTCATCGCCTGCCTGCCTTATGCGACCTTGGAGCCCATCCGCTCCAAGCTGCACGCGTCCTTCCAGTCCGAGCGGCTGGAGGTGGACCACGCCTGGATCGCGCGCTTCAAGGAGCGCCTGCTGGAAACCCCGGTGGAAATGGTCATCGAGCTGGGGCAGACCCAGATCACGGGCCGCCAGCTGCTGAACCTGGAGATCGGCGACATCCTGCTGCTCAATACCGACACCGAGCGGCTTCTGGAGGCCGAGGTGGAGGGGGTGCGCAAGTTCTACGGGCTGCCCGGGGTGGTCAAGGGCAACAAGGCCTTCCAGGTGGTGCGCGAGGAGGAACCCCGCTACACCTGACCCCCGCGCGCGGCTGGGCAGTTTTTCGTGGCCACCGCCCGGGCGGTGGCCTTTTTTTGTGCCAGCCGGGCCGGGGGCTCTTTCCGGCCTTGGCGGCGGCCGGGCTTTGGGATAGGAACCTTGCGGAACGCGCGTCGGGAGCGCGGCTGGAGATGGAGAGGGACGATGCGCGGTCTGGTTGTTTTCGTTGCGGCCTGTGTCATGGCCCTGGCGCCCTGCGCCGCCGTGGCCCAGGTCCCTGCGGACTGGCAGCCCCTGGTCCTGCCCAGCCCGGCGCAGCCCTCCGCGCCCGCCGACGCCTCCGGGCCCGAAGCGGCCCCGGCTCCGCAGGAGGGTGTGAAGACCCGGGGCACGGTCCTGCAGAAGTTCGGTGCCAGGCCGTCCGCCGAGGAAATCGGCCCCCGCCCAGCCGATGCGCCTGTGCGGCGCCGCTTCCCGCTGCGTGAGCCGGGGGCGCACCTGGACGAGCCGTCGCGCATTCCACCCGTGGCCCAGGAGGACCTGCCCCCGGAGCCGGACCCGGAACCGGCCCTGGAGCCCGCCCCGGTGCCGGGCCAGAAGCCCTGGGTGCCCCTGGTGCCCGATCTCAAACCCCGCAAGAAGCCGGAGCGCAAGCCGGAGGCGGCGCCGCGCCGCGCCCCCGGGGCCAAGGGCAAGGCCAGGCCCGAGCCCAGGCTCGAAGGTCCGGACGGCACGCCCTGGGTGCCCCTGGTGCCCGAGGCCAAGCCAGGGCCAGAAGCCAAACCCGCGCCCGAGGCCGCACCCAAGGCCAAGCTAGGGCCCAAGACCGAACCAGAGCCCAAGGCCAAATCCGCGTCCAAGGCCAAGCCCGCCCCCAGGCTCGAGAACCCGGACGGCACGCCCTGGGAGCCCCTGGTGCCCGCGACCGGACCCTAGCCCCGCACCTGGACGCTGGCGGAGGCCACGCCCGGCCCTGCGCCCGCGCCCGGGCGTCAAGGTCCTGGCGTCGGGCGGGCCGCCCTTGCGCCTCTGTCCGCCCTGTGGCACAGCATGGGCATGTGTTGGCCGTCCTTGTCCCCGCGCCGGGTCCTGTCCGCCGTCCTGCCGATCCTGGCGGTGCTGCCGGTTCTGCCAGTTCTGCCCGTTCTGCCCGTTCTGGTTGTCATGGCCGTCCTGGTGCCCGCGTCCGCCGGGGCTGGAGGGGTGGAGTGCGGCGCCAATCTTGGCCCGCAGGACAGGGTCCACTGCGAAAACCTGCTCCTGGACGCCGCCGACGCCGAGTTGAACCGCGTCTACCGCGAGGCCCTGGCCGCCCTGGACAGCCGGGGAGCGGACCTGTTGCGCACGGCCCAGCGCGCCTGGCTGGCCTACCGGGACAACAACTTCGAGGCCTTTTCCGCCGCTGATCCTGCCCAGGGCCTGGGCGGGCTGGCCGACCGCGTGCGCGACCTGCGCCTGCAAACCAAGAGCCGCACGCAGGAGCTGGAGCGCCTGGCCGAATTGGCCGCAGGAGCGCACCAGACCGCGCCCCCTGCGGCGGGCGCGCCCTACGCGGGGCAGGATGCCGCCCTCGCGCCCGCCTCGCCACCCCTGGGCATGACCGACCCCGGGCAGGACCCGGGGCGGCGCGACGCGGCTCCCGATGCTTCTCCCCCGGGCCTGCCGCCCGGCGAAGCCCCGCCCGCCTTGCCTCCGGCGCTGCCTGCGCCCGCCTCCGAGCCCGCGCCGCTGCCCGCGCCCGTGCCCCCCGATACCCCTCCGGACCTGCCCGGCCCGGCACCCGGGACGGCGGTCTCCAGCCAGGACGCCCTGCGCCAGCTGCTGGGCCGCCATGCCCTGCGCCTGCAATGGCTGGCCGCCGTGCCCGCAGGCACGGCGGAGATCGTGGAGCGCGACGGGGCCCTGTGGCTCTCGGGCCGCCAGGGCGATGGCGCGAACATGCTCCTGGTGGAGGGGCAGGTCGCCTCCGTGGCCGAGGACGGGTTTGTGCTGCGGGGCAGGGTGGTGACGCGCGTGGGCTTCCTGGGCGGCGGGCAGCCCTGCGAGCGCCGGGGCGAGCTGTGGTTCGCGCGCAAGGCCGGGCGGCCCTTCTGGCGGATGCAGTCCATCGCCAGCCCCTGCACCGGGGTCAGCGACTATGTGGACATCGCCGTGGAACACGAGCCCTGAGGGGCGCCCCGGCCCCTGTTGTCCCGGCCTGTCCGGCCCGGTGCCCGGAGGGCGTGCTGTCCGGGCAGTGCAGACGCGAGCACCGCACGGCCCCCGGGGTGGCGCCTGCCGCGCTCCCGCCTGGACGCTGCGACCGGAACATCGCCCCGCGCGGGAAGAACGCCCGGGGCGGGAGACGCCAGCCCCGGGCCCGCCGCCGCGTCCGTTCCGGACTCACGGGGGCCTTGGATCCGGCCCGGCGGTGCGGGGCGCTTCCGGCGCCTGGGCCGTCCGTCCCGGGCCAAGCCGCCGCGCCTGGCCGCTGCGGGTCGCGTTGCGCGACTCTTGCGTCCTGGAGACCCGCGCAGGGCGCTCCCGCCTCTGGGCCTTGTTCTCCCCGCCCAGGTGTCCGCCCCGCCTCGGGCCGTGCGGGCGGGCTTGGCCCGCCAGTCCGCGCCGGGGCGCTCCCGGGCCTGGATGCCGCCCGGTCTGTGGCGCGGTTTCGCACCGGGGCCTTGACAGGAAATGCGACTTGGTTGCAAAAAGACCTGGGGCGCATCTTCCGAGGAGCCCGAGGAGCCCGAGGAGTCTGACATGAGAATGAAATTCTTTTTCGTCGTACTGGCGGCCCTGGCCCTGGTGGCCGGGGCGCTGCCTGCGCGCGCGGCCCAGGGCGGGCCGCTGCGGGTGCTGGTCACCGTGGAGCCCCAGGCCTGGCTGGTGGAGCAGGTGGCCGGGCCGCTGGCCCAGGTCACGGTCATGGTGCCCCCGGGGGCGGACCCGCATACCTTCGAGCCGCGCCCGAGCCAGATGGCCGAGGTGGCCCGGGGCGACCTCTACCTGAGCCTGGGCCTGGAGTTCGAGGCCGTGTGGCTGCCCCGCTTCCTGGCGGCCAACCCGGGTCTGCACGTGGCGGCCATGGACGCGGGCATCGTCAAGCTGCCCATGCCCGCCCACGGCCACGAGCACCCCGAAGCGGAGGCGCATGGCCACGAGCATCCCGCGGGCGAGGCCCACGGGCAGGACCACGGCCACGACCACGACGCGGGCCACCCCGAGGGCGAGACCCATGGCCACAAGCATCCCGAGGGCGCTGCCCACGGGCATGACCACGGCCACGACCACGACGCGGGCCTGCCCGACCCCCACGTCTGGCTGGCGCCGGAGCTGATGCAGGCCATGGCCGCCACCACCCGCGACGCCCTGACCCAGGCCGACCCCGCCAATGCCCAGGCCTACGCCGCAGGCTGCGAGGCCGCCGTGGCCAAGGCCCGGGCCGTGCACGATACCATCGCGGCCCTGTTCGCCGGGCTCACCGAGCGGCGCTTCATGGTCTTCCATCCCTCGTGGGGCTATTTCGCCAAGGAGTTCGGGCTGGTGCAGATGCCCGTGGAGGGCCACGGCAGCGAGCCCGGCCCGCGCGCGATGATCGGGCTGGTGGCCGAAGCCCGCAAGCACGGCGTGCGCGCGGTCTTCGTTTCGCCGCAGTTCTCGCAGCGCTCCGCCGGGGTGGTGGCCCAGGAGCTGGGCGGGGCCCTGGTGGAGGCCGACCCCCTGGCCCGCGACTGGGACGCCAACCTGCGCGCCGTGGCCCAGCGCATGGCCCGGGCCATGGGCCAGGAGAACTAGGGTGGGCGATCCGGTCATCGAGTTCCGCGACGTGGGCTTCGCCTACGGCCGGGGCCCCGAGGTGCTGCGCGACCTGAACTTCCGCATCGCCGCCGGGGACTACGTGGCCGTGCTCGGGCCCAACGGCGGGGGCAAATCCACGCTGCTCAAGCTGATCCTGGGCGTGCTGGCCCCGGGGCGGGGCGAGGTTCGCGTGTTCGGCGGCCCGCCCCGCGAGGCCGCCCGGCGCATCGGCTATATGCCGCAGTCCACGGGCGTGGCCCGCGAGCTGCCCGTGACGGTGCTCGACGTGGCGCTCATGGGCCTGCTGGGCGCCACGGGGCGCGGCCCGCGCTTTTCCGCCGTCGAGCGCGCCCGGGCCGAGGCCGCCCTGGAGCGCACGGGCATGCTGGACCTCAAGAACCGGCTGGTGGCCGACCTCTCGGGCGGGCAGCGCCAGCGGGCCTACATCGCCCGGGCCCTGGTGGCCGATCCGCAGGTGCTCATCCTCGACGAGCCCACGGCCAGCGTGGACGCCCAGGGGCGCTGCTCGTTGCTGGAGCTTTTGGCCGAGCTGAACCGGACCATGACCATCCTCTACGTCAGCCACGACCTGTCCATCGTGGCCAGCGGGGTGCGCTCGGTGGCCTGCGTGAACCGCACCGTGCACCTGCACGGCCAGCCCGAGGTCACCCGCGACATGCTGGCCATGATGTACGGCGGCGGGCGCACCTGCCCGGTGGAAATCTTCACCCACGGCGAGGTGCCGCACCGCGTGGTGCCACGCCACGACGGGCCCGACTGCCCGGGCTGCCCCGGCTGCCAGGGCGGCGAAAGCCCCGGAGGCGGCGCATGATCGAGGCCCTGTCCTACGAGTTCATGCAGAACGCCCTGTGGGCCGGGCTGCTGGCCAGCGTGGCCTGCGGGGTCATCGGCACCCTGGTGGTGGCCAACCGCGTGGTCTTCCTGGCCGGGGCCGTGGCCCACGCGGCCTATGGCGGGGTCGGCCTGGCCTATTTCCTGGGCTGGCCCGTGCTGCCCTGCACGGTGGGCTTCTCGGTGGCCGCGGGCGGGGCCATGGCCGCCGCCACGGCGCGCGGCATGGACGGCGCCGATCGGCTCATCGGCGCGCTGTGGGCCGGGGGCATGGCCACGGGCGTCATCCTGCTCGACCTTGCCCCCGGCTACAACGCCGACCTGATGAGCTTCCTGTTCGGCAGCATCCTGGCCGTGCCGCGTGCGGACCTGTGGCTCATGCTCGGGCTGGACGCGGCCATCGTGGCCGTGACCCTGGTCTTCTACAAGGAGTTCGCGGCCCTGGCCTTCGACCGCGAGTTCGCCGCCGTGCGCGGGGTGCCGGTGCTGGCGCTGCATTTCCTGCTGCTGGCCATGATCGGCGTTTCGGTGGTCATGGTCATCCGCGTGGTGGGGCTGATCCTGGTCATGGCCCTGCTGACCATCCCGCCGGGGCTGGCCCTGCGCGCCTCGCGCTCCCTGGGCGGGATGATGGTGCGCTCCGCGCTGCTCTCGGCGCTGTTCTGCACGGCGGGCCTGGGCCTGTCCTACGCCCTGGACCTGACCTCCGGGGCCTGCATCATCGCCGTGGCCGTGGCGGCGTTCTTCGCCGACGCGCTGTGGCGGCGGCTCGCGCGCCGGGGGCGGCCATGAGCCGCGCGGCGCAGCTGCTGCGCGCCGCCGGGGTGCGCGCCACGCGCAAGCGCGCGCAGGTGCTCGACGCGGTGCTGGCCGCAGGCCGGGCCGTGGCGCCCGCCGAGCTGCTGGAACGCCCGGAACTGGCCGCGCTCATGGACCGCGCCACCCTCTACCGGACCCTGGACCTTCTGGCCGGGCGCGGGCTGGTGCTGCGCACCCTGGGGCCGGACCGGGCCTTCCGCTACTGCGCCGGGGGCGGGGCGCCCCTGGGGGGTGCCCACGGCCATTTCTACTGCCTGCGCTGCCACGCCATGCGCTGCCTGCCCCAGGGCGCTCTGGCCGTGGAACAGGCCCTGCCGCCCGGCGCCGCCGCCGGGCATGTGGAGATCAGGGTGGACGGGCTGTGCGCCGCCTGCCGCGAGGCCGAGGCCGCGCCGGGCTGAGAGGTCGCCGCCCGCGCGGCGGGCTGCCGCCTTCGGGGCTGCTAGGGCGTGAAGCGGATGGTGAAGCGGGCGCCGCCGGACAGCGCCGTGTCCAGCTCGCCGCGAATCTGGTGCACCAAGTTGACCACCAGCTGCATGCCCAGGGTGTCGGTCTTGGTGATGTCGAAGCCCTCGGGGAAGCCCCTGCCGTCGTCGCGCACTTCCAGCTCCACGGCCTCGCCCGCCCGGCGCAGGGCCAGGGCCAGGATGCCGGGGGCCTCGCCGTCGAAGGCGTACTTCAGGGCGTTGGTCATCAGCTCGTTGACGATGAGGCTGCACGGGATGGCCAGATCCACCGGCAGGCAGATGTCGTCCAGGGCCAGGTCCAGGCGCACGGTGCGCTGGCGCTGGGGGTAGGCCTGCATGATGGAGCGGGTGAAGCTCGTCAGGTAGTCGTGGTAGTTGATGCGCGCCAGATCCTCGGACTGGTAGAGCTTCTCGTGGACCAGGGCCATGGAGCGCACGCGGCCCCGGCTCTCCATGAACAGCTCGCGGGTGCGCTCCTCGCTGATCTGCTGGGACTGGAGATAGAGCAGGCTGGAGATGATCTGCAGGTTGTTCTTGACCCGGTGGTGGATCTCCTTGAGCAGGACTTCCTTCTCCTGGAGGGAGCTGCGGATGCGCTCCTCGGCCAGCTGGCGCTCGGCGACCTCCTGGGCCAGACGTTCGTTGGTCTGGCGCAGCTCGGCGGTGCGCCGCTCGACCTCACGCTCCAGCTCCTCGCTGTAGGTCTCCTTGCGGCGCAACAGCTCGGCCCGTTCCAGGGCCTTGGACACGGCGTGCTCGAGCACGGCCATGTCCTGCACGGGCTTGGTCACGTAGTCCCACGCGCCCAGGCGCAGGGCCTCGATGGCGTCCTGGAGCACCCCGGTGCCCGAGACTACGATGATGGGCGTGAGCGGCGACTCGCTGGTGACCTTGGCCAGCACGTCCAGCCCGTCCACCTCGGGCATGCGCAGGTCCACCAGCACCAGATCGGGCCGCTCGCGGCGGAAGGCCTCCAGCCCCACGCGCCCGTTCTCGGCGTGGATCACCGCGAAGCCGCTGTCCTCCAGGTAGGCCTCGATGCTTTCGCGGATGATGTCCTCGTCGTCGATGGTGAGGATTTTCGCCTTGGGGGAGGTGCCCATGCCTTCAGGCCTTGTTGCGGGTTGGTGCGGGTGGCCGGGGGCCGACCTTGGGGGATGCTAACCACAAACAGGCCCCGGCGTCAAAGGGCCAATGGATTTCCCGAGGCTGATTCACGGCTTGCGGGCCAGGCAGTGCAGCCAGACCTCGCCCGCGCGCCCGGGGCGCAGGTCCGGGCTGGTCCAGGTTTCCAGCAGGCGCAGCGGGCAGGGCGGGGCCAGCAGGGCGGCCAGGGTGGCCTCACCGTAGGCCCAGAAGGGCAGCCCCTGGCGCAGCCAGTGCCCGCTGCCGCGCTTGAGCCCGGCGCAGAGCACGCCCCCGGGCAGCAGGGCCCGGGCCACCCCCGCCAGGGCCCCGGGCAGGGCCGCCGGGGGCAGGTGCAGCAGCGAGGCGTTGGCCAGCACGCCGTGGAAGCGCGGCGGGTAGTCCATGGCGGCGAAGTCCAGCACGCGCACGGGCACCCCGGCGTGGGCCCGCGCTAGGCGGACCATGGCCGGGGAGGCGTCGAAGGCCTCCACGCGGTAGCCGCGCGCGGCCAGGCGGCGGGCGTCGCGCCCCGCGCCGCAGCCTGCGTCGAGGATGGCCCCGCCCGGCGGAACCAGGGGCAGGAAGCGCGTGTAGACGTGTTCCAGGTCCAGGTCCGCCGTCTGGGCGTGGAAGGCCTCGGCGTGGGCGTCGTAGTAGGCCACGGCGGCGCGCAGGGCCTCTGCGGGCGTGGGCTCCGGGGCGGGGCCGGAGCCGGGCCCGGAAGTGGAGCCGGAATCGGGGCCGGAATCGGAGAGGGTCATGCCCCCTTGTAGCCCAGGCCCGGGGCCCTGACCAGGGGGCCGCGCGGGCAAATCCCACCCGGACGCAAGGGAATTGGCGCCCGGGGCGCGATGGTGCTAGCATCGGAGCGGGCCTCGCCGCGCGGCGCCGGTCCGGTTCGCCCGCCGAAGCCAGTCGGCGTCCGCCGGGGCCCGGAGGTTCTCCGCATCATGCGCATCGCAAGCGTCATCCTCTCCCTGCTGCTGCACGCGGGCTTGGCCTTGGCCGCGTTGTGGTCGATGGCGGAGCTGGGGCGCGCGCCGTTGCCCGACAAGGCCTACATCGTCGATCTGGTGCGCCTGGCCCGGCCCGCGCCGCCCCGGCCTGTGGCCCCGGCCCCTGCCGCGCCTGCGCCCGTTGCGCCAGCCCGTGCCCGCGCCGCGCCCGCGCCCGCCGCGCCCGCGCCCGTCGCCGCTCCCCCTGCGCCCCCTGCCGCGCCCCAACCGCCCGCGCCCGCCGCTGCGTCCGCCGCCGCGCCGCCGCCCGGCCCCGAGGCCCCCGCGCCCCCCGCGCCGCCTGCCGCCGCCGTGCCGGAGTTTCCCTGGCTGCGCCCCGCCCCCGCCGGGGAGCCGTCCGCCGCCGGGCCGCAGGAGGAGGACCCCACCCGCGCCCTGGCCCAGGCCAGCGCCGTGCAGTCCGGCGACACCACCCATGTCGTCGGGTTGCACGGGTTCGCGGCCTTCGCCGACACCTTCGCCCTGGACGCCGCCGGAGCCGACATCTACGTGCCTGAGGACTACTTCGGGCACTACGCCGTGGGCCGCGACCGCGTGGTCAGCATCGTCGATGGCAGCCAGGAGCACGACGCCTTCGTGCTCTACGACTCGCGCAGCGGCCTGCACCGCAAGCTCGCGCGCCAGGGCGAGATGATCTTCACCTACGGCCCGTCGTTCGCGGTCGCTGCGCCCGTGGAGGGTTCGGTGACCATCCTGCCCAAGAAGGACCGCTACGGGGACAAGCTGATCCTGACCCCGGCCCAGCTCGTCTGGCTGCCTGCCCAGCCGCCCATGCAGTACGGCACGCGCGTGGTCTTCACCCAGGCCGAGGTGGCCGTGGAGGCCGCCGGGGCGCAGTTGGCGGGCACGCTGGTGCTGGTGCCGGGTCGCGGGCCCGTGCCGGGGGTGGTGCTGCTGCACGGCGCGGGCTGCGAGCCGCGCGGGCGGATGCTGGGTTTTGCCCAGGCCCTGGCCCTGCACGGGCTGGCGGTGCTGGTGTACGACGGGCGCGGCTGCGAAGAGGGCGGGCCGGGCGCGGCCCCGCCCGCGCAGCAGGCCCGGGACGCCCTGGCCGCCTTGGCCACCCTGCGCAGCCAGCCGGGGGTGGACGGTGCGCGGGCCGGCCTGTGGGGCCAGGGCGGCGGGATGGGCCCGGCGGTGCTGGCGGCCTCGGGCAGCGCAGCGCCGGATTTCCTGGTGCTGGCCCATCTGCCCCCGGAGCCCGGCCAGGCCCCGGCCCCGCCGCAGGACCTGGGGCAGGTCCAGGTTCCGGCGCTGCTGCTTTTCGCGGGGCCGGAGCCCGAGGTGCTGTGGGCCGGGCACCTGGACGCCGCCGGGCGCGCTGGGCAGGCGCGGCCCGGGCAGTTCACCGTGCGCCTGCTGCCCGACGCGCCCGGCGGGGGCGACCCCGACGCCGAGGGCCTCAAGCCGCCGGGCCTGCGCCTGGGGCGCGAGGCCGGGCCCTGGGTCCGCAGCCCGGGCGGCGGCTAGCGGGCGGCTGGAAAATGTCTTTTCCCGGGCCGCTTTGAAAGGATGCGGCAACGCGAAAAAAGATCCAAGCCCGCGCGTCTGCCCTGGGACGCGCGGGCTTGGATCTTTTGAACGCTGCGGCGGCTAGGCCTGGGGCGGGGTCTTGCTGATGCCCAGGCGCTTCATGCGCGAGTCGAAAGTCGAGCGCTTGAGGCCCGCCTCGCGCGCCGCGCGGCTGATGACCCAGCGGTGGCGCTCCAGCAGGTGCAGGACGTAGTCGCGCTCCACGGTGTCCCAGTCCTTGCCGGCGAAGGGGTCGCGCAGGGGGGCGGCCACCGAGGCCGCAAGCTCGGGGCGCACCTCGGCCAGGCGCTCGCGCGCGCCGTCCACGATGGACTGGGGCAGGTCGGCGGGGCGGATTTCGCGGCCCTCGGCGGTGACCAGCACGAGTTTGACGAAGTTTTCCATCTCGCGCACGTTGCCCGGCCAGGGGTAGGCCGCCAGCAGCTCCATGGCCTCGTGGGACAGGGCCCGGGGCTCCTGGTTCAGCAGCACGGCCTCGCGGCGGATGAAATGGGCCAGCAGGTAGGGCACGTCCTCGGGGCGCTCGCGCAGGGGCGGCACCACCACGGGCAGCACGTTGAGCCGGAAGAAGAGGTCCTCGCGGAAGGTGCCCTCGCGGATGCCCTGGCGCAGGTTCTTGTTGGTGGCCGAGATGATGCGCACGTCCACCTTGCGGGCCACGTTGCCGCCCAGGGGCTTGATCTCGTTGTCCTGGAGCACGCGCAGCAGGGCGGCCTGGAGGTCCGTGGACATGTCGCCGATCTCGTCCAGGAACACGGTGCCGCCCTGGGCGGCCTCGAACAGGCCGACCTTGTCGCGGTAGGCCCCGGTGAAGGCCCCGCGCTTGTAGCCGAACAGCTCGCTGGCCAGCAGCGAGCGCGGGATGGAGCTGCAATTCTGCACCAGGAAGGGCTTGTCGCGCCGGGCGCTGGCGCGGTGGATTTCGCGGGCCAGGACTTCCTTGCCCACGCCGGATTCGCCGGTGACGAGCACGGGGTAGTCGTTGGCGGCGTAGCTGCGCGCCAGGCGCACGGCGTGGCCGAAGGAGGGGCTCGGCCCGGCCACCAGCCCCTCGCCGCTCATGACCTGGATGGTGCGCTTGAGCTCGCGGTTCTCCTCCACCTGTCCGGAAAACTCGATGGAGTTGGACAGGGCGATGGAGCCGATGTCCACGAGGTTTTGCAGGAACTCCAGGTATTCGGGGGCCAGGTTCATGGAGTCGCCCCCGGCGCTGGTGTCGATGACCTCCACCACGCCGTAGACCGAGGAGTCCTTGAGGATCAGCGGGAAGGCCAGGATGACGCTGGACTTGACGGCCAGGGCCTCCTCGGCCTCCTTGAAGTGGCGCTCGTCGCGCCCGACCTCGGCGGTGGTCATGCGCCCGTTCTTCATCACCCAGCCGACGATGCTCTCCATGGCCCTGGGGATGCGCATGCCCTTGATGGAATCGCTCTCCTCGCCCACGGCCTCCAGGCACACGTAGTCGTCATCCTCGCGGCTCCAGATGGACCCGCGCTCCACGTTCTGCAGCTCCATGAGCAGCAGCAGGAATTTGAGCAGGATCTGGCGCGGGGAAACCTCGCCGGAGAGCAGCTTGAAGAAGTTCATGTGCCGCAGGGTCATGGCGGCTCCTTGCGGGGCGGGCGGTTCGGGCGGTTTCGGGGGCGGACAGCCGCTGACGATATATCGTAAAATTCTCGGGATTGCAAAAGCAAAATGGCCCGAAACGGGGCGCCCCGGAGGGCTGGCGGGGCCCGCACGGCCCAACGGAGCCCTTCCGTAGGTGGAAAACAAAATTTTCCACATGGGGTGTGCGCTGATTTTCCGGCCCGGCAGAAGGCTTGCGCCCGGTCCGCCCCTGCCCGGCCCCGGGCTGGCCGGGCAGGGGGGCGCCGGGGCGGCCCCTTTGGCATGGCCGTTGCTCTGTCTCCTGCATACAGCCCAGGGGGACGCCATGAATCTGCTGGACAAGTTCAGGTTGACGAAGATGCTGCACGACCAGGTGGAGGTCAGCGGGGACGACATCCCCGGCGTGCTTGGCGCGTGGGAGGAGCAGGACTACAAGGGGCTTTGCGAGTACGTGACCCAGTGTCAGGCCGTGGTGCCCAAGTACGTGTCGCGCCTGGCAAAGCTGACCGGAATGGAAACGCGCGAGGTCATCTTCGAGATCCTCGGTGCCCAGGGGCAGGTCAAGGGCCGCCGGGGCCGCCCGCCGAGCGCCGAGCCGCCCAACACGGCCTATATGCCCGAGGACCCCTCGGAGCGCGACATGTACCTGCGCAGCATCGTGGACGAGCGCAAGCGCTTCATGTAAGCCGCGCCCGGCCACAGGGCCCGCGCCCGGAGACCGCGAAACCTTGCACGGGGCGGAAGGCATGCCTTCCGCCCCGTGCCTTTGCGCGCGTCGCAAGAATAATCACGAAATATCGTCAGCCCGGGTTGCGTTTTCCGCAGCCGCAGCCGGAGCGGCCGCCGGGGCCGGGGCCACGCCCCGGCGCATGAAGGCCCGGGCGAAGGCGGCGTCGGACATGGCCGTGGTCACCCGCAGCAGCAGGGCCATGAACACGAGGGAAAACAGCAGCCGCCCCCAGAACACCCCGCCCAGGTGCGCCCCCAGCAGGAGCATGAGCATGGTGTCCTCGATGAGGGCGTGGGCCAGGCCCATGAGGGTCAGGGAATGGAACAGGTCGCGCTGCCCGATGCGCCCGGAGCGCGACTCGTGGATGATCAGCCCGCTGCCGTAGGACAGGCCCAGGGCCAGCCCGACGATGGTCACCGTGGAGGCCTGGGGCCCGATGCCCATGCGCCGCAGCACCGGCCGCAGCAGGTATTGCAGCAGGTCCGTGACCCGCAGCCACTCCAGCAGGCGCATGGCCAGCATCAGCACGAAGATGATGCAGAAGATGGCCGCCAGGTTGCGGACCTCGCCCAGGGCCCAGCCCGCCAGGGTCGCGGGCTCCTCCCCCGGGGTCCAGAACACGCCGCCGGGCTGCTGGAGCAGCCCGAACCCATCGAACACCCCGTGCAGCACCAGCCCGCAGGCCAGGGCCGCGCCCACGCGGATCAGCCCCTGCCCGAGCATGGACACCCCGCACTGCTGGGCGATCTTGAGCTCCACCGGCAGGCCGTGGGCGATGAGCAGCATGGTGCACAGCACCGTGGTCTGGGCCACGGTCAGCCCGGCCTCGGGCGCCAGGGACACAAAGACCACCATGGACGAATACACCGTGTTCAGCAGCGCCGTGGCCCATACCAGGCCCATGCTCGGCGGCAGGCCCACCAGCTCCATCACCGGCGCCAACGGCACGGCCAGATAGGCGATAAGCTCCAGCTCGCGCAGCACCTTGACCAGGATGATGATGGGAATCATGACCCGGAACAGCGTGACGCTGACCGAAACGGCGTTTCGCAGGCAGTCGGAAAGGGCGTGTCGCAGCGCCATGGGGTGGATGTCCTGTGGATGGCTGGAGTGGGGCAGGCCCCCCGACCCCTACACGTTCCGCCCGGCGGCGTCCACTGCCCCGGGGGGGGCGGCGGAAGCCTGGGGACGGTGCGTGCTCCCGGGGATGGATAAGCCTCCGGCGGCTTAAGGGACGTGTCCCTTGAGCCGCCGGAGGCTCATCAACCCGGAGGATACGCGCACCGTCCCCAGGCTTCCCCCCCGCCGCCGTGCGCTGTGCGCTGCGTCAGGGGATGGCGGCGGCCAGGTCGCGGAGGGCCTGGGCGCGGGTCAGGCCGTCGATCCAGGCTGCGGGCACGGCTGCGGGCCCGGCGGCGCAGCCCAGCACCAGCCCGGCGAGCAGCCCGCGCGCGGCGCTGTCGCCCCCGGCCAGGACGTTGTGTTCCAGGGCGCGGGCGGGCTCGGCCCCGTGCCGCGCGATGATCTGGACCACTCCCGGGAAGGCGCCCTCGATGTTGCAGCTTTGGCCGAACTGGGCGATGGCCGCCACGGTGTCGGCCCCGGCCAGGGCCAGGCCCTTGTCCAGCCAGTCGGCCACCGGGGCGGCGGCGTAGCGCGCCCGGGCGGCCAGATGCAGGGCGTCCACGGGCGAGGCGCCTTCCAGGGCGGCGTGGGCCGCGCGGGCGAAGAACTCGGCGGCGTCGAGCACCTGGGGCGTGTTGTGGGTCATGCGCGTCTGCTCGCGGGCGGCGCGCACCAGGGCGGGCAGGTCGTCGCGCAGGGCCAGCACCAGAGGGCCGATGCGCGCGGCCCCGGCCAGGTCGTGGGAGTTGGAGCCCGAGGTTGCGGGGCCCTCGCCGAAGTCGATGCGCCCCAGGGTGCCCCGGGTGGCGCCGTCCACATAGCCGTCGTAGTCCGCGAACAGGAGCTTCCAGCGCCGGAAGAAGTCGCCTGGGTCGAAGCCGCCCGAGGCGGCCACGGACTCAAGCAGCGTGAAGGTCTGGTCGCCGTAGTGGGTGAAGTCTCCGGCGCGGCGGTTCTTGTGGTAGGAGTCCGGCGGCGGGGCGAGCAGCCGGTCCACTGGGGCGATGTCGCGGGCGATGCGCCCGCTGTCGTAGATCCAGTGTGCGCCCAGGGCCAGGGCATCGGCTGCCAGGGAGGTCAGCATTCCGGACAGGGCGGCGTCTCTGCTGGTGGGCATGGGGGGCTCCGTGGGCTTGCGGCCCTGTGGGGGCCGGTTCGGGGTCTGCCATGAAGATAGGCCCTGGTCACGGCAAGGGCAAGTGGCGACCAAAAGGAACCGCCCCCCGCACCTCTTGCCAGGGGCGTACGGATGGGAATATAGGGGAGATGCTCCAAAAGCGGGCCTGCCCGCTGGCGGGGCCTGGTCCGGGAGCGGCATCTGGGAAAAGGAGGCCGGATGGGCGCTGGTGGTGGTGGCGATTGCGGTGTGACCGGTCGGCTGGCGGGAGCCCCCCGGGTGATGATCGTCGAGGACGAGTTCATCATCGCCCTGGCGTTGCGGCACCAGCTGGAGGCCCTGGGCTGCGTGGTGTGCTGCGTGGCGGATACGGCCCCTGCGGCCCTGGAGCGCGCGCGCTCGGGCGAGGTGGACGCCGTGCTCATGGACGTGTCGCTGCGCGGCGGCGGCGACGGCATCGAGGCCGCCCGGGTGCTTGTGCACGAGCACGGGCTTCCGGTGGTCGTCCTCTCGGCCTACACCGATGCCAGCACCAGGGACCGGGCCCTGGAGGCCGGGGCGCGTGCGGTGCTTGGCAAGCCGGCCTCGGAGCAGGAACTGTGCGCGGCCCTGGCGGAAGCCCTGGCGCTCTAGAAGACGGCACTGTTGGCTTGGCCTGGAAAAGGGGCTGCCCTCGCTGGCGAGGGCAGCCTCTTTTGCCAGCGGCGGCTGAGGCGCCCGGGGTCGCGTTTTCTTCCGGCGGGTTCAGGGCGTGGTCAGGGCCAGGCTCCAGGCCAGGGCCACCAGCCCCAGGGCGGCCAGCCCGGGCCACCAGCCCCGGGCCGGGCCCCGGCGCGCGGCGCGCCGCCCGGCCAGCCAGCCCAGGGGCAGCCCGGCCAGGAATCCGAACAGGTGCGCGCCCAGGTCGGTGCGCTCGCCCCCCGTGCCCAGCATGGCCAGGATGCCCAGCCCCGCCGCCACCGGGGCCACGGCCCGCAGCAGGTCCGGCCTGCGGCGCTCGGCCATGGCCGCCGCGCCCATGGCGCCCACCACCCCGAACACGGCGGTGGACGCGCCCACCGACAGGTGCCCGGGGCCGTGGAACCAGGCGTTGAGCACATTGCCCGCCAGCCCGGTGGCCACGAACAGCGCCCAGGCCGCGCCCGTGCCCACCCGGCGCCCGAACAGCGCCGTGAACAGCCCGCCGATGGCCGCGTTGCCCAGGAAATGGGCCGCGTCGGCGTGCAGGGTCAGAGCCGTGACGGCGCGCCACCATTGCCCGCCCAGGATGAGCGCCGAATCGGCCCGGCCTGCCTGGTCCCATGTTTCGGGATACAGGCCCAGGCCCGGGTGCGGCGCGGCCATGAACACGGTGAAGGCCGTGGCCAAGCCGACCACGGCCACGGCGGCCTGCACGGCGGGGGAGAGCGGCCCGGGCCGGGGCTCCGGCTCGGGCGGGCCCACGGGCTGCTCCTGGAGGTAGGCCGTCAGTTCCTGCACGGCCTCGTCCAGCCGGGCCACGGGCACCAGGATGCGCCAGCGGGCCCCGGCGCGCAGCAGGCGGTGGGGCACGCCCCGGGCCCGCAGGGCCAGGGACCAGTCGTCGGCCACGGCCTGGCGCAGCAGGCCCCGGGCCATGGCCGCACCCAGGTCGGCCCAGGCGGGCGCATCGTGGCGGACGGGCAAGGATTCGGAGTCGTACATGGCGGGGCTAGCTGGCCGCTCCCCAATGGTGCGCCCTCTTGCCCGAAACGCTCAGGCCCGCGCGTCCGTTTCGCTGCGCGCCGGGCCTGGAATGTTTTCGCGTCTTGCAGGTCACCATGTTTGCACGGCCTGGAAAGGAGGTTCCCGACAGTCGGCTAGGGGAAGCGGACCACGCGCACCTGCCCGCGCCGGACCCAGTCCTCCAGGGCCCGGCGCAGGGCGGCCTTGATGCGCCCGCGCACGGGCGGCACCAGCAGGGCCATGCCTGCCGTGTCGGTGATGAAGCCCGGGGTCAGCAGCAGCACCCCGGCCACCAGGATCAGCAGGGCATCGACCATTTCCTCGGCGGGGGCCGCGCCCCGGGCCATGGACTCGCGGATGCGCAGCATGACGCCCAGGCCCTGCTGGCGGGCCAGCCAGGCCCCGGCCAGGGCCGAGGCCAGCACCAGGGCGATGGTCACCTCGGCGCCCAGCAGCGAGCCGACCTTGATGAGCAGGTAGATTTCGAGCACCGGGATCAGCGCGAAGGCCGCGAAAAGGCGAAGGAACATGGATGGGTCCTGGCTTGCGTGGTTGGAGGGTGCGGGGCCTCAACCATGCCCCATTTCGCCCGCTTTGCAAAGCCGCAAGCGATGCTTGATATATTTCTATTTGCTTGACTCTATAGCAGTAAAATACTACATGAGTTCTGACAAGCGTTACAAGTGTGTGACGCAGCTGCGAACAGGCACTGCCTGCCCGGGCCGGACGGTTCCGCTGCCGGAGGGCTTCGCGGCTGGCCTGCGCGCTGCCCCGGGGGGGCGCGGCAGAACAGCAAACCGGCCCACGGGGCCGACAGGGGCCGCAGGGCGGCCCGGGGAGGTGGCCATGGCCGTCAGCAAACGCAAACCTGCATTCCAGCCCGCCGGGGGCGGGGCGGCGGTGGAGGGCTTCGGCGCCGCGCAGATCATCGAGCGCATGATGCAGGCCCTGGAGTTGGGCACCCAGAGCGCCCTGGCCGACGAGCTGGGCGTGAGCCGGGGGGCGGTGTCCGACGCCAAGAGCAAGGACAAGATCCCCGCCGAATGGCTGCTCAAGCTCTTTCGCGGTCACGGCGTGAACCCCTTCTGGCTGGAGACCGGGCGCGGGGCCATGCACCTGGACCAGCGCACCGTGCGCGAGACCGGCGAGGACGTGGCCCCCGGGCCCGAGGCCGAGGGCGAGTTCGACTACGTGCCCATGGTCAAGGCGCGGCTCTCGGGCGGCGGCGGCAGCCTGGAGACCAGCGGCGACGTGGTCGGCTACTATGCCTTCCGCCGCGCCTGGCTGGCGGGCAAGGGCGACATCCGCTCCATGCGCCTGATGCGCGTCACCGGCGTGAGCATGGAGCCGACCCTGGAGGACGAGGACGTGGTACTGGTGGACCTCTCCCAGCGCGACATCCTCACGGGCAAGATCTACGCCGTGCGCATCGACGACGAGATCGTGGTCAAGCGGCTGGACAAGCGGCCCGGCAGGCTGGTGCTCATCAGCGACAACCGCAGCTTCTACGAGCCGCTGGAAATCGCCGTGGGCGA
This sequence comes from Desulfocurvus vexinensis DSM 17965, assembly GCF_000519125.1. NCBI lineage: Bacteria > Pseudomonadati > Thermodesulfobacteriota > Desulfovibrionia > Desulfovibrionales > Desulfovibrionaceae > Desulfocurvus > Desulfocurvus vexinensis. Next base: position 338,736 of record NZ_JAEX01000001.1, read on the forward strand.
GCAGGCCAACGTGGACATCCTGGGCCGGGTGATCTGGATGGCCCGCGAGGTCATGTAGGACGAAGTCCGGGGCGAAGCCCGGGGTGAAGCCCGGGGCAAGGGCCGGGGTGAAGATCAGGGTGAAGCCCGGGGCAAGGCCCGAAGCAAGGCCCGAAGCAACGCCCGGGGCTTGGGCGGGGCACTGCCGCTCGTGACCGGGCCGGGCCCAGGCCCGTGCGGCGGCCTGCCCGCAACGCCCGGCCTGCGCCTGGGTCGCCGTCGGGAGCCTTCTCCGGGCGCGTCATCATGGCCCCGGCCCGTCGCGTGCGGGCCGGGGCCTCGGCCTTCTGCCGCCCTGGGGGCCGCCTCTTCTAGGAGGCGCCCACGGCCAGACCCAGAGGCGGGCGCAGGGCCACCGGCGCGAAGGTGCCGCACAGGGTGAACGCGGCGTCCTCGAGGGCGGCCTGGCGCAGCAGTTCGGCGGCCAGGGGCGACAGGGGCCGGGTGCTGACTTCCATGTAGTCCAGCAGGTCCTGGGCCGTGGCGAAGACCAGGGCCGTGGGCACGCTGCGCCTGCCGCAACTGGTGATGTGGAACACCGAGGCCAGCACGTACTGGCCCATGGCCGTGCGGTACAGGGCGGTCTCCATCCAGTTCTCGCTGAAGCCGCTGATCTCGCGGTCGTCCACGCGCGCCAGGCGCGTGCCCTCGAACAGCAGGTCGGGCTTGCCGTGGCGTTGCAGTCTGAGCTGGATCATGGCGTCCTCCTGGCGGTTCAGGTTGGAGCGATGCCCGCGCCGGGGCGCAGGAAATTCTGCTTACTATGCCTATACCACGAAAACGCGAGCGGTTGTAAAGGGAAAAACATACGGATGGGCGACTTTTTCGTTGCGACCCCGCAAGGGGCGCGGCGCGCGGCGTCCGGGCCGCGAGGCGGTGGATGAGGCCCGGGGCCGGGCGTCCCGGGGGGCGTCGAGGGGGGGCTGCGGGCGTGCGCGGCGGCGGATGGCGCCCGGGGCTTCAGGGGAGCGTCGCGGGCGGGCGCCTGCGGGGCCTGCTCGGGGGGCTGGCGGAATTCCCGGCCAGCAGCCCGCCGGGGTGCCGCCGGGGCGGGGGGCGGCTGCTGGCCCGCCCGGGCTCGTGCGCCGGGCGGGTCCGCAGCGGGCGGGCGGCCTACAGGCCGTAGAGGGCTTCGTACTTGGCCGTGAGGTAGCCCATGAAGGCCTCGTGGCCCAGCTCGGCGCCGGTGGCCCGGCGCATCAGCTCGCGCGGCACGTAGCGGCTGCCGTGGACGTGGACGTTGGCGCGCAGCCAGCCCAGCAGGGGCGCGAAGTCCCCGGCGGCGAAGCGCTCCTCCATGGCCCCGGGCCCGCCGCCCAGGTCGCGCCCGGCGGCCTCGAAGAGCTGCGCCGCGTAGAGGTTGCCCAGGGTGTAGGTGGGGAAATAGCCCAGCAGCCCGGCGGACCAGTGCACGTCCTGCATCACCCCGTCGGCCAGGTCCGGCGGGGTCAGGCCCAAGAGGGCGCGTGAGGCCTCGTTCCAGGCCTCGGGCAAGTCGCGCGGGTCGAGCTGGCCGCGCAAAAGCGCCAGCTCCAGCTCGAAGCGCATGAGCACATGCAGGTTGTAGGTCACCTCGTCGGCCTCCACGCGGATCAGGCTGGGCCGCACGTCGTTGACCGCCAGCACGAAGGCGTCCAGCTCCACATCGCGCAGGCACTCGAAGCGGTCCACGGCCCGGGGCAGGAAGTGGCGCCAGAAGCCCCGCGAGCGGGCGACCATGTTCTCCCACAGCCGCGACTGCGATTCGTGGACCCCCAGGGATACCGATACGCCGCAGGGCGTGCCGAAGTGCGCGCCGGGGATGCCCTGGCTGTACAGGGCGTGCCCGGCCTCGTGGATGGCTCCGAAGAAGCCCTCGTTGAAGAAGCGCTCGTTGTAGCGGGTGGTGATGCGCACATCGCCGGGGCCGATGCGCGTGGAAAAGGGGTGCGCCGTGGGGTCGATGCGCCCGGCCTCGAAGTCGAAGCCGATGGCCGCCACGGCCTCGCGGCACAGGGCGCGCTGGCAGCCCAGGGGGTACTCGCGGGTCAGGATGGAGCGGTCGGGCTGGCGCGGGGCGCCCTGGATGCGCTCCAGCAGGGGCACCAGCTCGCGGCGCAGCCCGGTGAGCACGGGCTCCAGGGTCGCGGCGGTCTCGCCGGGTTCGTATTCGTCCAGCAGGGCGTCGTAGGGCTCGCCCGCGTAGCCCACGGCCTCGGCCTCCTCGCGTCGCAGGCGGACGATCTCCTCCAGGTAGGGCAAAAAGGCGGGCCAGTCGCCGTCCGGCCGGGCGCGCTTCCAGGCCGTTTCGCCCTCGGCGGCGGCCCGGGCCAGGGCCACGGCCAGCCCGGCGGGAATCTTCACCGCGCGCATGTAGGCCCGCTCCCATTCGCGGACGTTGGCGACCCATTCGCTGTCCGGGTCGTCGCGCAGCAGCTCGGCCTGGGCCTTGGCCAGGGCCTCGCCCACGCGCGGGTCGGTGCGCCGCTCGTGCAGCAGCCCGGCCAGGCTGGCCACCTGCGCGGCGCGGTGGGTATGGCCCGCCGGGGGCATCTTGGTGGACTGGTCCCAGTGCAACAGGGCCAGGGCGGAGCCGATGTGCGCGGTCTCCACCGCGTGGGCGCGCAGCCAGTCGTACGATTCGCGGGGCGGCATGGCTTCTCCGGGGCTTGGGGGCTGGGGGGACAGTGTACGGGATTTCGCGGCGCTGTGGCAACCGGGGCGCGCGGCCTACAGGCTGGCGATGAACAGGCGCACGCCGTCTTCGAGCATCTGGAAGGACATCAGGATGAGCACCAGGCCCATGAGCCGCTCCATGGCGCGCATGCCCTTGGCGCCGAGCACGCGCGTCAGGGCCGGGGCCAGGAGCATGAAGGCCAGGGTGGCGGCCCAGGCCGCGCCGATGGCCGGCAGCAGCACGGCCTGGCTGTCGCGGTGGGCGTAGACCATCACCGCCGCCAGGCACGACGGCCCGGCCACGAAGGGCACGGCGATGGGCACGATGAAGGGGTCCTTGAGGTGCGGGTCCGACAGGGCGTCTTCGGACTGGGGGAAGACCATCTTCATGGAGATGATGAACAGGATCACCCCGCCCGCCATGCGCAGGGTGGACTGGTGGATGTCGAGCAGCCCGAGCAGCCCCTCGCCCAGGTACATGAAGAGCACGATGATGGCCAGGGCGAAGACCAGCTCACGCAGGATGATGGCCCGCTGGCGCCGGGCCGGGAAGTCCTTGAGGATGGTCAGGCAGACGACCCCGTTGCCGATGGGGTCCATGATCAGGAACAGGGGGAAGGCGATTTCCAGGATGGCCTGGAGGGCGGGCTGCTGCATGGGGCTCTCCTGCATCGCTTCCTACCCCTGAGCGGGGGGGATGGCAAGGCTGGGCCGCAGCCCGCGCGCCCGCCTGCGCCTGGCGCCACGGACAAGGCCCCCGGGCGACCGGGGGCCTTGCTGCATGCTGCGCGGCCCGGGGTGCGGGCGGCGGGCCTACTTGCCGGGCTTGGCCGGGGCGGGCTTGGCGTCCTTGGGCGCGTCCTTGGGCGCGGCGGCATCCTTGGCCGGGGCCTTGGGCGCCTCGGGCGCCTTGGCCTCGGCGGGCTTGGCCTCGGCCTTGGGGGCCTCGGACGCGGGCAGGTCGGTCTCCACGGGGGTGATGACCACCTGCTCGCCGGGCTCCATGGGCGTGCGCCACTCCAGCTCCAGGCTGAACTTGGCCTTGCCCTTCTTCACGCGGGCCTCCACCTCCACCTCCACGCTGTCGGCGGGCACCAGCTCCAGGCTGGTGTCACCCTGGGCCACGATGACCTTGCCCGCCCGGAAGCCGTCGGCGAGGTCCTCCAGGTAGGCGATGGCGTCTTCCAGGGCCATGGTCTGCTCCAGGGAGATCTTGTCCTTTTCCATGTCGTCGCTCCTTGCGGGCCGGGGGGCGCCCCGGCGCTCAGGTGAGGGACAGCAGCGCCCGGGCCAGGAGTTCCGGGTCCAGAAGCGGCGCGCTGTCCGGGGTGACCAGGGGGCAGTCGATGATTTCGGCCCCCTTGGCCTGGATGGCCCGCTTGTCCAGCGGGCCGGGGTACTTGCCGTTTTTCTGGTCCACGAGCACGAAGTTCACGGGCAGCCCGGCGCCGGGGGCGTCGCGGGTCAGGGTCGTCAGCAGCACGCGCAGCTGGTCGGCCACCGTGAGGCCCGGGGCCTCGGGGTCGTGGCCCAGGTTGGGGATGAAGACCTTGGGGCAGGGGTTGGCTGCCACGGCGGCGCCCACGCCCTGGGGCAGCAGCGTGGCCACCAGGCTGGTCCAGAAGCTGCCCACGGGAAAGCAGATCAGCTCCGCCGAGGCGATGAGCTGGCGGACCTTGTCGCGGATGGGCACGCGCACGGCCTCGGTGTCCGCCGCGCTGCGCACCAGGCGCAGGGTGCGCACGGGCGAGGCCAGCGGCGCGGTCTGCTTGCCGGTGATCAGGTGCTGGCCGAGCACGGTGGTGCCGTCGTCCAGCTCGGCGCACAGGTGCAGGCTGCGGTTGACCACCGGGCGCACCGTGCCGCGTACCTCGGCCAGCTTGGAGAAGATGTAGATCACCGGGTCCAGGTGCCTGCGGTGCTCCAGGTAGCCCGCCGTGAGCACCAGGTTGCCGATGCTGGCCCCGGTCAGGTCGAAGGCCGGGGGCATCCATTCGGTGAACACCCGCAGGTGGTGGCGCACGATCTTGCGCATGGGGTCGGGGATGGCCGAGACCAGGGGGTGCCTGCCCCGGGCCATGGTCTGCATGGCCTCGCGCAGTTCCCGGGCCGGGGCGTCCTTGGCGAAGCGGTGGGCGAACAGGGCCACCACCTCGGGGTTGCCGCGCAGGCTCTGGTCCGACAGGGCCATAAGCCGGTTGCGGATGTCGCCGATGGCGGGCATGCCGAAGGCCTGGCGCAGGGTGGCCGAGCTGCCGCCCGAGTCGAAGGGCGTGATGAGGTGGATGGAGTTGTGCGTGTAGCGGATGATCCGCTGCGAGAGCCCGCGCAGGGCCGAGCCGCCGCTGAAGAAGAGCACGCGCGGCCCCAGCTCGGGGCTGCGTTCGTGGCGGCGCAGGCGCAGCGGGTCGGGCACGCGCGCCTCCCTGGTGATGCGGACCTGGACCATGGTTCCTCCGCCTCAGGCCCCCCGGCCCGCGCCGGGGGTCTGGCCGGTGTGCAGGAAGTTCCAGCATACCGTGGCCCCGGCCTCGAAGTCCACCCCGCCCGCCAGTTCGATGACCGCGCAGCGCGACAGGGCGCGCACGTAGGCGGCCAGGGGCGGGTCCTGGGGCCGGGCGGGGTCGGCGGGGCGGTAGAACAGGCCCGTGGCCTTCATGAACGCGGGCAAAAGGTCGGTGCGCAGGGCGGGGGCCACCCGGTGGGCGCGCAGCGGCCCGCCGCCGCGCCGCCAGTTGAGCAGCACCAGGGCGTCCATGGGCGCCTGGAGCCGGAAGCGCCCGGCTCCGAAGCACTGGCCGATGAGCGCGTCGTACTTGTGCTCCAGGCTCCACAGCTCGGCCTCGGGCAGGGCCAGGAAGCGCGCGCGGTCCTCGGGGGCGACGATGCCCGCGAGGTCCGCATTGGCCAGGGCCGTGCCGGGGTTGATGCGCGGGTGCTTGGCCACGCCGAACATGGTCAGGCCGCCGTCGGCGCCCTCCTGGGCCAGCACGCGGTCGTTGGACACGAAATCCGTGCCGCGCGACATGAGGTGCAGGGCCAGGGTGGACTTGCCCATGCCCGAGAACCCGGCCAGGGCCAGGCCGCGCCCGCCCAGGGCCACCCCGGCGGCGTGGCCCAGCAGGCAGCCCTGGTCGAGCTTGCGCTCGATGAAGCGGTTGTTGATGAAGTTGACCACCTGGTTGGGGTTGGCCAGGCAGGGGCCCAGGGCCACGTTGGTTCCGCCGCCGAAGGCGAAGACCATGCCCGTGAGCCGCTTGCGCACCACGCGTCCGTCGGGCAGGTCGGCCCACTGCTCCTTGATCTTCTCCTTGCCGGGGTCGGGGGCCTTGTCGGTCAGGGCCAGGCCCAGCTCCGGCGCGGGGGCCTCGTGGGCGGTGACCAGGATGTCCGCCGCCCCGGGGGCCGGGGGCGGGCACAGGAATTCGTCGAAATATCCGGCCAGGGCGCTTTGCAGCTCCAGCTGGCTGGTGCGCACCTCCACCACGCAGTCGCCCAGGGCCAGGAACAGGGCGTGCTCGGCAGGCAGGGCCGCGCGCACGGATTCGGCCAACTGGCCGACGCAAGCGGGGGCGCCGAAAGAATCCGGGGGCATGGGCACACTCATGACGCGATCCTTTCCAGGGCGTAGCGGGCGTAGAGCCGGGCGGCATCCAGGCCGCTGGTTTCCTGGATGCCCCGGAACCCGCCGAAGGCCGAAACCTCGAACACGCAGGGCCCCTGGGCGGTGATGGCCACGTCCACGCAGGTGAAGTCCAGCCCGAAGGGCGCCTGGGCCCGCCGGGCCAGCTCGATGATCTCCGCCCCGGGCTCGAAGGGCGCGTATTTGCCGCCCGATTCGGTGGTGGTGTTCCAGGCGCCGTTGGTCTTGCAGCGGGCGTAGGTGGTCAGGTACTCGCCGCCCAGAAAGACCACGCCCAGGTCGCGGTCGTCCAGCTCCACGGTCTTCTGGATGTACATGATGGGGTTCTCGGCGGCGTAGGCGGCCACGGCGGCCCGGGCCTGCGGGCCCCGGGAAACCACGGTCATGCCCCGGGCCTTGGAGGTGTACAGCGGCTTGAACACGGCTTGGCCGTACATCTCAAGCGCTTCCAGGGCCTGGTCCACGTCCTCGGTGATGGTCGTGGGCGGCATGGGGATGCCCTGGAGCTGGAGGGTCACGGTGCACGAGAGCCGGTCGAGCACGCGCATGATGGCCATGGGGTCCGAGAACACGGGCAGCCCGCGTGCGGCCAGGAAGCGCAGCACCTCCAGGCGGTCCAGCAGGTCCGGCGAGTAGCGCGCGCCGATCTTTTTGACGAGGAGCCCGTCCAGGGTGGCCAGGTCCGTGCCGTCGAACCAGGCCGAGCCGCCGGGCAGGTCCAGGCGGACGCGGGACATGTCCACCAGCAGGCGCGGCCCGCCGGTGACTTCGGCCACCGTGTCGGCCAGCAGTTCCGAGGACCAGCCGCCGGTGGTCCCGATGACGCCGATGCGTTTCATGATGCTCTCCGTTGCGGGCTTAGTAGTACAGGACGCCTTCGGGCAGGCGGAAGGTTTCCCAGGGCGCGCCCTGGTGGGCCAGGGTTTTTTCCATGAGGAAGTGCGCGCGCAGGTACATCTCCTTGGAAAACTTGGGGTGCAGCTCGAAGCGTGTGGAGGTGTACAGCGAGCGCGCCAGGCCCAGGGCCAGGCGCGCGTGGAAGGTCGCGTCGCCGATCTCTTCGGCGAAGCCGCAGGCGAAGTCCAGGAACTGGGCGATGACCCAGTTGATGCGGTCGCGCTCCTGGCGGCCCAGCAGCGGCACGCGGAAGTTGGAGATGAGGAACACGGCCACGTCCTGCACGTAGTCGCCCTCGGTGGAGCGGTACAGGTCGATGAAATGGACCTGCTGGCGCTCGTGGTCGTAGACCACGTTGTTGGTGTTGAAGTCGCCGTGGATGAGCATGGACGCGGGCGCGGGCAGCTCCGCCTCCAGGACCTTGCAGCGGGCGATGAGTTCGGCGGTGGGGGCGACGCGCGCCAGGCCCAGGCTGCGTTCGGCGCGCTCGAAGTCGGGGTGGACCTGGAGCACGGAGCCCAGGCGCTCTTCGAGCTGGGCCATGAAGCGCGTGGGGCCGGGCCGGGGGGTCAGGGTCTGGGCCCAGATTTCGTGCAGGGTGGCCGTGAGCACGAACAGGGCGTTGGTGGCCAGCTCCCGGTTGGGCGAGAGGATGACCTCGTCCAGGGTGCAGCCGGGCAGGAACTCCACCAGCAGTGAGCCGTGGTCGCCGTCCTCGTGGAAGCTGAAGATGCGCGGGCCGATGCCCGGGAAGACCCTGGCCCAGCGCTCGATGTTTTCCTTCTCGCGGCGGATCTTCTTGATGTTGCCTTCCTTGTAGAGGCTGCCGGAGGCCACGTCCTCGCTGCCGGGCGGGCGCGAGCCTACGCGCCCGATGCGGCAGCCCGAGCGCGAGCCCCAGATGGACTTGAAGTCGATGTCGTCCACCGAGCCGGTGAAGCCGCCCTTGTCCAGGGTCTGGCGCAGGGCCTCGAACTGCTCGATCTTGATGCGCTCGCCCAGGATGGAGAAGATCAGCGCCTCGCCGATGTTGAGCAGCGAGTCGCCCACGCGCTCCAGGTAGCGGAAGATGAACAGCGCGGTGATCAGGTTGCGCGGCTCGCCCCCGCGCGACAGCTCGGCCATGATGCGGTCGAAGTTCTGCTTGTAGAGCGCGTCGAGCTCATGCTCGGTCTTGCAGATTTCCAGGGCCCCGCCCAGGTCCGCCGCGCGGCGGGTGGGCGCGATGCGCGCCAGGCCGTCGGCGATGATGGCGAACATGGCCTGGTAGTCGTAGCGGTGCAGGAACTTCGGGTCCGTGAAGTGCTCCACCTGGCGGGTGATGTTCACGCAGAAATCGGCGATGCGCTCCAGGTTGACGCACATGATCTGCACCGAGCGGATGGTGTCCACCATGCGCCCGGAGAGGTCCGCCTCGCCGTGGATCTTGGAGAAGCACTTGTTCTCGATGACGTTCTTCAGGTTGTCCACGTAGTCGTCGCGCGAGATGATGCGCTCAAGGAGCGCGCGCGAGGGCTCGGCCAGGAACGACAGCGTGGCCTGCACGAGGTTGACGGCCTCGATGGTCAAAAAGCGGAAGTTTTCTTCCAGGCTTTCGAGTGTCGGCATGGTCAGGAGCGGATGTCCATGCTGTCGTCGGAGCGGATGGCGGCCTTGGGCTCGTCCTTCCAGGCCAGCTTGAGCACCAGCTTGCTGGTGGGCGCCTTGCGCTTGGCCTTGAGGGTGAACTTGAGCAGGTCCGGCGGGGTCAGGGTCAGCTCGTCGCCGTTGGTGGACAGCACGATGCGTCCCTTCTCGATGCCCTCGACGAGCGATTGCAGGTAGTCGCGGATGGACTTGGGGTCCTGGATGGACTCGAAGAAAAACTTTATCTTCCTGGGCCATGGGGGTGCTCCTTGGGTGCGTTCGGGTGCGGGGTGCGGGGGTCAGCCGTCCAGGCGGGCGCGGTATTCGGCCATGACCCGGGCGCGGTCCATGCCGGCCATGATGAGCTGCTTGCGCACGAGCATGTCGTCCCAGGGCTGGACGCCGACCTCGCGGGCGGCCTTCTCCGGGCTCTGGAAGGCCGGGTCCTTGACCTTCTCGCCCAGGTGCGTGTCGTCGCCCATGAAGACCATCAGCGGGCGGCCCGAGCGCGGGCGGCAGCGGTTCTTCTCGTGCAGCACGGAGACGAGGAAGGCCGTGTAGCGGCTGGACTGCGGGTTCCAGACCTCCCAGCCGTCCACGTCGTACTCGGCCAGCAGCACGGGCCAGAACTGCTCGGGGTGGGGGATGACGATGCCCGCCCCCAGCGCCCGGGCCTCCTCGATGACCTCGCTGGCGCGGTAGAAGTAGTCCAGGGAGAACTCGGCCTTGACGATGGCCTTGACCGCCCGCAGGTAGGTCTGCACGCGGTCGATGAACGGGTCGGAGTGCTCGGCGCGCAGGGTGTCGAACCAGTGGGCCAGCAGTTTGTTCTTCACCGAGTCGCGCGGCACGGCGTCCCACTGCGCGGTGAGCAGGGCGTCGATGCGCGCCACGTTGCGGCGTACGTATTCCACCGTGGTCTCGTCGGCGCCGGTCAGGGCGGCGGCGCGGGCGATGGTCTCCTGGCGGGGTTCGAGGATGGCGGCCATGAACTCGAAAAGCTGCGAGGAGCGGTACTTGTGCGTGTGGCGCAGCATGTGCCGCAGGGTGTGCGCGTTTTCCAGGCGCTCCTTGCGCAAGTGCAAGAGCAGCTGGATTTTCTGGTTGAAGCCCGAGGAGTAGCAGTCCACCTCCACCCCGGCGTAGTCGCCGAAGGTGGTCAGTTCGTTGTGCTGGGTGGGGATGATCAGGCGCTCCTCGGCGTTGGGGAACAGCGCGTCCAGGCGCTGGCCGATGAGCTCCATGGGCACGAACTCGGGGTGCCAGTGCAGGGCCAGCACGCGGCGCTGCTTGGGGTACGTCTGGCCGGGGGTGGTGGCACGCAGGACCTGCTCGGGCGAGAGGTCCACGCTGACGATGCGCGCGAAGCGCTCGGCGTCGGCCTGGGTGGGCTCGCGGGGCACGGCGTCGAGGTCGGGCGCCGTCCACGGGGCGCGCGCCCCGGGGCGCAGGGCGGTGAGGGGGGTGGCGGGCATGGGCTATTTGTACCTGTCGTGGCACTCGTTCTTGCGCGCTTCCAGGGCCTCGGCGGCGCCAGCCATGGCCGCCAGGTCGCCCGCCTCCCAGGCCCGGGCCAGCTCGCGGCAGGCGCGGGAGTAGTCGAGGTAGAACTCGTCGCCGTGGCCGGGGTAGCAGACCATGACGTCGGAGTCGGCCAGGAAGGAGGCCACGGCTTCGGCGGCGGGCGCGCGCCCGGCCTCCAGGCTGGAGCGGATGGCCTTGAAGGATTGCTTCATGCGCTTTTTCAGGCGCGAGTACTTCTCGGGCTCATTGGCGGCGGTCACGCATCCGGCCTCGGGATCGCAGGGGCAGCCCGGGCGCATGGGCTCGACCTTCAGCTTGGCCTGCACTTCGCCGAACTCGCGCTTGACCGTGAACTTGATCTTGCACACATCCGCCGCCGTGAGCAGGGCGGGGGCGGCGGGGGCTTGGCCCTGGGCGCCGCCCTGCGTTTGTGCGGGCTCCTGGGCGGGCTCCTGGGCGGGCTGCTGCGCGGGGTCCGGGGCGGGCGCCGGGGCGGCCATGAGCGTAAGCAGGGCCTGGAGCGCCGGGCCCAGCTCCGCGTCGGAAAGGACGCGCTCGAACTTGACGGACTTGCTGCTCATTGCGGTCTTTCTCCTTCGGGGCGGACCCGAACGGTTGCGGCCGGGAAAGGCGCCCCGGGCCGGGGCCGGAGCGGGACGGGCGTGGCGCCCGCCATCGGCTCGCGATATTCGCTGCTGTGTACTTGACGTGTGTGACGACCGCGTTGCGGATGCGGGAAGAATATGCGCCGCGCGCGTCACGCAATCGTCACCTTGGACCCTTCCGGCCCCGGGGCGGCGCCCGGAGCCCCGACGGCGGGGCTTTGCCGCCCGCCGTGGCCGGGTTGCGGGTTTTCTTTGGCGGCGGCCTGGGGTAGAACCCCGCCATGAACGACGCACGCGCCGCGCGGCGCCGGGTCCACGCCTGGTGCCTGTACGACTGGGCCAACTCGGCCTATGTGACCACCGTGGCCGTGGCGGTGCTGCCCGCGTATTTCGCTGCGGTGGTGGTGCCCGAGGCCGGGGTGGCCGTGGGCGGGGCGCGGCTGTCCGCCGCCAGCCTGTGGGGCTATCTGGTCAGCGCCACAGCCCTGGTGGTTTTCGTTCTGGCGCCGCCCCTGGGCGCCGTGGCCGACCACCTGGGGGCGCGCAGGCGGTTTCTGGCCGTGTTTTGCACCCTGGGCGGCCTGGCGGCCACGGGGCTCGTGGTCATCGGCCCGGGCGCGGTCTGGCTGGCCATGGGCCTGTTTTTCCTGGCCCAGGTGGGCTTTGTGGGCGGCAACGTGTTCTACGACGCGCTGCTGGGCCATGTGGCCCCGCCCGGGCGGCTGGACGCCGTGTCCGGCCGGGGGTTCGCCTACGGCTATGTGGGCGGCGGGCTCCAGTTCGCCCTGGCCCTGGGGCTCATCGCCGGGCACGGGACCCTGGGGCTGGACGCCGATCTGGCGGCGCGGCTGGCCATGGCTTCGGCGGGGCTGTGGTGGCTGGGTTTCGGGCTGTGGGCCGTGCGCGGCATGGACGAGCCGCCGGGCACGGCGGCAGGGGCCGAGCCCCTGGGGGCCTCGCTGCGCCGGGGCGTGGCGCGGATGCGCGGGCTGTGGGCCCGGGCCCGGGCCGTGCCGGGGCTGGTGCCGTTCATGCTGGCCTTTTTGTTCTACAACGACGGCGTGCAGACGACCATCAGCATGGCCACCATCTACGGCAAGACCGAGCTGGGCCTGTCCACCACCGTGCTCATGCTGACCCTGCTCATGATCCAGTTCGTGTCGGTGTTCGGGGCGCTGGCCTTCAGCCGGCTGGCCGGGGCCGTGGGCACGCGCGCGGCGCTGATGCTCTCGGTGGCCCTGTGGGCCGGGGTGGCGGTGTATGCGTGGCGGATGCAGTCGGCCACGGAGTATTTCATCCTCGGCGGCGTGGTCGGGCTGGTCATGGGCGGCTCCCAGGCCCTGTCGCGCTCGCTCTACGCCCGGCTCATCCCGGCGGACCGCCCGGCGGAGTTCTTCGGCTATTTTTCGGTGGTCAACCGCCTTTCGGCCATCGCCGGGCCCGCCGTGTTCGCCGCCGTGGCCCAGCATACGGGCTCGGCGCGCGGGGGCATCCTGGTACTCACGGCGTTTTTCGTCCTGGGCCTGGCGCTGCTTGCGCGCGTGCCCGCCGGGCGCGAGGACGCGCCCAAGCCCCAAGGAGCGTGACCCATGTCCATGCGCCACAAGCTCATCCTGTGGGCCGTGCGCCGCGAGCTGCGCGAACACGGCGACGAGATCCGCGCCGAGCTGGAACGCCTGCGCGCCATCCGCAGCCTGCCCGAGCTGCGGGCCTGGGCCGCCGAAAAGGGCGGGGCCCTGGCCGGGCTGGTGCGCCGCCACGGGCCCCGGGCCCTGGAGCTGCTGCGCGCCGAGCTGGCCCGCCGCGCCCCGCGCGGCAACGGGAAGGACGCGTGAGCCCGGCCCGCCGTGCGCGGGGTGGCCGGGCAGGGTGAACGGCACTGCGCGCCCCGGGCGCGCGGGCTGACCCTGCCCCGCACCTCGCGCCGTGTGTCGGTTTTCCCGACACGGCAGCCTGCGGCGTTCACAAAACGGGAAATACCGATTTTGCCGCCGTTGACGCTGGAAAGACGCGTGCGAACGTGTTACGCCACGGCCATGGAAGACGAAATCCTCGACGCAGCAGGCATCGACCTCTACGCCCTGGAACGCGTGCTCACCGTGGAGCGCTACGCGTGGCTTTCCCTGTCGCTGGACATGGCCGCCGTGCTGACCACCGACGGGCAGTTCGAGGATTGCAACGTCCAGTGGGAGCGCGTCACGGGCCACGCGCCGCAGGACCTGACCGGCACCTACCTCATCGAGCACATCCATTTCGACGACCGCGAGCGGGCCCTGGCCCAGATGCAGCGGCTCATCACCTCGGACATCGGCTCGGCCTCGCTGTTCTTCCGCTTCGCCTGCGCCGACGGCGACTACCGGCGGCTGAACTGGAACGTGGTCTTCTCGCCGGACCACGACAGCTATTTCTGCATGGTCAAGGACGCCTCGGGCATGAGCGGCAGCGACGCCCTGGCCTACCGCGACGCCCTGACCGGCCTGGCCAACCGCATGGCCCTGGAAGACACCCTGCCCGCCATGGTCACCCAGACGTGCAGCCTGGGCGTGAGCGTGGCCCTGCTGTTCATGGACCTGGACGGCTTCAAGGCCGTGAACGACACCTTCGGCCACCGCGCGGGCGACGCGCTGCTGGTGCAGGCCGCCGCGCGCATGGAGCGCTGCGTGGGCGACGCGGGCACCGTGTACCGCCTGGGCGGCGACGAGTTCGTGGCCGTGCTCTCGGGCTGCACCGCCAGCCGCGACGACGTGGTGGCCGTCGCCGCCGAGCTGGTGGCCGCCCTGCGCCAGGAGTATCCCCTGGGCCAGGATCTGGTGCGCACCGGGGTCAGCGTGGGCATCGCCCTGGCCCCGGAGCACGGCGAGGAGCCCACGGCCCTGCTGGACAAGGCCGACCAGGCCATGTACCGCGTCAAGGGCGCGGGCAAGAACGGCTTCGCCTTCCACGGAGCGGACGAAGTCCACACCTCCTGACCCCCGGCGCCCCAATCCGACCGTCCGCGAGGCCCGCACATGGCGCATATCACCTGGGATGATTTCGAGCGCGTGGAGATTCGCGTCGGCACGGTGGTGGCCGCCGAGCCCTTCGCCCAGGCGCGTGTTCCGGCCTACGTCATCCATGCCGATTTCGGCCCGGGCATCGGGGTGCTCAAGTCCAGCGCGCGGGTGACGGCCCTCTACCGCCCCGAAGAGCTGGTGGGCCGCCAGATCGTGGGCGTGGTCAACTTCCCGCCCAAGCAGATCGGCCCGCTGCGCTCGCAGTTCCTGGTCACCGGGTTCCCCGACGCCGACGGCGCCATCGTGCTGGCCGTGCCCGAGCGCCCGGTGCCCGACGGCGCCCGCCTGGCCTAGCCGGGCCGGGGGTGCCTTTCCGCTGGCCTGCGCAAGGGCGGGCTGGCGGCCTCGGGCCTCGGGGCGCCGCGCGCCTGCCGCAGGCAGGGGCTTGAATTTTCCGCAGCAAAGCAGCAGATTGCCGCCTGGCGCGGCCCGCAGGCCGCCCCGCCCTCAACCCCGGAGCCCGCCATGTTCGGCATCGAGAACTACTTCCTCTTCCTTGGCGCGGGGGTGCTGCTCAACGTGACCCCCGGGCCGGACATGCTCTACGTGGCCACGCGCAGCGCCTGCCAGGGCCGGGCCGCCGGGTTGCTCTCGGCCCTGGCCATCACCTGCGGCGGGCTGGTGCATACGGCCACGGCGGCCCTGGGGCTGTCGGCGGTGCTGCTGGTCTCGGCCACGGCCTACGAGGTGGTGCGCTTTGCCGGGGCGGCCTATCTGGTCTGGGTTGGCCTGCGCATCCTGCTTTCGCGGCCCGATGCCCACGGCCCAGCGCCCTGCCTGCCGCGCGCGCGCATCTTCCGCCAGGGGTTCCTGGTCAGCGTGCTCAACCCCAAGGTGGCCCTGTTCTTCCTGGCCTTCCTGCCGCAGTTCGCGGACCACGGCTCGGCCCATTTCCCGGCGCAGATCGTCGCCCTGGGCCTGACCTTCTGCACCACGGGCTGGATGGTCATGTCCGGCGTGGCGCTGTGCTTCGGGCGCATCGGCGCCTGGGCCGGGGCGCACCCGGGGGTGCGCCGGGCGCAGCACTGGCTCACGGGCGGGGTGTTCCTGTCCATGGGCCTGGGCCTGGGGCTGGCCGGGGGGCGCGACTAGCCCAGGCCCGCCCGCCGGGCCGTTTGACTCCGCCGCCCGGGCCCATGTAGACTGCCGGAGCATTCCCCGACCCAACCTGGAGGCAGCCGATGACCGCGTGGTGGATCGCCCTGGCCGGCCCGGCCCTGATCGGCCTGTGGCTGGCGCTGACGTTCAACGCCCTGGTGCGGGCGCGCAACCTGGTCCGCGAGGGCTGGAGCGGCATCGACGTGCAGTTGCGCCGCCGCCACGACTTGGTGCCCAACCTGGTGGAAACGGTGCGCGCCTACGCGGCCCACGAGGCCGAGGCCCTGGCCCGGGTCACGGCCCTGCGCGGCTCCGGGACGGGCGCAGGGGGCGGGGCCGTGGCCCAGGCCGCGCGCCTGGAGGGCGAGCTGGGCCTGGCCCTGGGGCGGCTGCTGGCCGTGGCCGAGGCCTACCCGCAGCTCAAGGCCGACGCCAACTTCCGCCAGCTCTCCGAACAGCTCGGGGCCGTGGAGGACGAGTTGCAGATGGCCCGGCGCTACTACAACGGCGCCGTGCGGCGGCTCAACGTCGCCGTGGAGTCCTTCCCCTCCAATCTGGCGGCCCGGCTGTTCGGCTTCGGCGCCGCGGAATTTTTCGAGACCCGGGACGAGGCCGTGCGCGCCGCGCCCCGGGTCCGGCTGGACTAGGCCGGGAGGCGCGTCGTGGGCGGCAAGACCCTGGAAGGCATGGCCGACGGGCTGGTGGAAGAAACCCTGGTGGAGGCGGCGAGCACCTTCTTCGGGTCGCGCAAGGCCCTGGAGGAGGAGATTGAGCTCTACCAGCGCCGGGTGGCGGAGCTGGGGCGCGTGCAGCAGGAGGTGCTGCGCCGGGCGGCGGCCCTGCACAGCCTGCTGCCGGGCCCGGACGCCGTGGGCGGGTTCTACGCCGCCATCGGCGTGGCCCCGGGGCGCCTGCCCGCCGCCGCCGCCCAGGCCGCGCCCGCGCGCCTTGGGGTGCGCGCCCCCCTGGCCCTGCTGCCCTGGCGGCGCTACGCCGGGCTGCTGCTGGCGGCCTACGCCGCGCTGGTGGACGCTGCGGGCGCCTACCTGCATGGCCGCCACTGCGACGGCCCCGAGGGTCGCAAGGTGCAGACCGTGAACCTCGACCAGCTGAACGAGTGGTGCCGCTCGCTCAACGAGCGCATCCAGGCCCTGAACCGCGACCAGCGCCCTTCGGGGACCATGAGCTTCGTGCGCGGGCTGGACCCGGCCGGGCAGGAGCGCAGCCGCCTGGCCGACGCGCCCCTGGACGGCTACGCCAGCGGGCTGGACCGCGACCTGGCCTTCGCCCCGGTCCAGTGCCCCGACGCCGAGGCCCTGGCCGTGCCCGAGCTGCCCTCGGCCCACAAGGTCCGCGGGGCGGTGCTGGGCCACGCCCGGGCGGTGTGGGCCGCCGATCCCGCCGCCGCCCGGGCCCGGGCCCGGGCCTTCGCCCGGGGCGCCAAGGGGCGCTGACCCGTGGGCGCCGCGCGCGTTTTGGCCTGCCTCGCGCTGCTGCTGGCGGCCCTGGGCGCGACGTGGTGCCCGGCTGGGGCCGCCGAGGCCGTCACGTCCTTCGCCAGCCGGGTGGAGGTGCTGCCCGACGGGCGCCTGCACGTGACCGAAACCATCGCCGTGGCCGCCGAGGGCCGCGAGATCCGCCGGGGCATCTACCGCGATTTTCCCACCGTCTACCCGCATCCCGCGCCCTGGGCCCAGGCCCTGGGGCTGGTGCGCCGCGTGGGTTTTTCCGTGCGCGGCGCCATGCGCGACGGCGCTCCCGAGGCCTTCGCCCTCCGCCCCCGGCCCGGCGGGGTGCGCGTGTACCTGGGCCGCGAGGACGCGCTGCTGCCGCCCGGGCCGCACACCTTCACCCTGGCCTACGAAACCACGGACCAGCTGGGCTTTTTCGCCGACCACGACGAACTGTACTGGAACGTCACGGGCCAGGGCTGGACCCTGCCCATCCTGCACGCGGCGTGCGAGGTGGCCCTGCCCCCGGGGGCGCGGCTGCTGGGCGCCGAGGCGTTCACCGGGTTCTCCGGCCAGCGGGGCGCGGCGTTCAGCGGCGGGCCGCAGGGCCCGGAGCTGGCCGCTTTCGCCACCACGGCGCCCCTGGCCCCCGGCCAGGGCCTGACCGTGGCCGTGCGCCTGGGCAAGGGCGCGGTGGCCGCCCCGGGCGGGGAGGCCGCCCGGCTGGCGCGCGACAACCCCGGGCCCCTGGGCGCCCTGGCCGGGCTGCTGGCGGCCCTGGGCGCCTACCTCTGGGCCTGGCGCCGCGTGGGCCGCGACCCCGGGGGCGGGGTGGTGGTGCCGCGCTTCCGGCCCCCGGCGGGGGTCAGCCCCGGGGCGGCGCGCTACGTGTTGCGCATGGGCTTCGACGACCATGTGTTCGCCGCCGCGCTGGTGGGGCTGGCCGTGCGCGGGGCCGTGCGCCTGGACCGCGCCCCCGGCGGCGCCTGGACCGTGGCCCGCGCCGCCGCCGCTGCCGAGGGCCTGGAACCCGAGGAGCGGGCCCTGCTGGAGGCGCTGTTCGCCCGGGGGCCGGAGGTGGCCCTGCGCCAGGAGGCCCACGCCGTGGTCCGCCCGGCGCGGGCGGCCCTGCGCAAGGCCCTGGCCGCGCGCTACCGGGGGGTGCTCTTCCGCGGCAACGCGGCCTGGCTGGCGCCGGGGCTGGCCCTGGGTCTGGCGGCCACGGGCGCCGCGCTGTGGGGCGCGCCCGAGCCGGTGCCCGCCGCCTTCCTCGCCCTGTGGCTGACCGTCTGGACGGCCATCACTGCGGGGCTCGTGCTGCGCGCCCTGGCCGCGCCCGCCGTGGGCACCCTTGTTCCGGCCCTGGCCTTCGCCGCCGGGTGGTGCGGCGGGGCGTTCATGCTCGGCGCGACGGCGGGCGGGCTGGCCCTGGCGGTGGTCGCCCTGGCCGGGGCCATGGCCGTGCTCTTCGCCTGGCTCATGCGCGCCCCGACGCCCGGGGGCCGCGCGGTGATGGACGAGCTGGAGGGCTTTCGCCTGTATCTGGCCGTGGCCGAGGAAGAGCGCCTGAACCTGCTCAACCCGCCGGACCGGACCCCGGAGCTGTTCGACGCCTGCCTGCCCTACGCCCTGGCCCTGGACTGCGAGCAGCAGTGGGCGCGCAAGTTCAGCGCCGTGCTGGAGGCCGCCGGGCGCGATCCGCACGCCGCCTCGCGCGGGGCGGGGCTGGCCGCGCGCGGGGGGCTGGGGCCGGGCGGGCGCGGGGGCGGGCTGGGCAGCTCCCTGGCCGGGGCCATCGCCGCGTCCTCGTCGGCCCCGGGCTCGGGGCGGGACTCGGGCGGCGCGGGCCGCGCGGGCGGCGGCGGCGGCGGCGGGGGCGGCGGGGGCTGGTAGCCCCGGGCGCGGCGGCGCATGCAATGGAACGCCCTGCCGTCATGGGGAAATCCGGCCCCTCCCCTGGCGCGCGGGCACGGCCAAACGGGGCGTTCCCGGCGCCCCGGACAGCTGGCAGCCCCGGGCGCGTGGCCTGCGCGGTTGCCTTTCGGCCCGCGCGGGGCTATAGCATGGGGGCGCCAACGCGCATACGGAGAAATGCAACATGTGGGAATCACTTTCTTTCCTTCTGAAGGCTGCGGCCATGGTCGTGATCTTCACCCTGCTGGCCCTGGGGGCCGGGGTGGGCATCGTGCGCGCCGCCAACCGCCGCGCGCGCCAGCGCGGGCAGGGCGGGGCCCCGGGCCGCTGAGGCCCGCCCGCGCCGCAACCCTTCGCCAGGAGCCGTATCTGCCATGAACATCCTGCGCATCCTCATCAAGGCCCTGTCCTTCGTGCTGGCCATCCCGTTCATCACCTACGGGTTCCTGGGGCTCATCAGGGCCATGCGCCTGGAGGGCGTCATCGACGACTACATGGGCTTCATCGGCTCCTACCGCAACCCGGTGACGGCGCTAATCCTGGTGGTCATCGGCGGCTGCCTGCTCTACGGCCTGAACGCCCTGGCCTCCAGGATCCGCTGACCATGGCCGAGCCCACTCCCGCGCCCCGGCCCTGGTGGCACAAGAATGCCTGGAAGATCGCCTACTTCGCCGCAGGCATCCTCTTCATCGGCCTGTCGCGCTTTTTCGTACCCTTCTGGCCGCGGTTCATCATTCTTTCCGCGTGGGCCGTGGGCATGGCGCTGATTTTCATCCGCCAGCTCGAAGCCGGGAAATGAGTGCCGGGGGTTGGCAGCCCCGGGCCGGATGGTGTACGGTGACGCCCGGACCCCTGCGCCCCGGCGGCGCCGGGCGGGGGCCGGGAGGGTGCATGACCGACCAGCGCAGCCGCAGCCGGGTTCCGGCCCGCTTCGAAGCCACCGTGTCCTGGCAGGGGCTGACCGTGCCTGTGATCAGCCTGAACATCAGCCTGCGCGGGATGCTCTGCGAGGCGCCCCTGGGCCTGGGCATGCACGCCGGGGACGCCTGCACCGTGCGCCTGACCCTGGCCCCGGACGTGGTGCTGGGCATCGCCGCCCGGGCCGCGCGTGCCGGGGGCGAATCCCTGGCCCTGGCCTTCGAGGAGATGGACCCCGCGACGTTCGCCCACCTGCGCAACCTGGTGCGCTACGCGGCCAGCGACCCCGACGCCATCGACGCCGAGCTGGCCGGGCCCTGCGCGGGCCCCTGCTGACCCCGGGCCGGGCCGCAGGGTCCGGCGCCGCCTGCCGCGTCGCCCCATCCATGAGCCCGCGCCCCGCGCCCCCTGCGCATGACCCCGCGCCGCGCCCCGCGCCCCCACGCAAAAAGGCCGCCGCACCCGCAAGGGTGCGGCGGCCTTTTCGGGCGGCCCCGGCGGCGCGGCTACAGGGCCCCGGCGGCGCGCAGGAAGGCCTCGTGGCGCTCTTTGTAGGGCGGGAACTTGAAGAAGGCCGAGCCGGAGACCAGACAGTCGGCCCCGGCGGCCACCAGTGCGGCGGTGTTCTCGGGCGTGCAGCCGCCGTCCACCTGGATCAGGCAGCGCGGGTTCAGCCGGTCGCGCAGGGCGGCCAGCTCGCGGATCTTGTCCAGGGAGAAGGGGATGAACGACTGCCCGCCGAAGCCGGGGTTGACGCTCATGATGAGCACCAGGTCCAGCTGCGGCAGCAGGTAGCGCACGGCGTCCACGGGGGTGGCCGGGTTGAGCGCCACGCCCACCTGCTTGCCCAGCTCGGCCACGGCGGCGCAGGTGCGCTCCAGGTGGCGGGTGGCCTCGGCGTGCACGCAGATCAGGTCCGCCCCGGCGCGGGCGAAATCGGCCACATAGCGCGCGGGCTCCTCGACCATGAGGTGCACGTCGAAGAACAGCCGCGTGCGCCCGCGCAGGGCGCCGATGATCGGTGCGCCCAGGGTGATGTTGGGCACGAAGGCGCCGTCCATCACGTCCCAGTGGACCCACTTGAGCCCGGCGGCCTCCAGGGCGGCCAGCTCCTCGGCCAGGCGCCCGTAGTCGCTGGACAGCAGGGACGGCGAGAGCAGGAAGGGCCGGGTCATGCTACTCCTCCCCGCCCTGCATGGCGAAATCGACCTTGATCTTGAAGAGCCGGGTGGCGGGCAGGTAGAGCACGTCCACCCCCGTGGCCGCGCCGATGTCCGCCAGGGCCTGCTGCACGGTTTCGGGGTCTTCGCCGATGAAGGTGAACCAGACGTTGAACTCGTGGTCGCGCAGGTAGTTGTGCGTCACGCCCGGGTGGGCGTTGACCGTGGCCACGAAGTGCTCCATGCGCTCGGGCGGCACCTTGGCCGCGCACAGGGTGGAGTGCCAGCCCAGGCGCGCGGACTGGAAATTGGCCCCGATGCGCCGGATGACGCCGGACTCCTTGAGGGCGCGCACGCGGGCCAGGGTCTCGGCCTCGGTCAGCCCCAGGTCGCGGCCAAGCTCCGCATAGGGCCGCGCGGCCACGGGAAAGCCGGACTGGATCACGTCCAGGATTCTGCGGTCGATGGCGTCCATCACGACTCCTCCCCCTTGCGGCGCGCCCGGGCCGGCTCGTGGGAGCACAGCGGCTCGGCGGCCATGTGGTCGCCGGACATGGTGTAGGCCCGGGCCCGGCACCCGGCGCAGACCTTGTGGTACTCGCAGACCCCGCACTTGCCCGTGAACTCGTCCTGGTTGCGGAACTGGTTGAATATCTTCGAGCTTTTCCAGATTTCCGGGAAGGGCGTCTCGCGCACGTTGCCGCAGTCCAGCACCAGGTAGCCGCAGGGCTGGACCTGCCCGGTGTGCGACACGAAGCAGAAGCCCACCCCGCCCAGGCAGCCGCGCGACACGGCGTCCAGCCCGAAGTTCTCGAAGGTCACGGGGATGCCCTCGGCCTTGGCGCGCTGGCGCAGGATGCGGTGGTAGTGCGGAGCGCAGGTGGCCTTGAGCTGCATGGCCGTGGTCTTCTGGAAGTCGTAGAACCAGTTGAGCACGTCCTCGTACTCGGCGGCGCTGATGACCTCGGCGCCCAGGCTGGCCCCGCGCCCGGTGGGCACGAGCAGGAAGATGTGCCACGCGGCGGCGCCAAGGCCCTCGCAGAGCTTGAAGATGTCCTTGAACATCCCCAGGTTGCCGCGCGTCACCGTGGTGTTGATCTGGAACTCCAGCCCGGCGGCCTTGAGGTATTCGATGCCGCGCATGGAGGCCGCGAAGGCCCCGGGCACGCCCCGGAAGGCGTCGTGGGACGCGGCGTCGGGCCCGTCGATGGAGATGGACACGCGCTGCACGCCCGCCTCGACCATGGTCCGCGCGCTCTGGGCGGTGATCAGCGTGCCGTTGGGCGACATGACGCAGCGCAGGCCCAGGCTCGTGGCGTAGCGCACCAGCTCGGGCCAGTCCTTGCGCAGCATGGGCTCGCCGCCGGTGAAGATCAGGATCGGGTCCCCGGCCTTGCGGAAGTCGTCGATGAGGGCCTTGGCCTCGGCGGTGCTGAACTCGCCGGGGTAGGGCTCCTCGTGGGCCTCGGCGCGGCAGTGCTTGCAGGCCAGGTTGCAGGAGCGGGTGATCTCCCAGGCGATGAGCCGCAGGGGCGGGGTGCCGTCGGCCTGGCGGGCGTCGTGGGGGTGCCCGCCGGGGGCCATGGGGTGGCCCTTGGGGCCGCCCGCGCCGTGGGGCGGGGCGGTGGGGTGGCCCGGGCGCCCGGGGTGCTGGGCCGCGCTCATGCCTTGCCCCCCTGGCCCTGGGCGCGCAGGCGCAGGAAATCCTCGGTGAAGTAGGTCAGGATCAGCTCGGCCCCGGCACGCTTGAAGGCCGTCAGGCTTTCGAGCATCACGGCGGCCTCGTCGATCCAGCCGTTGGCGGCGGCGGCCTTGATCATGGAGTATTCGCCGCTGACCTGGTAGGCCGCCACGGGCAGGTCGAAGGCCTCGCGCAGGCGGGTGATCATGTCCAGGTAGGGCATGCCGGGCTTGACCATGATGATGTCCGCGCCCTCGTCGATGTCGGCCTGGGCCTCGCGCAGGCCCTCGCGGGCGTTGGCGGGGTCCATCTGGTAGGTGCGGCGGTCGCCGAACTTGGGCGCGCTCTCGGCGGCCTCGCGGAAGGGCCCGTAGAAGGCCGAGGCGTATTTCACGGCGTAGGACATGACCGGCACCTGGGCGAAGCCCGCCTCGTCCAGGGCCTGGCGGATTTCAGCCACCCGGCCGTCCATCATGTCCGAGGGGGCGACCATGTCGGCCCCGGCCCTGGCGTGGGACACGGCGGTCCTGGCCAGCAGGTCCAGGGTCGGGTCGTTGCTGACCTCGCCGGAGGTGTCGTCCTGGCGCAAGAGCCCGCAGTGGCCGTGGTCGGTGTATTCGCACAGGCACACGTCGGTGGCCACCAGCAGATCGGGGTGGTTGGCCTTCAGGCGGCGGATGGCGCGCTGGACGATGCCGTCCGGGTCGTAGGCGCCGCTGCCGCGGGCGTCCTTGGCCTTGGGCAGGCCGAAGAGGATGCACGAGCGCAGGCCCAGGGCCACGGCCTGGCCCACCTGGCGGTCCAGCTCGTCCAGGGAAAGCTGGAACTGGCCGGGCATGGCGCCGATGGGCTTGCGCAGGGCCGCGTCGTCGGTGTCCACCACGAAGTAGGGCATCATCAGGTCTTCGGGGCGCACATGGGTTTCGCGGAAGATGTCGCGGATGGTCGGGGTTTTGCGCAGGCGGCGGCCCCGGAAGAAGCAGGGCTGGTCCATGGATGGCTCCTTGGGCGGGCGCCGCAGCCGCCGGGGCGCCCTGGGGCACCCCGGCGGGATTTGGCGCACAAGTCTACAAACCTATTTGCAGGTCCGCATCTGGTAGGCCTTGGCGCGCTCGGCGTCGCGGGCGGCCTCCTTGCGGGCCTCGGCCTCGGCCAGGCGCTCGGGGCTGAAGACGATCTCGCGGGTCAGGCCTTCGCCCTCGCCGCCGAAGAACTCGTCGCGCCGCGCGCTGGCGGCCATGACCAGCCGGAAGCCCGCGCTGGCTCGAGCGCGGGCGTAGCTGAACATGGACAGCCTCAGGCCTTGATCTCTTCGTCCGTCAAATAGCAGGCGGGATCCTGAGCCCATATGTCCCCGTAGTAGGCTTCCGCCCGGGCCCTGAAGTTTCCGCCGCAGATGGCGAGGTATCGGCATGTGGCGCACCTCCCGCCGACGTGCTTCTTCTTGTCCTTGAGCTTGTGCAGCAGTTCGATGGACGGGTCGTCCCAGATTTCGGAGAACGGGCGCTCGAGCACGTTGCCGAAGGTGTGGTTGCGCCAGAACTGGTCGGGGTGGACCTGCCCGTCCCACGAGATGCAGCCGATGCCGCGCCCGGAGTTGTTGCCCTCGTTGAAGTCCAGCAGGCGCTTGACCTCGGCGGCGCGCTCGGGGTCTTCCTTGAGCAGCCGCAGGTAGACCAGGGGCCCGTCGGCGTGGTTGTCCACGGTCAGGACTTCCTTGGGCTTGCCCTTGTCGAACAGCTCGCGGGTCTTGTCCATGATCAGGTGGACGGCCTCGCGGGTCTCGGCGTGGTCCAGGTCTTCCTTGATCAGCTCCGAGCCGCGCCCGGAGTAGACCAGATGGTAGAAGCAGATGCGCGGAACCTCAAGCTCCTCGACGATCTGGAACAGGGTCGGGATCTCGCCCTGGTTGCGCTTGTTGATGGTGAAGCGCAGCCCGACCTTGAGGCCCTCGGCCTGGCAGTTCTCCACGCCCTGGAGGGCCTTCTTGAACGAGCCGGGCACCTTGCGGAACTTGTCGTGGATCTCCTCGCCGCCGTCCAGCGAGATGCCCACGTAGGACAGGCCGATCTGCTTGAGCTCGCGGGCCTTGTCCTTGGTGATCAGCGTGCCGTTGGTGGAGATGACCGCGCGCATGCCGTTGGCCGTGGCGAAGCTGGCCAGCTCGGGCAGGTCCTGGCGCACCAGGGGCTCGCCGCCGGAGAACAGCATCACCGGCGCGCCGTAGTCGGCCAGATCCTTGATGATGACCTTGGCCTGCTCGGTGCTGATCTCGTCCTTGCCGTCGGGGTCCACGGCCTGGGCGTAGCAGTGCACGCATTTGAGGTTGCAGCGCCGGGTCATGTTCCACACGACCACGGGCTTCTTGTCCTTGGAGAATTGCAGCAGGTGGGAGGGCAGGGTCTTGGAGTCGCGCCCGTAGCGCAGGGCGTCCGAGGCCTCCACCGAGCCGCAGTAGAGCTTGGAAATGCCGATCATGAAAAACCTCCGTAGTGGCAGGGGGCGCGCCGGGCGCGTGCCCCGGGGCAGGGTCCGCCCGGGCCGCGCGACGGCGGACTCGCACCATAGACCGCCTGGGCCGTGGAGTCAAAGGAACAGGCCCGTGCAGAGCATTGATAATGGTAATCATCCGGCGGTGGGTGGCAATGCCCGGCCCCGGGCCGGGGGGCGCTGCCGCGCGCGTCCGTCGCCGGGGGCGCTGCGGGCGGGCCCCCGGGTGCTTAGATGCGTGCCACGCCCAGGAACATGGCGTGGGCGCTCACGGCCAGCACGGCGAACAGCGCCCGGGCCCGCGCCGGAGAGAGCCCCGGGAAACGGTAGCCCAGGGCGGCGTGGGGGCAGCGGCCCACGCAGTCGCCGCACAGGGTGCAGGTGCCCCCGGGGCGGCCCAGGGCCAGGCGCGCCTCGTCCAGGGCGCCGTAGCGGCAGGTGCGTACGCAGACTCCGCAGCCTGTGCAGCCCGGGCCCACGCGCACCCGCAGCGGGTTCAGCCGCCCCAGCAGGGTGGCGGCCAGGCCCATGGGGCAAAACGCCGTGCAGTGGGCCATGGTGCCCATGCGGCGGCTGACGGTCAGCATCACGGCCACCCCCGCCAGCCCGAAGGCCGCCGCCAGCCCCCCGGCCAGGGCCACGGGCGCCCCGGTCGCGCGCAGGCCCCAGGCCGCCAGCAGCACCAGCGCCGCCAGGGCCGCGCGCGCCGGGCCGCGCCAGCGGGGCAGGGGCCGGAGAACCTTGTGCCGGGCCGCCGCGGCGCCGTCCCACGCGCCGATGTAGCACAGCCAGCTGCACCACGCCGGGCCGACCACGGCCACCGTGGCCAGGAACAGCCCGGCCATGAACAGCCCCTCGCCCCGGAACACGGGCCCGGCGGCGATGAGCGCGGGCACGGGCAGGTGCAGGGCCCCGGTCATCAGCAGCCGCTCGGCCCCGGCCAGCCCCAGCAGCAGTTGGGCGAAGAATACCGCCGAGAACAGCCCCCAGGCCCGCAGGCGCAGCCGCCCCCAGCGCCGGGGCCCGCCGCCCGGGGCCAGCAGCGCGCGCGTCAGCCACGCGGCGTAGGCGCCCAGGGCTAGGGCCAGCAGCCAGCCCGCGCCGGGGAGGAAGCGGTCGGGCAACAGAATGGGAAAGGGCACCGTGGCCCGGCACACGGCCAGCAGGGCCACGGTGAGCGCCAGGGCCAGGGCGGGCGGCCAGTGGGGGGCGGGGTCGGCGCCGTGGCGCCGGGCGGCGGGTCCGCGCTCCAAAAGGGCGACGCCCAGGGCCGCCAGCAGCATCACCGCACCCAGGATCAGGGCCAGCCGGGCCCAGGGCAGGTCCATGGCCACGCGCAGGCGGATCAATTCGCCCCCGGCATGGGCCCAGACCAGGATGGCCCAGCCCAGGGCCAGCTGCGCCGCCCGGCGTACCCAGCCGTGGGGCAGGGCCAGCAGCAGCGGGGCCAGGGCCCAGGCCCCGGCCAGCCCCCAGTGCCCGGCGCGCAGGGCGTGGGCCCCCAGCAGCCACAGCGAGAGCACCGCCGGGGCCAGGCTGGCCAGCAGGGCGGGGGCGGGCATCAGGGCTGCCCCGGGTCGCGGGGCGGGCCCGTCAGGGCGGCGGCGCCCAGGCGGGCCACGACGTCGCCGGGGCGCTCGTGCCCCTGGCGTGCGGCCAGGCAGGCGGCGAGGAAATCCGCAGCCAGGGCGGGCAGGGCCCCTGGGGCGCGCAGGCCGGGCAGCTCATCGGCCAGGCGCGGGTGGCGGCCCAGCTTGCCGCCCAGCAGCAGCCGGAAGCCGCGCTGGCCGATGCTGATGGCCTGGGCCGGGCAGGCGGCGGCGCAGGCCCCGCAGCCCAGGCAGCGCGCGGCGTCGATGCCCCGGATGCTGCCCAGGCCGTCCAGGTCCACGGCGGCCTCGCGGCAGGCGGCGGCGCAGGCCCCGCAGGCCACGCAGGCCCCGGGGGCCACGGCGGGCAGGGCCGCGCCGATGGCGCCCGTGTCGGCGATCTGGGGCTGGGAGCAGGCGTTGGGGCAGTAGGCCACGGCCACGCGCAGCAGCGTGTGGGCGTGCTGCGCGCCGGGCCCGGGGGCCAGGGGCAGGCGGCCCAGGGCGTCGGCCAGGGCCTGGGGCAGGTCCGGCGCGTCCAGGGCGCGGCGCGGGCAGTCCACGGCGCCGCGGCAGGCGGTGACGCAGTAGCCGGGGCCCTCGATGCGTACGGTGCGGGGTGCGGGGGTGCTCATGGCGCCAGCGTAGGCCGGGGCGCGCGCCGGGGCTTTGACCGGGGTCAAATCCGCAGGCCGCCCGGGCCGGTGGAGGCTCAGTCCAGGGGCGAGGGCGCCGCCGGGTCCTCCTGGGGCTGGCCGTGGTTCCAGGCCTTGACCGGCACGGCCAGGTCCTGCGCCAGGGCGGTCATGATGGCCTGCACCGGCTCGGCGGGCAGGCGGGATTTCTTGGTCAGGATGATGAAGTCGCGGGTCTGGGCGTTGCGCATCTCGCCCGCGTGGGCCATGGACCACAGCAGGGTGCCTGCGGCGGCGTCGTAGACCTCCAGGCGCACGCTGACCTGGGTGGTGCCCGACGAGCCGCCGAACATGACGTGGGTGATTTCGCCGCCCACGATGAGGTCCGCCGAGCCGTCGGCCACGGCCATGGCCTGGGCCGGGGTGCGCCAGGTCTCGCCCTGGGCGAAGGCCAGGGCCGGGAACACGCGCTCGCGCAGCCAGGCCTGCCAGAACACGCGCGACATCTCCTCGGCGTAGGGCTGGGCGTTGGCCATCTGCGGGCGCATGCGCAGGGGGAAGAACACCGCCGTGAGCGGCTGCATGGGCGGGTTCTCGGGCTCGACGAAGACCTCGGGCTGCCAGGCGCGGGTGACCAGCTCGTCCACGTAGAGCACGGGCGGGTTGGCGAGGTCGGCCTCCATGGCGCAGGCGCCAAGGAGCAGGGTGGCGAGCAGGCAGGCCAGCAGAGGCAGGGCCGGGCGGGCGGACGTCATGGCGTTTCCTCGAAAGTCGCGGCGTTGGCCGGGCGCGCGGGCGCTCCGGCGCCGGGAAGGCCCCGGCGCCGGAGGAGAAGCAAGATGCGTACCTGCGCCGCGCGGCTACTGGATGCGCTCGGTGGGCGGGGGCGAGGCCTGCATGGATTCCAGGAGCTGGTCGCGCGACAGGATCAGGCTTTTGCGCAGCTCCAGCCGCTTCTGGGGCGACAGGCGCCGGAACTCGGGGCGCTGGGCGATGCGTTCGAGCTGGTCCATCTCGTCGAGGATGCGCCGGGCGCGGGCCGAGAAGGAGGGGTCCTCCTGCCAGAGTTTTGACGCCGCGTCGGCGATCTCGCGCAGTTCGGCGGCCATGTGCAGGAACACGGCGGGATCGATCTCCCGGGCCACTCTGCGGGCCTCGCGCCACTGGCGCCAGCGGGCCATGAGCCTGGACAGCACCCGCATCGCTCCCCGCCTCCTACAGCCCCGCGTCCGGGCCGACGCCGTGCATGGCGGCCACCACCAGGGCCAGGGCGCCCAGGGTGTACAGGCCCACGGCCAGGGCGGCCTTGGCGAAGGATGTCTTGTGCACCCCGCGCAGGGCGTAGGTCAGCAGCACGATGCTCCACACCGAGCCGACGTACATGCCCGCCACGGGCACGACCATGCACAGCGAGGGCAGGGCGGTGTACGCCACGGCGCGCACCGTGGCCTGGAACCCGCCGGACACGCCCCGCATGAGCGTAAGCAGCAGGTGCAGCACCGCCGAGATGCCGAAGAGGAAGAAACTGAGCACCAGGGGCCCGGCCACGAGGACGAAGAGATACGAGGCGGCCACGGCGGCCCCGGCAGTCAGGCCCTGGACCTCGGCGGGCAGGTCGGTGGCTGCGGGGGCCTGGACGCCGTGCAGGCCGAACTCCACGGCCAGCTGGAGCATGACGGCCACGATGTTCAGCAGCACGTAGAAGACTGCGGGCCTGCCGTAGCCCCGGTCCACGGGCATGGCTTCGAAGAACAGCCGGGGAGCGGTGGCGGTGCGCTTGCAGGTTTCCCACAGCCCGCCGAAGAACCCGAACTGGTCCAGGCGCTCGAAGGGCACGTCCACCACCGGGGCGCCGTGGTGCCCGGGGCCGCCGGAGGCGTCCGCGTCGCGGCCCGGGTGGCTGTCGCCCAGGTGCTCCAGGCTCTGCCAGATGTCGCCACCCTTGCGCTGCGGGCCGTCCAGGGGCGGCAGGGGGTCCTCCTCAAGCAGGCCGATGTTGCGCACGGGGCGGGTGTCCGGCTGGGGCTCGGGGCCGGGCTGGCCGGGGGCGGGCTCGGCCTGGGGCGTGTCCTGAGTGTCCTGGGGCATGGCCTGGGTCGCGCTCTCGGGGGCGGGCGCGGGGGATTCCTGGGCGGGCGCCGGGGGCGCCTGCGCGCCGGGCTCGTCTGCGCCGTCCAGGGCGAAGTCCACGTCGCGGAAGCGGAACTTGGTGCCGCACTGGGGACAGGTGGCCTTGACCGAGTTGGCCGGCACCTTGTCGTCGGGAATGGAGCGGCTGTATTTGCAATTCGGGCAGGTGATGTCCATCGCGTGTCCTTTGGGTTGCGTGCAATGCACAACGATACATGCAACCCCGGGGGATATCAACAGCGCTTGGCGCGGCGCTTGGCGCGGCGCCCCGCGCGGTGTCCGAGGGCTCAGGCGGGGTCGAAGGGCAGGGTCACCGCCTGCAGGTCCGCCGGGCCGTGGGCCTCGGGCAGCAGCTCCGGGGCCAGGGCCGGGTAGTCTGCGGACAGGGTGTGGCGTACGCCGCCCGCGCCCGCGCGGTCGAACCCGGCCAGCTTGGCGCGCACGCCCTCGGGGTCGCGCAGCAGGCGGTTCAAGTGGACGATGGACAGGTCGAGGGCCACGCCGAAGGGCCCGCGCGCGCCCGTCAGGCGCTCGTGGACGGGCCG
This sequence comes from Desulfocurvus vexinensis DSM 17965, assembly GCF_000519125.1. Classification (NCBI taxonomy): domain Bacteria; kingdom Pseudomonadati; phylum Thermodesulfobacteriota; class Desulfovibrionia; order Desulfovibrionales; family Desulfovibrionaceae; genus Desulfocurvus; species Desulfocurvus vexinensis. The sequence goes on from NZ_JAEX01000001.1 coordinate 368,389, forward strand.
CTCGTAGTGCAGGGCCGGGGTGCGCCGCACAAGGCGCGGTTGCAGGTCCGGCCACAGGCCCAGCCCGGCCAGCACGCGGTGGCCGTCGGGGTGCAGCGTGCGGCGCGGCAGCAGGAAGAGCCCCGGGCCGTCGACGCCGCCCCGGCGGGCCAGCTCGCGCACGCCCTGCCAGCCGCCGGGGACCAGGCGTTCGTCGGCGTCGAGCACGAGCACCCAGTCCGTGCGGCAGGCGGCGAGCATGGCGTTGCGCTGGGCCGCGAAATCGTCGCCCAGGGGCCGCGCCAGGTGGCGCACCGGGGCCGCGCAGGCCGGGGGCGCGGCCGGAGGCGCGGTGGCGTCCCAGAGCGCCACCACCTCGGCCACCCAGGGCGGCACCTGGGCGAAGAATTCCCCGAGCCCGGGGTCTCCGGGAGCCAGGATGGCCGCCAGGGTCAGGGTCGGGGCGGGCGCGGCGGCGGGCGCCGGGCCCAGGGGCGCAGCGCGGGCGAACAGGCGCCGGGCCAGGGCCCAGTCCCCGGCCTGGGGCCCGGGGTGCAGGCGCAGGTGGGTCGTGGCCGGGGTCAGGCCGTGCAGGGTCCAGAGCAGGAAATGGGCCCAGGGCGAGGTGTCGGCCAGCAGCACCGTGCGCCCGCCCGCCCGGGCCCAGGGCGCCCCGGGCTCGGCCAGGGCCGCGCGGGCCAGGGCCGTGTCCTGCTCGCAGACCGTGAGGTCCACCCCCGGGGGCAGGGCGGCGTCCAGGGCCCGGGCCAGGTCGCCCGCGCCCAGGCCGAGCAGCAGCACGTGCTCGCGGGGCTCGCGCTCCAGGGCGCGCAGGCAGCCGTCCAGGGCCGCGCGCAGGGCCCCGGGCGCCAGGGGCGCGGGGGCGGGCGCCTGGGCCTGCCCGGCGAAGCCGAAGCGCAGGACCTCAGCCGTGTAGCGCGCGAAGGGGTGCGGGGCGGTCATGGCGGGCGGTGTCCGGGGCCGTGTCCGGGGTGATGTCCGGGGCGGGGTCGCGCTGTGCCGGGCGCGCGGGGGAGGCCCCGGCCCGGGCGGGCAGTTCGTCGTAGATGTCCATGAGCCGCGCGGCCACCACGGGGGTGTCGAACAGCGCCCGGGCCCGGGCCCGGCCCGCCTGGCCCATGCGTCGGGCCAGCTCCGGGTCGGCGAGCAGCCGGGCCACGGCGCCGGCGTAGTCCTCGGGCGTGGCGGCCACCAGGCCGGTGACGCCGTGCTCCACCAGTTCGAGCTGGGCGTTGTCCTTGAGGCCGGGGCAGGGGTGGGTGACCACGGGCAGCCCGGCGGCCATGGCCTCGGCGATGACCATGCCGAAGGTCTCGCCCGTGTCGTTGGCGTGGGCCAACACGCCGACGGTGGCGAAAAGCGCCGCCAGCCCCGCGTCGTCGGCCACGGGCTCCAGGAAGTCCACATGCGCCGCGAGGCCCCGGGTGGCCACCCACTCCCGGGCCTGGGCGGTGCCGCCGATGACGCGGTAGGCCGCGCCGGGCACGCGCGCCAGCAGGTGCGGCAGGAACTCCAGGGCCAGGGCCGACCATTTGCCGGGGTCGGCCCGCGACACGCGGCCCACGGCCAGCGGCGCCCCGGCCCCCGCCCCGGGGCAGGCGGCGAAGGCCGCGCAGTCCACGGGGTTGTACAGCACGCGGTGGCGCGGGCCGGACACGTCCAGCCCGTGCACGGCGCCGTAGCGGCGCAGGCAGAAGGTGGAGACGAACAGGTGGCGGTCGATGATCCGGGCCCCGGGACTGGGGTCGTGGCGGCCGAAGACGTTGGTTTCCACCACCGCCCCCGCCCCGGCCAGGGCCGCGCTGCGCAACAGGCGCGGCTCGGGCCAGCCCGCGCGGTGCAGGTGGATGATGTCGGGCGCCGTGCGCGCGGCGGTGCGCAGCAGGTCCGGCCCGATGTGCACCGGGATGCCCAGGGCCGTGAGCTGGGCGCGGCGCGGGCCGTCGGCGAAGGCGTGGACCACCGGGCGGTAGCGCGCGGGGTCCATGGCGGCGGCCAGCAGCTGCATGGCCTTTTCCGTGCCGCCCAGGCCCAGGCCCCCGCAGACGTGCAGCACCGTGCGCGGCGCGCTCATGGCCGGGCTCCGCTCAACCCTGGCGTGAGGGGCCGTAGGTGCCGGGCATGGCGCCCTTGTGCACCGGGCGCAGCACGGCCCGGGGGCCGTAGGTGCCCTGGGCCTGGGGCGCGGGCTGGGCCGGGGGCTCGGGGGCGGCCTGGGGCGCCTGGGCGGGCGCGGGCGGCTGCTCCTGGGCCTCGGCGGCCTGCTGCTGGGGCGCGGTGCTCTTGATGCGGTTGAAGGCGTCGCGCAGCGAGTCGAGGATGCGCACGACCTCGTCGATCTTTTCGGGCTTCATCTCCAGGTTGGCCCGCAGCAGGCGCGTGTTGCAGTAGAAATAGAGCTGGTGGAGGTTCATGGCCAGCTCGCCGCCCTTCTCGCGGTTCAGGCATTCGTCCAGCTCGGAGATCACGTCCATGGCCCGCGAGATGAGCTGGCCCTTGCCCGCGTAGTCGCGCTGGGCCATGCAGATCTTCGCTTGGTTCAGGTACTTGATGGCCCCGTCGTAGAGCAGGATCAGCAGGTCGCCCTGAGTGGTGGTGGTGACCTGGGTCTGGAAGTACGCCTTGGCGGCCTTGAGCATGGGAATCTCCGGATGCTGGGTTACGAGGTCGAGGAGGACAGCTGCTTGGTCTGGTTTTCGAGGGAGGTCTTCATGTTCTCGTAATAGGACAAGGTGGCCTCCAGCCGGGCGAAGCGCATGCGCATGGTGCTTTCCGTGCGCGCGATGCGGTCCTCTTCGTAGGATATCTTCTTGTTAATGTTGTTGATGATGGTCTGGTAGTTCTTCTGCAGGATGTGCAGCGGCCCGGAAACCGAGCTGGTCAGGTTGGTGAGCTTTTCGGTGATCTCGCCCGCCTTGCCGAGCTTGAGGTGGATTTCGCCGCTGAAGGTGCTCGAGGCAGTGGTGTTCACGGCGGAGATGGACAGACCGGCCACGGGCGTGTTGGCCGGGCCGGTGAGAGTCGTGCCGCTGATGGTCGCCGCGTAGCCGCCGATGGTGGCCGAGACGATGGCGCCCGAGCCGTTGGTGGTGTACTCCACGGCGTAGCTCCCGGCCTTGGTCATGCCCGTGATGTGCCCGGCGTAGAGGAAGTCCGGCGAGTCCGTCGAACCATCGTAGCTGACGCTGAACAGGCTGGCGACCTCGTCGGGGTGGTCGGTCAGGGCCTTCTTGAACTTGGTCTCGTCGAGCAGCAGCAGCCCGCGCGTGGGCGAGCCCTCCTCGGCGTCGGTGGTGATGCCAATCTGGCCCAGGGTGGAGATCACGTCGTCGTCGTAGTCGAAGCCCAGGCCCTTGCCTGCGGTGATCTCCTTGAGCTGGGAGCTGATGATCTGCACCCCGTAGTTGCCCGTAAGCAGCGAGCCCTGCTGGGTCTGCTCGTTGAACTTGGTCAGGTTGATGAGCGCGGTGCGCACCTCGTTGATCTTGTCCACGAAGCCGCGCACGTTCTCCAGGATGGCCGCGTCGTCGTTGGCGACGGTGATGACCGAGGTGCCGGGGTCCTTGACGGTGAAGGTCAGGCCTTCCACCACGTCGGCCACGGTGTTGGAGGTGGAGTCGATGGCCAGTCCGTCCACGGTGAACTGGGCGTTCTGGGCGGTCTGGGTGTTGGTCCAGCTGGCGGCGCCGAAGCCCGCCAGGGTCGTGCCCGCGCCGATGTCCACGGTGTTGTCGGCGCCCATGTCCAGGCCGCGCACCTGCAGGTGGTAGGTCGAGCCGTTGTAGACGATGCTGGCGCGCACCCCGGGGTTGTCGGGGTCCTTGTTGATCTGGTTGACCAGGGCTTCCAGGGTCGTGCCCGCGGCCACGTCGATGGACATGGTCTGGGGGGAGGCGGTGCCGTAGGTCAGCTCCAGCACGCCATCGGCCCCGGCGACGCTGGCGGTCTTGCTGGCGAAGCCGGTGGCCAGGTTGGTCTGGATGTCGGTCCTGGCGATCTGGGTCACGACCACGGTGTGCGTGGCGCTGACGGCGGTGCTGGAGGCCGTGGCGGTGGCCACGGTGGCGTTGGACGCGCCCACGTTCTTGATGAAGAACTCGTCCATGGTGTCCATGCCCTGCATGTGCGTCTTGAGCCCCAGGAGCATGGTGTTGAGCTCCTTGAAGGCGATCTGCTTGTTTTCCCAGTCGGTGCGCCAGGTGATGAGCCGCTGCTTGTGCACGCTCTGGGCCTGGACCATGGCATCGATGATGGAGTCGAAGTCCGTGCCGTTGCCAAGGCCGGTGAAGTGGATCGCTCCTGAGCTGAGATAGTCGCCGGGCATGTCGCGTCGCTCCTCACGTGCAAAAAATTCCTGGCCAGAGGTCGCCGCCCAGGCGGCTGCAAGGTTGGTGCCAGGAAACAGCCAGCCGGGCCGCGCCGGAGGGGCGCGGCCCGGGCAGGCGGCCCGGGGCGGGGCGCAGGGGGCCCCGGGCGGCTAGCCGCCGAGCAGCTGCATGGCCAGACGCGGCAGGCTGTTGGCTTGGGCCAGCATGGCCACCGCGGACTGGGTCAGGATCTGCTGGCGCACGAATTCGGTCATCTCCAGGGCCACGTCCGCGTCGGAGATGCGCGACTCCGAGGCCTGGAGGTTCTCGGCCTGGACCTCCAGGTTGGTGATGGTGTTCTCCAGCCTGTTTTGCAGCGCGCCGAGGCTGGCCCGGATGTTGTCCTTGGAGACGATGGCCTCGTTGAGGGCGTCCAGGGCGTTCTGCGCGGCGGACTGGGTGGAGATGGAGTAGCCTGCGCCCGCCGGGGCCTGGTTGCCCACGCCCAGGGCCGAGGCCGTGGCCGTGTTGATCTGGATGTAGTAGTAGTCCTCCGAGCAGTCGTTGCCCGTGCCGAAGTGGATCTTCATCTTGCCCGTGGGCATGATCCCCGAGCCGTCGTGCGTGCTCCCGGAGAGGTTGCCGTTGAGCAGGTAGATGCCGTTGAAGTCCGTGGCGTTGGCGATACGGGTGATTTCCGAGGCCATGGCCTGGTACTCGGAGTCGATGAGCAGGCGCTGGTCGGAGTTGTACGTTCCCGTGGCCGCCTGTTCCGCCAGCTCCTTCATGCGGATCAGCTTCTCGTCGATGACGCCCAGGGCGCCGTCGGCGGTCTGGAGCAGCGAGATGGCGTCGTTGGCGTTGCGGGCGCCCTGGTGCAGGGCCGCGATTTCCGAACGCATGATTTCGCGCACGGCCATGCCCGCCGCGTCGTCGGCGGCGGTGCCGATGCGCAGCCCGGACGACAGCCGGCGGACCGACGTGCCGAGCGCCCCGAAGGAGTTGCTCAGGTTCCTGGCGGCGTTGATCGCCATCAGGTTTGTGTTGATGACCAGAGACATGCCACTTTCCTCCATGAAAGTCTGTTCTCTGCGCCCGGCGTCCCTGCCGGGTTATGCATAAGGCCCACGGGGCGCCGCCTGGCTGTCCTTGCCGGGCTGTGTCCGCGTGTTGCAGGTCTCATCGGCGGGGCGGAGGTGTGGCTTTAGGGGGCGGGTGCGATTTGGTGCGTCCTGCCCTGGGGGCGCGGGGCAGTGGGCGCAGCTGGCGCGCGGGCAGCGGGGGCGCGGGGGCCGGGGCGGAAGCGGGAAACGGCGCCAGGGGCGCGGCTGGCGGGGGGCAGGGGCCAGGGACGCGGGCGGAACGGGCCGGGCTGGCGTGGGGCTCAGGCCTGCGGGGCGTCCAGGCGCGAGGTGGCCTCGTCCAGCTGGCGGCGGGCGCTGGCGGGGTCCAGGCCCCGGCTGGCGGCAATGGCCGCGAGGTTGTCCTCGGCGTCGCTGGCGCGCAGGTACAGGGGCTCGGGGGGCTCGGGGCCGAAGGCGGCGGCCTGCGCGGCGCGGGCCAGCACATGGGGCAGGGGCTGGTCGAAGCGCGTGTCGGGCAGGGCCATGCCGGGCAGGGCGGCGTCGAAGAACGCGGCGTTGTTGCGCAGCCCGCTGCCCAGGGCGCGGCAGGGCCCGGGCAGGGCCCCCAGGGCCCGGGCGGCGGCCTCCAGGCTCATGGGCGCGGGCCCGGCCAGGGGCGCGGCCTGGGGCATGGCGAAGGGCTGCATGTAGACCTGGCCCGTGCGCGAATGGGTGACGACCGCCAGGGTGCCGCCAAGCAGCGGCGCGGGCCCGGCGGCCAGCAGGGGCAGGTAGTCCAGCCCGGCCAGGGGCAGGCCCGCCGCCCGGGCCAGGCCCAGGGCCAGGGCCATGGTCATGCGCAGCCCGGTGAAGCTGCCCGGCCCGCGCACCACGGCCACCCCGGTCAGCTCCGCCGCCGTCAGGCCCAGGGCGTCCAGCAGGCCCGCCAGGGCCGGGGCCGTGTGCTGCATGGCGCGCCCTCCCACGGCCAGCTCCTGGGCGGCGAGCACGGCGCCGTCCTGGGCCAGCACGAGCTGGAGGCGCTCCTCGGCGCCGCACAGCACCAGGGCCGGGCGCAGCTCGGGAGTCTGGGGGCGTTTGCGGGCCACGGCGTCAGGACGGCGCGGTGAACAGCCGCAGGATGTCGTTGAAGATGGCCAGGCCCATGAGCGCCACCAGGAACACGATGCCCAGGCGCGTGGTCATGATCTGCCAGCGCTCGGGCACCGGGCGGCGGAAGATCATCTCCAGGGAGAAGAACAGGATGTGCCCGCCGTCCAGCACGGGGATGGGGAAGAGGTTGATGAGCCCCAGGTTCACGCTGATGATGGCCGTGAGCAGCAACACGCTGACGATGCCCTGCTCGGCGCCCTGGCTCACGAGCTGGGCGATCATGATCGGCCCGCCCACTGTCTCCAGGGGGATGACGCGCTCCACGATCTTGACCAGGGCCTTGAAGGTCAGCACGATGTAGCCCCAGGTGTCCCTGGCGCCCTCGATGAAGGCCGCGCCCGCGTGCATGGGCAGGGTGGCCAGCTCGCCCGCCGAGCCCACGCCGAGCATGGGCGTGGTGATGGTCTCCCCGAAGATGGAGCGCCGCTCGGACAGGCGCGGGGTCACGTCCAGGACCAGGACGGCGCCGTCGCGCTCCACGGTCAGCGCGATGGGCTGGCCCTGGTTGGCGGCGATGCGCTCGGTCATGTCGTTCCAGAAGTGCACGGTCACGCCGTCCAGGGCGGCGATGTGGTCGCCGGGCAGCACGCCCGCGGCCTCGGCGGCGCTGCCCGCCTGCACGCTGCCCACGGTGGTGGCCAGCTCGGTCTTGCCCGCCGTGGCGTAGATGCCAAACAGCACCACCCAGGCCAGCACGAAGTTGAACACCGGCCCGGCGGCGACCACGAGCATGCGGTGCAGCGGCGGGCGCAGGGCGAAGTTTTCGGCGGCGGTGAAGCCGTCGGGCTGGTCGTCCTGGGCGGACTCGCCCACCAGCTGCACGTAGCCGCCCAGGGGGATGAGCGAAAGCTGGTAGCGCGTGCGGCCTCGGTCGAAGGCCAGCAGCCGGGGCCCGAAGCCCAGGGAGAAGGTCTTGACCCCGATGCCCAGCAGCCGGGCGACCAGGAAATGGCCCAGCTCGTGGAAGAAGATCAGCGCTCCAAGAACGAGGATGACGGCGAAGGCACCTTGCATCGCGGGGGGTCTCCAGTATGCGGCCCGGCCCCGGCGGGGGCGGGGGGCGGCGTCAGGGGTTGGCGGCCCAGGCGCGGACCGTGGCGCGGGTGGCGCCGTCCAGCTCCAGGATGGCTTCCAGGCTGTCCACGGGCCGGGGCTGGTGGGCTTCCAGGGCCCGGCCCACCAGGGCGGGGATGTCCAGGAAGCCGATCTGCCCGGCCAGGAACAGTTCCACGGCCACCTCGTTGGCGGCGTTCACGGCCACGGGGTGGCTCGGGCCCGCGGCTAGGGCCTGGAAGGCGTAGGCCAGGCAAGGAAAGATATCTAATGCCGGGGCTTCGAAGGTCAAGTGCCCGGCGCGCACCAGGTCCAGCGGCTCCAGGGACAGCGCGGCCCGCTCGGGCCAGCACAGGGCGTAGGCGATGGCGATGCGCATGTCCGGCGGGCCGAGGTGCGCGAGCACCGAGCGGTCGTGGTATTCCACCAGCGAGTGGACGATGCTTTGCGGATGGACCACCACCTCGATGGCCTCCGGCCCCAGGCCGAAGAGGTGCGCGGCCTCGATGACCTCCAGGCCCTTGTTCATCAGGGTCGCCGAGTCCACGCTGATCTTGGCGCCCATGGACCAGTTGGGGTGGGCCAGGGCCTGGGCGCGGGTGACGCGGGCCAGCTCCGCGCGGCCCTTGCCCCGGAAGGGCCCGCCCGAGGCCGTGAGGATCAGGCGGCGCACATGGCGCGGGTCGTGTCCGGCCAGGGCCTGGAACAGGGCGTTGTGCTCCGAGTCCACGGGCAGGATCATGGCTCCGGAGGCGTGGCATTCCTGGCGGAACAGATGCCCGGCCAGCACCAGGGCCTCCTTGTTGGCCAGGGCGATGACCTTGCCCGCGCGGGCGGCGGCCAGGGCCGGGGGCAGCCCCGCCGCGCCTACCTGGGCCGCCAGCACCGTGTCGGCCTCTGGCAGGGTGGCCAGCTCGACGTAGGCTTCGGGGCCGACGAGGATCTCGGGGGCGTAGCCTGCGGGCAGCAGGGCGCGCAGCTCCCCGGCGGCCTCGGCGGTGAGCACCGCCAGCCGGGGCGGGCGCAGGGCAGCGGCCTGCGCGGCCAGCAGGGCGGCGTTGCGCGCCCCGGCCAGGGCCAGGACCTCGAAGCGCCCCGGATGCTCGGCCACCACGCGCAGCGCGCTGACGCCGATGGACCCGGTGCTGCCCAGGACCACCAGCCGCCTGGGGCCGCCGGGCCGGGGAACGAGGGGCGAGATGTAGCGCATGGCGGGGCCTAGTTGGCGGCGCCGCGGAAGAAGTGGAACACGGCGTCCAGCCCCGCGTAGGTGGCCACGGCCAGCAGCAGGCTGTCGATGCGGTCGAGCACGCCGCCGTGGCCGGGCAGCAGGGTGCCCGAGTCCTTGACGCCCAGGCGGCGCTTGAGGGCCGACTCGAAGAAGTCGCCGAACTGGGAGGAGACGTTCAGCCCCGCGCCCAGCAGGGCCCACATCCACCACGGCCTGCCCGCCCCGGCCCCGGCCAGCCAGAATTCGTCCACCGCCCCGGCCAGCAGGCAGACGCCCACGCTGGTGGTCATTCCGCCCAGGCTGCCCGCCCAGGTCTTCTTGGGGCTGACCCGGGGCCAGATCTTCGGGCCGCCGATGAGCGACCCGGCGTAGAAGGCCCCGGTGTCCGAGGCGAATGTCGCCAGCAGCACCAGGATGATCTCCATGCGCTCGAAGCCCAGCAGGAACTGGAGCATCACCGGCAGGTAGAGCAGGCCCGTGAGCAGCACCGAGGCCCGGCCGTAGGAGGACTCCTCGCCCTGGTCCTCGGGGCGCTCGGCGTAGCGGCACAGGAACCACAGGTTGCAGACCCAGAAGGCGCCGATGAGCGCGCCCAGGATCATCCAGGGCTGCCCGGTCTTGCCGGCGTAGAGGATGAGCACGCCCAGGGCCAGGCCCGCCGCCTTGAGCGGGGCGTGGCGCCCGCCGCTCCAGAACATGCTGTAGAACTCCCACAGCCCCGCGCTGGACAGCGCCGCCAGCAGGACGAACTCGGGCCAGCCCCGCAGGGTGATGGCCAGGGCCAGCAGCGGCAGCAGGATGAGCGCCGTGGTCACGCGTTTCTTGTGCGAGTCGGACAGGGGCATGGTTGCGGGCGCCTCGTCAGGGGGTTGGGCCGATCTGTTCGGCGGTCTTGCCGAAGCGGCGCTTGCGCGTGGCGTAGTCGGCCAGGGCCTTGTCCAGCTCGGCGGCGTCGAAGTCGGGCCACAGGGTCGGGGTGAAATACAGCTCGGAATACGCGCACTGGAACAGCAGGTAGTTGGACAGCCGCAGCTCGCCGCTGGTGCGGATGATCAGGTCCGGGTCGGGCTGGCCTGCGGTGTAGAGGCGCTCGGCCAGGGCCTGTTCGGTGATCTGGGCGGGGGCCAGGCCGTCCTGGACCATGCGCCGGGCGGCGCGCACGATCTCGTCGCGCCCGGAGTAGTTCAGGGCCAGGTTGAGGACCATGGCCCGGCCCTTGGCCGTGCGGGCCACGGTGTGGGCCAGGGCCTTGCGCGTGAGCAGCGGCAGGGCGTCCATGTCGCCCAGCACGTTCAGGCGGATGTCCTGGGCCAGCAGGGTGTCCAGCTCCTTGTCCAGGAAGCGGCGCATCAGCTCGAAGAGCGACTCCACCTCGTCCTTGGGGCGGCCCCAGTTCTCGCGCGAGAAGGCGTACAGGGTGACGTGGCCGATGCCCAGCTCGCGGCAGCGGGCGACGAAGGCCCGCGCGGCGGTGGTTCCGGCGGTGTGGCCCTGGCTGCGGGTCAGGCCCCGGGCCTGGGCCCAGCGGCCGTTGCCGTCCATGATGACGGCCAGATGCCGGGGAAGTTCTGTGGGGTGCAGGGGCGGCTCCATTGGGGGTCGGCCCGGCGGGCCCGGGCCCCGGCGGGCGTCGGGGCGCGGGCCTCGCGCGGGGGGAGGCTAGAGTTCCATGACTTCCTTTTCCTTGGCGTCCAGGGCCTTGTCCGCCTCGGCGATCAGGTCGTCGGTGATCTTCTGGATGTCGGCCTGCCCGGTGCGCAGGTCGTCCTCGGTGATGGCCTTGTCCTTCTGGAGCTTTTTCAGCTGGTCGTTGGCGTCGCGGCGGATGTTGCGCATGGCCACGCGGCAGTCCTCGGTGTACTTCTTGGCGACCTTGACCAGATCCTTGCGGCGCTCCTCGGTGAGCGGGGGGATGTTGATGCGGATGATCTTGCCGTCGTTGACCGGGGTCAGGCCCAGGTCGGACTTCATGATGGCCTTCTCGATGGCCGAGAAGGCCCCGCGGTCCCAGGGCTGGATGGTCAGGCTGCGGCTCTCGGGCACGGAGATGGAGGCGATCTGCTTGAGGGGCGTGGGCGTGCCGTAGTAGTCCACGCTGATGTCCTCGACCAGCGACGGGGTGGCGCGGCCGGTGCGCAGCTTGGCGAAATCGTGCTCCAGGGCCGCCAGGGCCTTCTTCATGCGCTGCCTGGAATCGTCGAGAACGGACTGCATCTATTCTCCTCCTTGCACGGTGGTCCCGACGTCTTCGCCGGTGACGACCTTCTTGATGTTGCCGCTGCCAAACAGGTTGAACACGCAGATGGGCATCTGGTTGTCCATGGCCAGGGAGATGGCGGTGGAATCCATCACCTGCAGCCGCCTGCTCAGCACGTCGATGTACGTCAGGTTCCTGAACAGCGTCGCGTCGGCGTGCTTCTCCGGGTCCTTGTCGTACACGCCGTCCACCTTGGTGGCCTTGAGGATGGCCTCGCAGTGCAGCTCGGCGGCGCGCAGGGCGGCGGCGGTGTCCGTGGTGAAATACGGGTTGCCGGTGCCTGCGGCGCAGATGACCACGCGGCCCTTCTCCAGGTGGCGCACGGCGCGGCGCCGGATGTAGGGCTCGGAGACCTCGCGCATGGTGATGGCGCTCATCACGCGGGTCTGCACGCCTTCCTTCTCCAGCCCGTCCTGCACGGCCAGGGCGTTCATCACCGTGGCCAGCATGCCCATGTAGTCGCCCTGGGCGCGGTCCATGCCCTTGGCGCTGGCGGCCATGCCGCGGAAGATGTTGCCCCCGCCGATGACCAGCGCCACCTGCAGGCCCATGCGCACGACCTCGGCGATCTCCTTGGAGAACGCGCTGACGGATTCGGGGTCTATACCGAATTTTTTCGTGCCCGCCAATGCCTCGCCGGAGAGCTTGAGCAGCACCCTGGAGAAACGCAGTTCGCTCATTGTCATTGCCTCGTGCTGTTTTGTTGGGCCCGGGCGCACCCCGCCGGGCGCGTCCGGGCCAAAAAAAACGGGCCTTGCGGCCCGTTTTGGGGTTACTCGGCTTTGCTTTCGCCGCCCTCCCCGAGGGCGAGTCGGACGAAGCTTGTCACCGTCGCACCGGGGGCAGCTTCCTTGAGGTACTGCTTGATGCTCTTCTTGTCATCCTTGATGAAGGGCTGCTCCAGCAGGCAGACTTCCTTGTAGAACTTGGACACGCGGCCCAGGACGACCTTGTCGGCGATCTCGGGGGCCTTGCCCTCTTCGATGGCCTGGTTGCGGTAGATGTCCTTCTCCTTCTCCAGCAGGTCGGCGGGCACCTCGGCGGAGGTCAGGCAGACGGGGCTGGCGGCGGCGACCTGCATGGCCACGTCGCGGGCGGCATCGACGTTGGTGGAGCCCGTCATGGGCACCAGCACGCCGATCTTGCCGTTGGAGTGGATGTAGGAGCCGATGCAGCCGTCGGCCACGCTGGCCTTGGCGAAGCGGCCCACGCCCATGTTCTCGCCCAGCTTGGCGATGAGGTTCGTCACGTCGGCCATGTCGCCGGGCAGGTCGGCGGCGGCGCCCACGGTCATGCCGCCGGGACCGGCGGGCAGGTCAAGGGCGGCGACCTTGGCGGCCAGGTCGGCGGCGAACTGGCGGAACTCGTCGTTCTTGGCCACGAAGTCCGTCTCGCACATCAGCTCGGCGATGGCGGCGGTCTTGCCGTCAGCGGCCATGAAGAAGCCGATCAGGCCCTCGGAGGTGGCGCGGCCGGCCTTCTTGGCGGCCTTGGCCAAGCCCTTCTCGCGCAGATAGGCGATGGCCTTCTCTTCGTCGCCGCCGGTCTCGGCCAGGGCCTTCTTGCAGTCCATCATGCCTGCGCCGGTCTTGTCGCGCAGGGCCTTCACCTGGGATGCGGAAATAGCCATGTCTAGATCTCCTCGTCGTCGTCCGAGTCGTCGGCCATGGGAGCGGCCTCGGCCATGGCCGCGTCGGCGGTCTTGTCGCCAGCCTTGGCCTTGCTGGCGGCCTTGGCCATGGCCACCTCGTCCTGGCGGGCCTCGCCCTCGAGGCAGGCGTCGGCGATGTGGGCCACGAACAGCTTGATGGCGCGGATGGCGTCATCGTTGCCGGGGATGATGTAGTCGATGAGGTCGGGGTCGCAGTTGGTGTCCACCACGGCGACCAGCGGGATGCCCAGCTTGCGGCACTCCTTGACGGCGATCTCCTCGCGCTTGGGGTCGATGATGAACGCGGCGCCCGGCAGGGCCTCCATGTCCTTGATGCCGCCCAGGGCGTCGTTGAGCTTCTCGACCTCGCGGGTCATGCCCACGATCTCGCGCTTGGGGAACTTGTTGATGGTGCCGTCCTCGAACCAGCCCTCGATCTTCTTCAGGCGGTCGATGGAGCGCTTGATGGTCTGGAAGTTGGTCAGCGTGCCGCCCATCCAACGGTTGGTGACGTGGTACTGCCCGGCGCGCTCGGCTTCCTGCTTCACGGCCTCCTGGGCCTGGCGCTTGGTGCCGATGAAGATGATCTTCTCGCCGCGCGAAACCACGTCGGCGATGAAGTCGTAGGCCGTCTGGAACAGGCGCACGGTCTGCTGCAGGTCGATGATGTGGATGCCGTTGCGCGCGCCGAAGATGTAGGGGCGCATCTTGGGGTTCCAGCGCCGGGTCTGGTGGCCGAAGTGGACGCCGGTCTCCAGCATCTGCTTCATGCTTGCGTAAGCCATGGGAATGCCTCCTGGTGGGTTGTTGTCCCTCCACCCCGGCGGGCTGCCGCCACAAACCCCGCACCATGCGGGGCACCCTGGGCGGCACCGGGGTGTGTGGAATCGAAGTCGGGGGTGTATATACGATAATGGGGCGGAGCGCAACCCCCGCCCCGGCGGCCTATTGCAGCGGAGCGGCGCCCTCGTCCCGGGCTGCGTCGTCGGGCGCCCCGGCCACGGAGTTGATCAGGCGCCCCAGCCCGGCGATCTCCACGGCCACCTCGTCGCCGGGCGCGATGGGCACCGGCGCGCCGGGAGCCCCGGCGAAGACCACATCGCCGGGCAGCAGGGTCATCACCCGCGAGACGATGCTCAGGGCGGTCCAGGGGTCGGCGGGCAGGTCCGCCGTGCTGGCCTGGGCCACGGCGCGGCCCCCCACCAGGACCGACACGGCCAGGGCCGTGGGGTCCTCCACGTCGGTCTCGATCCACGGGCCCACGGGGGCGAAGGTGTCGAAGCCCTTGGCCCGGGCGGGCAGGCCGTCGTGCTCCAGCAGGTCGCGGGCGGTGACGTCGGCGGCGCAGGCGTAGCCGAAGATGTGCGCCGGGGCGTCCTCGGGGCGCAGGTTGCGGCAGGTGCGGCCCACGACCACGGCCAACCCCCCGGCGTAGTCCACCCGCCCGGCCTCGCGGGGCACGACGATGGTCCCTCCGGGGCCGATGACGGCGGTGGGCGGCTTGAGGAACAGCCCCGGCCCGCCCCCGGCGGCGCCCGCCGCGAGACAGACGATCTTGCTGGGCACGGCCAGGGGCAGGATGACCACCTGGCTCAGGGGGATGGGGGCGTCCAGGCCCTTGCTGCGGTCCAGGCAGAGCACGCTGTCGCCCATGAGGCGGGCGTAGAAGGACTGTTTCATGGCGCTGACGCGGATGACCTGCATGGACCCTCCCGGCTCTTGGCGCCCGGCCCGGATGGCCGCAGCGCGGACAAGCTGTAGCACGGGGCCGGGCCCCTGTCTAACCGCCCCGGGCGGGCCGGGCGTGGGCCCTTTGCCCCGTGGGGCGCGCCCCTGGCCGGGCAGTGCGCCGCCGTGTGCCCGGTCTGGACGGGTGCTCTTGCCCGGAGTGCCCACGCGGCGGGCCTGTTGGCCGCGTCGGCCCGGGCGGGGCGGTGCCGGGACTGCGCAGGCCCGGGGAGGGCCGGGCGGGCGGAGGGGCCAGCCTTGGGGCGAGAGCGATCCTTCGCCGCAGCGGACCCGGACCCGGGCCCCCGGGGGATGACGGGCAGGCGTCTTCTTTGCGCGGAAAAACTATTATCGGTTTCGTCTTGACAGGCGTCCGGCCCCGGGCTAGGGTCCGCCCATGCGCACCACGACCACCCCCCACGGCCTTCAGGGCCTGCACGCCCCCGCCCCCCGGGGCTCCCGCGCCGCCGCCCCGCAGGGCCCGCGCGCCCATGCCCGTCAGAGCCTGCCTGCCACCGCCGCCCCTGGCGGTTTCGCGGGCTTTACGGGCTTTTATTACCCCGGCGGCGGCAGGCCCGGGGCAGGGGGTGCGTTCTAGCCGGCAACGGCTGCGCCGCACACCGGACCCACGGGCCGCTGGAACGCTCCAGCGGCCCTTTTTCATGCCCGAACCACAGCACCCGAGGAGAACCAGCCATGCACATCGGCAAAGCCATCCGGATGGAACGCATCTTCAACCGCGACACCGAGCGGGCCATCATCGTGCCCCTGGACCACGGCACCACCGTGGGCCCCATCGCCGGGCTCATCGACATGCGCGAGACCCTGAGCCACATCGCCGAGGGCGGGGCCAACGCCGTGCTCATGCACAAGGGCCTGGTGCCCTGCGGCCACCGCCGCAGCGGGCCGGACATCGGGCTCATCGTCCACCTTTCGGCCAGCACGACGCTCTCGCCCTTCCCCAACGCCAAGACCCTGACGGGCACGGTGGAGGACGCCATCAAGCTCGGGGCGGACGCGGTGTCGGTGCATGTGAACATCGGCGACGAGACCGAGCGCGACATGCTGCGCGACCTGGGGCGCACGGCCTCGCGCGCGGCGGACTGGGGCATGCCCGTGCTGGCCATGGTCTACGCGCGCGGGCCCAAGATCAAGGACGAGTACGACCCCGCCGTGGTGGCGCACTGCGCGCGGGTGGGCATGGAGCTGGGGGCCGACGTGGTCAAGGTGCCCTACACCGGCGACCCCGAGACCTTCGCCCGGGTCACCGAGGGCGTGTGCGTGCCGGTGGTCATCGCGGGCGGGCCCAAGCTGGACAGCGTGGCCGGGCTGCTGACCATGGTGCGCGACTCGCTGGCCGCCGGGGGCCGGGGCCTGTCCATCGGGCGCAATATCTTCCAGGCCGCGCGGCCCTACCAGCTGGTGCGCGCCCTGCGCGGCATCGTCCACGAGGGCTGGAGCGTGGAGCAGGCCCTGGAAGGCCTGGAGGGATAGGGCGGCCCGGGCGCGGCGGGCGTGGCGCCAGCCGCAGGGCTGGCGCCCCCGGCGCTGGTGCTGGCCTGCTCCTGCCGGGCTCAGAAGTCCAGGGCCAGGGGTGCGGCGCTGGGCAGCGGGCCGCCGTGTCGGTAGGCCTTGCAGGTGTACTTGAGCACGGCCCACAGGTCGTGCATCACCCCCGGGGCGCCGCCCGGCGCAGGCTCGGCGCCGTGCGCCGTGCGCCGGGGCATGTCGCCCATCACGGCCTTGTACACCGCCCCCGCGTTGCCGCGCCCCGTGGCCTGGGCCAGGGCCAGGGCCACCTGGCGCGCGGCGGCCTCGGGGTCGCGGGTGAAGTGGCAGGCCCGGGCCACGGCGGCGTGGACCTCGGCGGCGGGGCTGTAGCGCGCGGCCAGGGCGTAGGCCCGGCCCGCCGCCGCGTGGGCGCCCTGGCGCACGAGGGAGAAGCCCAGGTCCATGAACGGGTTCTCGGTGGCGGGGCTGTCGCGCAGGATGAGGGCCAGCTCGCGCCGGTTGCGCAGCATCTCGTCGCGCCGGGCGAAGGCCTGGGCCGCGCGCAGCATGTTCTCGCGGGCGCGCGCCGGGTCGCCCAGGTGCTTCCAGGCGCTGGCCAGGCCCACATAGGCCTCGGCGTGCAGGCTGTTCACGGCCACGGCCCTGGAGAACTCGCGCACGGCCTCCTCGTAGCGCCGCGCGACCAGATGCGCGCAGCCCGCCTCGTAGCGCTGCGCGGCCTCGTCGGCCGGGGGCGCGGCCTGCTCGAAGGCCTGGCGCGCCGCGTCGTGGCGGCCCCGGGCGGCCTCGCGCCGGGCCAGGGCCAGGGCGGCCAGCCGGGCGGCCCCGGGGTCGGCCCCGCGCGCGGCCAGGCGCAACTGGCGCCGGAAGGCCTCCGGCGAGTAGGGCCGCAGCAGGAACCCCGAGCAGCCCGCGGCCACGGCTTCGAGCACATCGGTCTCGGCCCCGCGCGTGCTGGCCAGGACGAGGGGCGTGCGGTCGAAGGCCCGGCGGCGGCGCAGCATGGCCGCCACCCGGACGCCCGTGGTGCGCCCCAGGTCGGCGTCCAGCAGCACGAGGCCCACGGGGTTGGCCGCCAGCCAGGCCATGGTGGCGCGCACGTTGGTGCCGCCGCGCACCACGGGCACCCCCGCCCGGCGCAGGAAGTCGCGGTCCGTGCGCAGGTGGGCCGCCGAGGGCGTGACCACCAGGGCCGAGGCGAAGGGGGGTGTGCTTGCGTGGCGTTGCATGGCGTGGCGGCTCCGGAACGGGGTTGCACGGGGCTTTGCCTGCCTTATCGGCGGCCCGGGCAGGGACTTTACTCCCGCCCGCGCGCCCGGCCTGTTCCCTGCTTTCATCCAGACACGCCCCTGCCCGCGCCTCCGGCCCCGTCCCCGCTGCCGCGCCCGTCCGGGCCCCTGGCGTGGCGGTTTCAGGGGATATGATATTTTTTTCACTATTCCACTTGCGCCAACCTGCCGATATGACGGAATGAACCGGGTTTGCCCCCATGAAACGGGCCCTGGCGGGGCTTGATCAACGGGCGCGGACTCGGCTAGGACAGGCCACGCCGCCGGGCCGGGCCCCGTTTGGGGGCCGCCCGGCGCACACCGGGCGTTCGCGCCCGAGCGGGCCGCACCGGGCGGCCCGGCTGCCGATCTGACGCGAGCGGAGGTTTCCCATGACCAGGGGATTTGTGACGCGGTCCATGGCGACCGCAATGATGGTGGTGCTGCTGTGCTGCACTGCCGGGGCCGGAGCCGGGGGCTATGTCGGCTCCAAGGCCTGCGGCGATTGCCACGACGAGCAGTACGAGAATTTCTCCCAGTATTCCAAGAAGGCCCATTCGCGCCGCAGCGTGGAGATCATGGCCTCGGACCTGACCCCCGAGGAACTGCGCGGCTGCTACGAATGCCACACCACGGGCTACGGCAAGGGCGGGTTCACGGACTACCAGTCCACCCCCGAGCTGGCCGACGTCGGCTGCGAGACCTGCCACGGCCCCGGCGCGGAGCACGCCGAGTCCGGCGACCCGCAGCTCATCCTGCGCAGGCCCGAGCTGGCCACCTGCGAGGGCTGCCACAACGCCGAGCGCGTGGCCGACTTCAACTTCAAGCCGCTGCTGTTCAGCGGCGCGCACTAGAAGGAGGCGGCCATGCTCAAATCCCTGCGCAACCACGTCAGCGCCAAGGTCACGGCCCTGGTGCTGGGCATCAGCGTGGCGGTGTTCACGGCGCTGGTGCTCATCAGCGCCACCTGGCAGCGCCAGGGCATGGTGGAGCAGATGGACGGCGCCCTGACGCGCACCGCCGAGCTGATCCGCCTGGCCGTGGAGAACCCCATGATCGTGGGCGACGACGCGGGCACCAAGAAGGAATTCGCCTTCTTCCGCGACAAGTACGCCGACATCACGGTCTACCTGACCAACTTCAAGGGCAACGTCACCTACAGCACCGACGAGGCCATGGTCCGCCGCGACTTCGTCCAGGCCTACGACCACGAGGGCATCCGCGAGCTGTTCGACCGCGCCCTCAAGGCCCCGGTGGAGTCCGGGCTGCTGTCCCGCCACGACGGCAAGGACCTGTTCATGCGCGTGATGAGCGTGCCCAACGCCAAGACCTGCCACCACTGCCACGGCTCCTCGCAGCCCATCCTGGGCGAGATCGTGGTCGTGCAGGACGTGAGCCCGGCCATGGCCGCCATCGACTCCCACGTCTGGAGCTTCGTGGGCCTGTGCGCCATGGGGCTCGCGCTGCTGGTGACGCCGGTGGTCATCTTCCTGCGCCGCAGCGTCATCGCGCGCATCTCGGCCATCGCCGGGGCGGCCAACGAGGTGGCCTCGGGCAACTTCTCGGCCCGTTTCGACGCCGCCAGCGGCGACGAGCTGGGCCAGCTCGGCGGGCACCTTTCGGAGATGGTCGCCAAGCTCAAGACGCAGCTGGGGTTCTCCCAGGGCATCCTGAGCGGCATGACCGTGGCCTGCTACGTGGCCGACACCCGGGGCCGGGTGACCTTCGTCAACCGCCCCCTGCTGGACCTGCTGGGCCTGGACGGCACGCCCGAGAGCTATGCGGGCCGGGCTGTGGCCGAACTGTACTACGGCGACGCCACCCGCGAGACCATCGTGGGCCGCGTGCTGGAAACGCGCCAGGCCCAGTCGCGCCCGCGCTTCGAATACACCAACCGCAAGGGCGCCCAGATGTTTCTGAGCGTGGAGGCCGCCCCGCTGTATGACCTGGACGGCACCCTCATCGGCGCCTTCGCCCTGACCAGCGACCTGACGGCCATCGTCGAGCAGCAGCGGCTCATCGAGGCCCAGAACGAGCGCATCGCCCGCGCCGCGGCCCAGGCCGAGGACGTGTCGGTGCAGATGTCCACCTTCGCCGACGAGCTGGCCGCCCAGGTGGACGAGGCCAGCAGCGGCTCCGCCGAGCAGCAGGCCCGCACCGCCGAGGTCGCCACGGCCATGGAGCAGATGAACGCCACGGTGCTCGAAGTCGCCAGCAGCGCGGGCGGGGCGGCGGAAATGGCCGACAAGGCCCGCACCATGGCCGAGGACGGGCGCGAGGTGGTGCGCGAGGCGGTGGCCCTGTCCGAAGGGCTGGCCGGGCGCGCCGAGGATCTCAAGCGCGATATGGCCAACCTGGGCCGTCAGGCCGAGGACGTGGGCCGGATCATCGAGGTCATCAACGACATCGCCGACCAGACGAACCTGCTGGCGCTCAACGCCGCCATCGAGGCCGCGCGCGCGGGCGACGCCGGGCGCGGGTTCGCCGTGGTGGCCGACGAGGTACGCAAGCTCGCCGAGCGGACCATGGCCGCCACCCAGGAGGTCACCAGTTCCATCAAGACCATCCAGGCCAGCGCGGCGTCCAACGTGGAGGGCACGGGCCGCACGGTGGAGGGCATCGCCCGCAGCCGCGACATGGCCCAGAAGTCCGGCGAGGCCCTGGGGCGCATCGTGGAGATGGTCCAGCAGACCGCCGACCGCGTGCGTTCCATCGCCACCGCCGCCGAGGAGCAGTCGGCCACCTCGGAGCAGATCACCCGCTCCACCGAGGGCATCAACCACATCGCCCACGAAACGGCGCGGACCATGGCCGAATCCGCCGTGGCCGTCTCGGAGCTGGCCCAGCAGGCCCAGACCTTGCGCCGGATCATCGAGGACATGCGCGCGGGCTGACACCGCGCCGCCAACGCCAGCCACGGCCCCGGGGTGCTTTGCAGCCCGGGGCCGTTTTTTCCGGCCTGGAGCGGACCTTGCGGCGCGGGCAGCCTTGACCGTGTTCCAGGGTCTCGTGCATAATCGGTTCTTCGGTCTCAAGAAAACCCTTGCCCCGGCCGATCATTCGCAACGAGGCCACCCGCACCGGCCAGGACCACGCCACCTTCGCAAAGGGGAACTCCATGAAACTGCGCAGCATCAATTCCCAGGTCTCGCTCATCGCCACGCTGGTCGTGGTCGCCGCCATCACCGGGCTGGTCCTGTACGTCAGCGCCTCGACCTATCGGGTGGCCCGCGACCTGGGGGTGCAGATGTCCGACCAGTCCGTGGACCTGGCGGCCAAGGCCCTGGATTCCTACATGCAGGGTGCCATGGGCAAGGTCGAGGGCCTGGCCAAGCAGAAGAACATCACCAACAGCCTGTCCCCGGGCTTTTCCGCCTCGCGCGCGCAGAAGACCTTCGAGGAGATCATGGAGGTGGAGCCCGACTACTGGGCCATGTTCACCTTCGACACCAAGGGCAAGATCGTGGCCGGCACCAACGCCAAGGGCGTGGACATGACCGGCGGGGACCGCGCCTCGCGCGACTACGTGCAGGCCATCCTGGGCGGCAAGGACGTCTACGTCACCGAGACGGTGCTCAACGCCGCCAGCGGCGACGGCACCATGCTCATCTTCGGCGTGGCCAAGGCCGTGCGCGACCTGGACGGCTCGCTGCTTGGCGGCATCGCCGTGTTTCCGCGCTGGGAGGTCTTCACCCAGCGCTTCATCGACCCCGTGCGCGTGGGCCGCGAGGGCTACGGCTTCGTGTTCGACCCCAAGGGCGTGATGATCGCCCACGCCGTGAACAAGGACCTGCTGCTCAAGGATCTGTCCGACCAGGGCTTCGTGCGCCAGGCCATGGAGCAGGGCGGCGGGGTCATCAACTACGAGTGGGAGGGCCGGGCCAAGGTCATGACCGTGCGCCGCAACGAGACCACCGGCTGGCTGTTGTGCATGAGCGTCTACGAGGACGACCTGGCGGCGGGCGCCCTGCAGCAGCGGGGCATCCTGGCCGGGGTCGGGCTGGGCATGGTCCTGCTCGTCTCCGGGATGCTGGTGTTCATGCTGCGGCGGCTGGTGTTCCGGCCCCTGGCGGCCATCGAGGCCTATTCCGGCGAGGTGGCCGAGGGCAACCTTTCGGCGGCGCTCTCCGGGGTCTTCCGCCACGAGATGCACAACCTGGCCGGGCATATCACGCACATGGTGGGCGAGCTCAAGCGCAAGCTGGGCTTCGCCGAGGGTGTGCTGGCGGGCATGACCTCGCCGTGCATGGTCGTGGACCCCGAGGGGCGGCTGACCTTCGTCAACGCGCCCCTGCTGGAGCTGTTCGG
This sequence comes from Desulfocurvus vexinensis DSM 17965, assembly GCF_000519125.1. Taxonomy (NCBI): domain Bacteria; kingdom Pseudomonadati; phylum Thermodesulfobacteriota; class Desulfovibrionia; order Desulfovibrionales; family Desulfovibrionaceae; genus Desulfocurvus; species Desulfocurvus vexinensis. The sequence continues at coordinate 389,941 of NZ_JAEX01000001.1, forward strand.
GCGCACGGAGAGCGTGAGCCAGGCCCTGGGCATGGACCCGTCGCTGCTCATCCACAACGCCCCGGGCCACGAGAGCCTCGCCGCCCGGTGCCTGCGCGAGGGCCGCGAGGTGCGCGACCAGGAGCTGGCCGTGACCACCGCCAAGGGCCGCGAGATCGTCGTGCGCTACGACGCCGCCCCGTTGCGCGACCTGGACGGCACCCCCATGGGCGCTTTCCTGGTGTTCTTCGACCTGACGGACATCCGCCGCACCCAGCGGCTGGTGGAGGAGAAGAACACCACCATCGGCGAGGCCGCGCGCCGGGCCGACGTGGTGGCCGAGCAGGTGGTGGACGCCAGCCAGGAGCTGGCCGCCCAGGTGGAGCAGTCCTCCCAGGGGGCGGACCTGCAACGCGAGCGCGCCTCCGAGGCCGCAACGGCCATGGAGGAGATGAACGCCACGGTGCTCGAAGTGGCGCGCAACGCCTCCGAGGCTGCGTCCCTGGCCGACAAATCGCGCGACCGGGCCCTGGCCGGGGCCGAGGTGGTCGAGCGCATGACCGGCACCATCCGCCAGGTCCACGAGAACGCCGCCCAGCTCAAGAGCGACATGGCCGAACTGGGCGCCCAGGCCGAGAACATCGGGCAGATCATCGGCGTCATCAACGACATTGCCGACCAGACCAATTTGCTGGCGCTCAACGCGGCCATCGAGGCTGCGCGGGCGGGCGACGCGGGCCGGGGCTTCGCCGTGGTGGCCGACGAGGTGCGCAAGCTGGCCGAGAAGACCATGGCCGCCACCCAGGAGGTCGGCGCCTCCATCCGCACCATCCAGCAGAGCGCGCAGAAGAACGTGCGCAACACCGAGCAGGCCGCGCAGTCCATCGACGCGTCCACGGGCATGGCCGCCGAGTCCGCCCAGGCCCTGCGCGAGATCGTGGGCTTCATCGAGCGCACGGCGGACCAGGTGCGGGCCATTGCCACGGCCAGCGAGGAGCAGTCCGCCGCGTCGGAGGAGATCAGCCGCGCCACGGGCGAGATCAACCAGATCGCCACCGAGACGGCCCAGGCCATGGGCGAGTCGCGCCGGGCCACCGACGACCTGGCGCGCATCGCCGCCGACCTCAAGGCCATCATCGACGCCATGCGCGACGCCTAGCGCGGAGGCGGGCGCGGGGCTGCGGCCCGGCGCTGGCGCAGGCTCAGACACAGCAAAGCAAAAGGCCCCGGATGCGTTCCGGGGCCTTTCGTTTGTGGGCGCGGGGGGGGGCGGGGCCCGCAGGCGGGCCTGTCGCGGGAGGTCGCGCGGGACAGGGCAGGGGCCCGCCGTCCGGCGCGCAAAAAAACACCGTACCGAATCCCTGCAACCCTCATGGCCAGGGGGCCGGGCGCGCGCGAACGCGCGAAAAAACACTGGCCCCGGAGCGAATCCGGGGCCAGTGGCCGTTTCGGCCCGTGGCGCGGGCGCCGCCGGGGCTATTGTTCCGGTTTGGCCTTGGGTGCGGCCTTGGGGGCCTTGGGCTGCGGGGCCGGTCCGGCCCCGGCGGCTTCGGCCTCGTCGGGCGTGGCGGCGGCGGCGCGCGGCAGGTGGCGCTTGAGGCGCGCGGCGGCCCCCGTCGGGTCGTCGCCGGGGCCCAGGTGGCGCATGACGCCTTTGTTCGAGAACCAGTGCCAGCCCTCGGGCTCGCGCAGCAGCCGCGCGCCGTTGGCGGCCAGGAAATCCTCGGCCAGGGCGCGGTCCACGGCGTCCTGCATCCCGGCCAGCAGGCGCTGGTTGTCCAGCACCACGCTGGCCGTGCGGAAGATCTCCAGGGCCCCGTGGGCCACGTCGAGCAGGGGGAAGTCGTCGTCCCTGGCGCGGCCCGCGAGGATGCGCTCCAGGGCCGCGAGATCCTTGCGCAGTTCCTTGATTTCCTCCAGGGCGATGGCCCGGGCCTCTTCGGTGGCTTCGAGCATGGCCTTGAACATGGGGGCGGTGGGCTGCTGCACGGGCGGGCCTCCTCGGGGGTTGCGGTTGCGGGCGCGCGGCCCGGGTTTGCTGCGGCCTGGGGCCCGGGGGCGGCCCGGCGGGCTCAGCCCGCGCGGCGCACGATCTCCTTGGCCGGGATGAGCCCCGTGGCCGAGGCCGAGACGATGTTGCCGGCCACACCCGGGCCGTCGCCGGCCACGAACAGCCCGGCCACGGGCGTTTCCAGGTGCGCGCTGGTCGTCACCTGCGTGGCGAAGAACTTGATCTCCGGGGCGTAGAGCAGGGTCTCGTCGTTGGCCACGCCGGGCACGGCGTAGTTGAGCTGCTCCAGGCCCTGGACGAGGTTGGTCACGATGCGTTCGGGCAGAGCCATGGCGATGTCGCCGGGCACCACGTCCTTCATGGTCGGGTTGATGTAGCTGTTCTTGATGCGCTCCCAGGTGCTGCGCCGCCCGCGGCGCAGGTCGCCGAAGCGCTGCAGGATGGGCTTGCCCCCGCCGATGAGCGTGGCCAGCCGCCCGATGGACTCGCCGTAGGCCTGGTTGTCGGACACCGGCTCGGTGAGCACCACCTTGGACAGGAAGGCGAAGTTGGTGTTCTCGCTCTTGAGGTTCATGTTGGCGTGGCCGTTGACGCACACGAAGTCCTGGTAGTTTTCCAGGGCCACGAAGCCGCCGTAGTTGGTGCAGAAGGTGCGCGTCTGGTCGTCGTACTTGCGGGTGCGGATGAAGAAGGTCGGGTCGTAGACGATCTCGCACAGGTCCTTCATGATATCGTTGTGGACCTCCACGCGCACGCCGACCTCGATGCCGCGCTGGGTCACGGGCAGGTCCAGGGCCTGCACCACCCGGCCCACCCACTCCGCGCCCACGCGCCCGGGCGCCAGGATGACGTTTGGCGCGTAGTAGCCGCCGCGCTTGGTGAGCACGCCGGTGACCCGGCCCTCGTCCACCAGCACGTCCCTGACCTCCTCGGAGGTATGCACGGTCACGCCCATGGCCAGCAGGTCCTCGACCATGGCGTTGATATGCCCGGGCAGGTTGTCCGAGCCCAGGTGCTTCTGCTTGATGATGAGCAGGTCCACGCCGTGGCGCAGGGCCTCGCGGCGGATGGCCCGGGCGGCGTTCATGTCCGTGGGGAAGACCTGGCCGTCCATGCCGTAGGCGTTGAACACGGCCTCGGTCTCGTCGATGAGCGCCTGGGCCTGGGCCAGGGGCATGAACTGGGTCAGGTCCGTCTTGCCGAGGATGGGGATGAAGTTCAGCTTGCCGTCGGAGAACAGGCCCGCCCCGCCCATGCCGGACAGGATGTTGCAGGGCTTGCATTTGACGCATTCCTGGCCGTGGCCGATGGGGCAGTGGCGCTTGAGGGGCGCCTTGCCCTTGTCCAGCACCAGGACCTTGAGCCGGGAATTCCTGGCCAGGTACCAGGCCGAAAAAAGGCCGGCGGGCCCGCCGCCGACGATGATGACGTCGAAGTTCTTGCCGGGGTTCTTGGATGCCATGAACGGATGCTCCACAAGGGTTTGCGGGGGGGCGCGTCCGGAAATTCGCGCGCAAAACCCTTGAGGATACGTTGCACAGGTCGGGCAGGAAAGCAAGGGGCGGCCCGCCCCGCCGACCTGGCGGCGGGGGGGGCCGTCCTGCACGGTGGGCTGCCGGGGTGTTCCCGGCCCTGCCGGGGGGTCAGCCCTGCTCGTCCAGGCTCTTCAGATAGCGGAACAGCGCCCGGCTGGACTTGGGCGGCTTGGCCTTGGCGGCCTCGCGGGCGGCGTTGCGGGCCAGGGTCAGGGCGTGCTGGCGGTCCAGCCCGGGGAGGGCGGCGGCGATCTCCTCCACCAGGGCGAATTCCCCCGCCACCAGCCGGTCGCGCCAGTCCTCCACCTGGTGGAAGGCATTGTCGGCGCCGCGCTTGCGGTGGTCCAGGTCGTCCATGGCCCGGCGCAGGGCGGCGATCTCTTCGCTGTCGGCGTCGCCCGCCAGTTCGCGCACCAGGCGGCCCATGTACTGCATGTGGCGCCGCCGGGCTTCGTGGGCGGTGAGGGTCTTGGAAAACAGCGCGGCCTCGGCCAGCTTGGGCGCGAGGCCCAGGCTGGCGATCTTCTCGGGCGACAGGGCGCACAGGGCCTCGCCCAGGGCCTGGAGCTCGTGCATCTCGCGCTTGAGTTGGGATTTGCTCTTGCGGTCGTAGTCTTCGGCTTCGATCATTGGTCCTCCCCCACGCGGGGCATGAGCAGCGTAGCGCGGCCCGGGGCAGCCTCGAAGGCGCCGCCGTAGGCCTGCATGGCCAGCCGCAGGTAGTCGGCGCAGGGGCCGGGCAGCGCCGTGCCATTCGGATCGGGCTCCACGGCCACGGCCACGGCGTCGGCCCGGACGTGCACGGCCACGGTGGCGCCGCTGGCCCCGCAGTCCTTGTAGGCTTCCAGGGCCGTTTCCACAAGGTCGGCCAGCACCTCGGGGTCCATGCGTGCCCGGGGCGCCGCGGGGCTGTGCGCGAAGCCCAGGGCAAAGCCCGCCAGCCGTTCGCCGGAGCCCAGGGCGGCCAGCAGCGTGGCCACGGCGTGGTTGACCTCGACCGGCCCGGCGTGGTCGGCGAAGCGGAAGCCGTGCAGCGCGCACAGGAAATCGCCCAGCCTGCGCCGGGCGCGGCGGGCGGCGCGGGCGCCGGGCCACTCCTCGCTTCCCGGGGCGGCCAGGGCCTGGTCCAGCTCGCGGGCCAGGCGCGCGGCCCGCAGGTGCAGCCCGGGCAGGGCGGACCGGGCGGGCAGGGCCTGGGGCAGGCCCGGGGCCTGCGGCGCCCCGGCCTCGTCCAGCAGCGCGGCGCAGGCTTCGAGCAGGGCCTCGGGAAAGGCCGTGTCCTGCCGGGGCGTGGTGAGCTGCGCATGGCCGTGCAGGCCGTCGAGCATGTCGGCCATGACGCGGCGGGCCTCGCCGCGCTCCAGGGCCCGGCCATGGCCGGGCAGCACGGTGGTCACGTTGCAGTGGTCCAGCAGCCAGAGGATCTTCTCCAGCGAGGCCGCAAGCTGCACGCCGTCCCATCCGGGCAGGGCCACCAGCCCCGGGCCGGTGGCGAAGGGCAGGTCGCCCGCGAACAGCGCCCCGCCCACGCGGTAGCACACGCTGTCGGGGCTGTGGCCGGGGGTGTGGTAGACCTGGAGCGCGTCGCGCGGGCCGATGGGGATGGACAGGGAGCGCAGCCCGCCGCCGGGGGTGTCCATGGCCCGCGACACGCCCGCCGGGCCCGGCCCGGCGAACAGGGCGTGGATGTCACCCAGGGCGGGGATGGGCAGGGCCGTGAGGGCGGCCAGGGTCAGGTCCGCGTCGCCCCGGCGCAGGGCCTCGGCCCCGGCGCTGTGGCAGACCACGGTGGCCTCGGGCAGGGCCTGCAGAAGCGTGCCCGCCGCCGCGCAGTGGTCCAGGTGGCAGTGGGTCAGGCACAGGGCGGCCTGGCGCGGCAGCTCGCGGGTCAGGGCGCGGGCCGCGTCCGCCACGGCCCGGGCCTGGGCCAGGTCGGCGCCCGGGTCGATGACCAGCGCGTATTCCGGGGTCCGCAGCAGGTAGGTGTTGCAGCGCAGCACGCCGGGGCGGCGCGCAAAGGCCAGCATGGCCGTGTCCAGCGCGCCGGGGAGCATTTCCCATTGCGGCTGCGTCGGTCGGTGGTCGGTCACTCGTCCTCCCGGGGTCCGGAAACCCCTGGGCGCCCGGATAGCCGAGTTGGCCGCCCGAGTCCAGGAGTTCCGGCGGGCCCGGGGCCCGGGGCTCGCGGGGGCTAGCCCAGGGTCACGTCGGCGGCCACCACGCCGAGGACGGCCTCGCCGGGCCCGCGCAGGGGCATGGACACGGTCAGGCAGCGCTGCCCCGAGGCCTGGGACACGTAGACCTCGGAGATGGCCAGCCCCCCGAGGGCCATGGCGGCGGTGAACCAGGGCCGCGAGGACCAGTCGCGGCCCCGGGCCCGGGCGTCCTCGGGGCTCTCGCGGCCCGGGCGCGGCACGTTGGCCACGGGCTGGATGCCCCGGGCGTCGGTGAGGTAGAGCAGCTCGACGAAGGGCGCGGCCTGCACGGCCTGGCGCAGGGCGCGCTCCTGGCGGGCGGGCTCGAAGGACAACACGTCCGCCGAGGCGGCCAGGGCGGTGATCAGCTCCTGGACCTTGCCGCTGCCCATGAGCTCGAAGGCGCCGTTGAGGCCCCCCAGCTCGTGGACCCGGGCCAGCAGGCGCTCCTGGGCCCGGGCCGACTGGTCCATGTCTTCCACGGTGCGCCGCGAGATGGCCTCCACGCGGGTCACGGCGCGGGTGACCTGCTCGCTGGCGGCGGACTGCTGGGTGGCGGCGGCGGCGATGGACTGGATCTGCCCCGCGTTCTCCCCGGCCAGGCCGACGATGGCGGCCAGCATGTCGCCCGAGCGGCGGGCCACGTCCGTGGCCTGGCCCACCAGGTGCGCGGCCTGCTCCATGCCGCTGCGGGTGCGGCCCACGCCCTGCTGGATGCCCTCGATCTGGGTGCCCACGTCGCGGGTGGCGGCCATGGTCTTTTCGGCCAGCTTGCGCACCTCGTCGGCCACCACGGCGAAGCCGCGCCCGGCGTCGCCCGCGCGCGCGGCCTCGATGGCCGCGTTGAGGGCCAAAAGGTTGGTCTGGTCGGCGATGTCGTTGATGACCCCGATGATCTGCCCGATGTTCTCGGCCTGGGTGCCCAGGCCCTGGACCACGGCGCCCAGCTCGGCGGTGCGCTCGCGGGCGGCCTGGATGGCGCCCACGGTCTCTTCCACGGCCCCGGCCCCGGCCTGGGCCTGCTCCATGGCCCGCTGGGCGGCCAGGGCGGCGGATTCCGCCCCCTGGGCCACCTGGGCCACCGAGGCGTTCATCTGCTCCATGGCCGTGGCGGTTTCCGCAGCCAGCTGGCGCTGCTCCCCGGCGCCCCGGGCCGCGCTCTGGGCGGCGAATTCCAGGTCGGCGGCGCTGCCGTGGATGTCGGCGATGGCCGCGCCCAGGGTCGCGGCCGCGCTGCGCAGGCTCTGGCAGCGCGAGGCCTCGGCGCGCCGGGCCAGGTCTTCCCGGCGCCGGACCTCGGCGGCCAGGTTGGCCTCCAGGGCCCGGACCTTCCCGGCCAGGGCCTCCCGGTCTTGAAGCAGCTGGCGGATGCTGACAAAAATGGCATCGAACCCGGGCAGGTCCGGGACAGAATTGTCATCGCCCGCCGCTGCGGGCCCCCCGGGGGCCAGCAGGGCGGCCAGCCGGGCCCGGGTCGCGTCCAGGGCCCGCCGTTGCCGGGCCGCCACCAGGGCCGCCCAGGCCGCGCCCAGCAGGGCCGCGCCCAGGGTCAGCGCGCCCAGGGCCAGGGTCCAGGAGCGCTGGGCGGCCAGGGCGCTTTGCATATTTGTCATGGCTGCGGAGGCCGGGTCGGGCCCGGAGGCGGCAACGGCCAGCAGGGCCGCGGCGCAGAGGGCGGCGGGCAGGAAGGGAACGCAGGGGGCAAGCGGGCTGCGGGGCATGGGAGACTCCTGATGAAGAGATGGGACCGGAACGGGAAAAGCAAAAACAGGGCCAGTGGCCGGGCTGGCGGGCCGCACGCGGGCGCGGCGGGGTGTACGCCTGCGTGCCTGACCATGTCGCGGGTGTGCGCGAAGCGGTGGCGATTCGGACAAAGGGCGCAAAAGAGGAAGGGAGGGGCCCTCGGCGGGTGCGCGCGCGGGTGCGGCGCGAAGCAGCTATCGAATTTGTCCGTCCCCGCAGGGCCATGGCGCGGACGCACGCGAGGGGGCGGGGGCGGGCCCGGAGTCCCCACGGGGAGCGGCGCCCCGGGCCCGGAAGTCCCGGCGTTTTCATGGCCCTTGTCCTTGGCCGGGGGAGTGGGTTAGGGAGAGGGGACGACCAGGGCCCGACCACGGGCCGAAGGGGTGGATTTGAGCGCACGGCACAAGGATTCCGGGGCAAAGCGGCACGGTGGCGCGCGCGCGGGCGGCGGCGCTGGCCTTGGGCTGTCCGCCGCCCTGGACAGCCTGGACACCCCCGTCTTCGTCAAGGACGAAAACCACCGCTGGGTCTACCTGAACGATGCGGCCTGCCGGGTGCTCGGCCACGGACGCGACGAGCTGCTGGGCAAGGGCGACGCGGACTTCTACGACGACGAGTACGTGCGCTTCCTGTGGGCGAAGGACGAGCAGGTCCTGTCCGGCGGGGAGTCGCAGCACTACGAGGCGCGCGTGGTCTGGGGCGGGCGCACGCACCACATCGTGGCCCGCAAGAGCCTGCACGTGGACCCGGACACCGGGCGGCGCTACGTGGTCGGCGTGCTCCAGGACATCACCGACATCCGCGCCACCGACGGCTCCCTGCGCGAGAGCGAACGCAAGCTGCGCACCATCTTCGAGCGCGCCAGCGTGGGGGTGCTCGTGGTGCGCGACTTCAGGCTGCTGTTCGCCAACCCCTGGGTGGAGGCGCTGTGCGGCTATTCGCGCGAGGAGTTGCGCCACCGCGACCTGCTGGACTTCGTGCTCCCCGGCGACCGGGACATGGTCGGGGCCCTGCGCGACGCGCTGCTGCGCACGGGGGCGGCCCCGGGCCAGACCATGTTCCGGGTGCAGGCCCGCAGCGGGCATACCCGCTGGGTGGGCGCCTCGGGCGTGCGCATCGACTGGGAGGGCGCCCCGGCGAGCCTGCTGTTCCTGGCGGACCTGACCGGCCTGAAGCTGGCCCGCGACGAGCTGGCCCTGAGCGAGCAGCGCCTGCGCCAGGTCATCGACCTGGTGCCGCATATGATCTACGCCCGCGACGGCACGGGCCGCTATCTGCTGGCCAACCGGACCATGGCCGAGGCCTGCGGCACCACCGTGCAGGCCCTGACGGCCTGCGGCCCCGGGGCCGGGCTGTGCCCCCCCCACGGCGGGCTGGCCGAGGTGGACCGCCGCGTGCTCAAGACGGGCCGCCCGGTGGCCGAGCCCGCCCTGGAGTTCATCGACGCCTCGGGCGCCCGCCGCGTGCTCCAGTGCGCGGCCATGCCCTTTTTGACCCACGACGGCGCCGGGGCGGTGCTCGGGGTCTGCACGGACATCACCCGCCCCAGCAGGATGCTTGCGCGCCTGGAGCGCCTGAACCATACGCTGCTGCACTTCGGCAGCGACCCGGTGGGCAACATCCAGGCCCTGGTGGGCCTGTGCGGCGCCATGCTCGACGGCGCCTGCGCCCTCTACAGCCGCATCGAAGGCGATGCCCTGGAGGTGGCGGGCGCCTGGAACGCGCCTGCGGACCTCGAACTGCGGGGCGACGCCCGGGGGCATATCTGCACCGAGGTGGCGCGGCTGGGCGACGCCGGGCCGCTGCTCATCCGCAACCTCCAGGACTCGCGCTTCGCCGAGACCGACCCCAACGTGCGCCGCTACGGGCTGATGACCTACCTGGGCGTTCCCGTGGCCATCGGCGAGAGCCGCCTGGGCACGCTGTGCGTGGTCTACGCCCGTGACGAGCAGCCCGGCGACGAGGACCGCTGGCTGCTGGGTGTGGTGGGCTCGGCCATCGCCGTGGAGGAGCGCCGCCTGGCGGCCATGAACGCCCTGCGTCGGCGCGAGGGCACCCTGCGTGCGCTGTTCGACGCCATCCCCGACCAGGTGCTGCTGCTGGCCCTGGACGGCACGGTGCAGGCCGTGAACCGCCACGCGGCGGACGCCCTGGGGCGGCGGCCCGGCGAGATCATCGGCCGCCCGGTGAGCGCTTTTGCCTGCGCCGGAATGCGCCCGCCCGGCGAGCGCGTCTTCGCCCAGGTGCGCGAGATGGGCGGGCCCGTGCAGTACTCCGAGGCCGGGGCCGGGCGCTTCTTCGAGCGCGAGGTGTCCCCGGTGTTCGACGAGGCGGGGGCCGTGGGCGGCTACGCCCTGTATTCGCGCGACGTGACCGCCGAGCGCAACGCCCAGCGCGAGCTGCTGGACAGCGAGGCGCGCCTGCGGGCGACCTTCGAGCAGTCCGCCGTGGGCATGGCCCATTGCGGGCTGGACGGGCGGTTCCTGGAGGTCAACGACCGGCTGTGCGCCATCCTGGGCCACCCGCGCGCCGCGCTGACCGGGCTGCGCTTCCAGGACGTGATCCTGCCCGCCGACCTGCCCGCCGACCTGCCGCTGCACCAGGCCATGCTGCGCGGGGAGATGCCCGACTGCTCCATGGAAAAGCGCTACCTGCGCAAGGACGGCCAGGTCGTGTGGGCCAACGTCACCGTGAGCCGCATCCTGGACGAGGGCGGCGGGCACCGCCACAGCTTCGTGGTGGTGGAGGACATCACCGAGCGCAAGCTCATGGAGGAAGCGCTGCTGCGGCGCGACGCGGTGCTCGAGGCCGTGAGCCTGGCGGCGGAGAAGTTCCTGCGCGAGCCGGACTGGCGCGGGTCCATCGCCACGGTGCTGGAAACCTTCGGCGTGGCCGCCGGGGCCGACCGGGCCTACCTGTTCCGCAACGTGCGCGACGACGCCGGGCGGCTGTGCATGGAGCTGCTCGTGGACTGGGCCGCCCCGGCCGCCCCGCCCCGGCCCGACGCCGCGCGCCTGCGGCGCCTGCGCTACGACGAGGCCGACCTGCGCGAGCTGGGGGCCGTGCTGGGCGCCAAGCGGCCCTTCCACAGGCTGGCCCAGGATCTGGAGCCCGGCGAGCAGGCCCTGGTGCGCCTGCACGGCGTGCTGTCCCTGGCGGTGGTGCCGGTGTTCGTGCGTGACCAGTGGTGGGGCTTCATGGGCTTCGACGACTGCTCGCGGGGCCGGCGCTGGATGCCCGTGGAACTGGAGGCGCTCATGGCCGCGGCGGACATCCTGGGCAACGCCATCGCCCGCAGGCATGTGGAGCAGGCCTTCCGCGAGAGTGAGCGCAAGTTCCGCATCATCGCCGAAACCGTGGAGGACGTGTTCTGGATCACCAGCCCGGACCGGGGCACCCTCATCTACCTGAGCCCGGCCTTCGAGCGCCTGGTGGGCCCGCGCGAGGAGGTCTTCCGCGATCCCGCCGGGTTCCTGGCCCGGGTCCACCCGCAGGACCGCAGGCGCCTGGCGGCCCACTATCTCCGCCCGGCCCGGGGCCCGCGCGAGGTCGAATACCGGCTGGTGTCGGCGGACGGCGCCGTGCGCTGGGTCCGCGAGCGGACCTTCCCGGTGCTCGACGATGCCGGCGCGGTGGAATGGCTGGCCGGGGTGTCCAGCGACGTGACCCTGCGCCGCGAGGCCGAACAGCAGACCCTGCGCTCCCTGCGCGAGAAGGAACTGTTGCTCCAGGAAGTCCACCACCGGGTGAAGAACAACCTGCAGATCATTTCCAGTCTGCTGGACATGGCCGGGCGGCGCATCGAGGACCCCAGCGCGCGGGAGATCATGCGCGACACGCAGTCCAAGGTCCACAGCATGGCCATGATCCATCTGCAACTGTACGGCTACGAACGCTTTGACAGCATCGACATTGCAAGCTACGCCAAGCTGCTGACCTGGCAGCTCGCCCAGATGTACAACGCAGGCAACGTCACGCCGCGCTTCGAGCTGGCCGAGACGTTTTTGCCCCTGTCCAAGGCCATCCCCTGCGGCCTGGTGCTCAGCGAGGCGCTGTCCAACGTCTTCAAGCATGCGTTCCCCGGCGGGCGCCGGGGCTCGGTGCTCGTGGCCGTGGCCCCCGGCGCAGGCGACACGGTGGCCCTGCGCGTGGAGGACGACGGCGTGGGCCTGCCCGGGGCTGCGCACGAGGGCAGCGCGGGCATGAAGCTCATGGGCAATATCGTGCGCTACCAGCTTGGCGGCAGCCTGGACGTCACCTCCGGCGGCGGCACCCGCGTATGGATCACCTTCAGACGGCAAGACGAAGGAGCAACCCCATGACCCCTCCCGACGGCGGCGCCAACAGGATCCTGGTGGTCGACGACGAGGCGATCATCATCACCCAGCTCGAGGACATGCTCGCAGCCCTGGGCTACGAGGTGGTGGGCAAGACCTCCTCGGGGGCCGACGCGGTGCGCCTGGTGCGCGAGCTGGCGCCGGACCTGGTGCTCATGGACATCGTCATGCCCGGGGCCATGGACGGCATCACCGCCTGCGCCACCATCCAGGAGCAGCTGGACACCCCGGTGATCCTGCTCACGGCCTACGGCGACGACAGCCACATCGCCCAGGCCAAGGCCGTGCGCCCCTACGGCTACATATTGAAGCCCAGCCAGAACGACCAGATCAAGGCGGCCATCGAGATCGCCCTGGAAAAGAAGGCCGTGGAGCGCGACATGGCCGGGGTCATGGCCGGGTTGCGCTCCCAGGCCGTGGACCGCGAGTTGCAGCTCAAGGAGATCCACCACCGCATCAAGAGCAACCTGAACATGATCTGCGGGCTTTTGGCCCTGCAGGGCATGCGCTGCGAAAGCGGCGCCTGCGCCGACGCCCTGCGCGCGGTGCGGGGGCGGGTGCTCTCCGTGGCCAAGGTCCACGAGGCGCTGTCCAGCTCGCGGCACCTGGACTCCATCAACGCCCGCGACTATTTCCGCAGCCTGGCCGACGCCGTGCGCCGGGCCTACGCCGTGCCCGACGCCCTGATCCTGGACCTGGACTGCCCGGACCTGGAGCTGGAGCCGGATAAGGCCATGCCCATGGGCCTGATCTGCACCGAGCTGTTGACCAACGCCCTGCGCCACGCCTTCCCGGGCGGGCGCGCCGGGCGGGTGCGCATCGTCCTGGGCCGGGCCCCGGGTGTCTACGAGCTGGCGGTGTCCGACGACGGCGTGGGCCTGCCTCCAGGGCTGGACGTGCGCAACAGCGGCACCCTGGGCCTGGAGCTGGTGCACGGGCTGGCGGCCCAGGTGGGCGGGGGCGTCGAGCTCGCCCCGGGCCCGGGCGCCGGTTTCCTGGTCCGCATTCCCGCCTGAGCCGAGGAGCCCCATGCCGCTGCACGACGTGCTTCCCGCACTGACGGATTTCCTCGTCCAATGGACCCGCACCCACCTGCTGGCCTGGACGGCCCTGGCCCAGGCCGTGGCCGTGGCCGCGTGCTGCGTGGCGGGCTGGGCCCTGGCCCGGCCCCTGGTGGCCCAGATGCAGGTGCGCTTCCCGGGCGGGCCGGGCCCGGTGGCGCGCGTGGCCCGGGCCCTGGCCCAGGTGCTGCCCTGGGCCACGGGCATGGTGCTGGTGCTGGGGGCCCGCGCGGCGTTCGCCGGGGCCGGGCTGCCCGGGGCGGGCCTCAAGGCGGCGGGCACCATCCTTTTGGCCTATGTGCTGGTGCGCTTCCTGGGGTCGGTGATGCTGTCGCGGCTGTGGGGGCGGCTGGCCGCCGTCGTGGCCCTGGTGGCCGTGGCGTTGGAGACGGCGGGCGTGCTCTCGCCCGTGCTGGCCTGGCTGGACGGCTTCGGGCTGGACCTGGGCGGGGCGCGCATGACGGTGCTGACCCTGGCCAAGGCGGGCGTCGTGCTGGCGGTGCTCATGCGCCTGGGGGCCTGGGCCTCGGAGCTGGTGGAGCGGCGCATGCAGGGCGTGACGGAGATGACGCCCTCCATGCGCGTGCTGCTGGGCAAGGTGGTGCGCGTCGCGCTGTTCGTGCTGGCCTTCATGATCGCCCTGGGCAGCGTGGGAGTGGACCTGACGGCGCTCACGGTCTTTTCGGGCGCCGTGGGCGTGGGCCTGGGCTTCGGCCTGCAGAAGGTCTTCTCCAACCTCGTCAGCGGGTTCATCCTGCTGCTGGACAAGTCCATCAAGCCCGGCGATGTGATCGAGGTCGGCGGGGTCTACGGGGCCATCAAGGAGCTGCGGGCGCGCTTTGTCTCCGTGGTCACCCGCGACGGCACGGAATACCTGATCCCCAACGAGGACCTCATCACCGGGCAGGTGGTCAACTGGTCGTTTTCCGACAACAACGTGCGCCTGCGCCTGCCCGTGGGCGTGAGCTACAATACGCCCGACGTGCGCCGCGTGCTGGCGCTCATGGCCGAGGCGGCGGCGGGGGTGCCGCGCGTGCTGGCCTCGCCGAAGCCCCGGGCGCTGTTCCGGGGCTTTGGCGACAGCGCGCTGGACCTGGAGTTGCGCTTCTGGGTCGGCGACCCGGAAAACGGCGTGGGCAACGTGCGCAGCGAGGTGGGGCTGGCGGTGCTGGACGCCCTGCGCGCCGCAGGGGTGGAGATTCCCTTTCCCCAGCGCGACCTGCACCTGGTGTCCGGCTTCGCCCCCGGCGGCGCGGGGGCTGCTGCGGCTCCTCAGGGCCCTCCGGAGCGGAGCCGGGGCGGGGACGACCCGGCCTGACCCCGCGCGGGCGCACCGTCCAGGCCGAACCATGGCCCGCGCGCCCAGGCCCGGCCCGCCACGCAAGGAAAGGGCCGGCCCCGGCCAATCCGGAGCCGGCCCTCTGCACGGAGGTGCCCGGCGATGCGGAGCCTGCCAGAGTCCGCCCGCCGAACTGTCTGCCGCCAGCCGCCGCATCCGGCGGTGGCGAAAAATCCTGTCTACTCCTGCCCTGCCGCCCCGGGCGGCGCCGCCTCGCCCTCCCGGGCGATGAGCGCCAGCTCGTTCAGGAAGGCCTCGCGCATGAGCCGCACCAGGTGGCCGTTGCGCGAATACAGGCACTGGGCCGAGCCCTTGGGCTCCAGGCTCCCGGTGAGCACCGCGGCGGTGTCGGCGATGATCTTCACGTGCCCGCGCTCCCGGGCCTTGCGGTGCACCAGCACCCCGGGCAGGCCGGGGTCGGCGTCGCACAGCAGCACCGTCTTGCGCCCGCGCGCCGCCAGGGCCGCCAACTCGTGGGCCACATGGGCGGCCTCGGCGCTGTGGGCCGAGACGTACACATGGCTGCGCACCGCCCCGAGCATGGCCCGCATCTTGTCCACCACGTTGGCATGGCCCGACACGGTGAGGTAGGGCTCCTCCTCGTCCGCGCGCTCGGGCAGCTCGCGCTCCAGCAGGGCCAGGGCGGCCTCGCTGGCGGCGCGCAGCCGCGCCAGGAACTCGCCCCGGGGCGTGGGGCTGAAGCGCCTGGCCGCGCCGCCCGAACTCATGGCCCCGCCCTTTTCCGCCAGCCCGGCCAGGGCCGCGTAGGCGTTGGAGCGCGATATCCCGGCCCGCTTGGCGGCCTCGTACCCCGTCTGCGGCCCGTGGCCCAGCAGGGTCACGTACATCAGCGCCTCCTGGCGGGTCAGGCCGAACCTGTTGAGGGCGTCGATGCAGTCCATGCGGTAGTGGTTCCTTTTGGGACTACTACTCTCCGGAGGCGGAGGATGTCAATGCCTTTGCTGGAAAATCGACTTCGGGGCAGTCGGTTTTCTGTGCGGGCAGCGGCTGCGCGGGCAGCGTCACGGGAGGGAGGGTGAAGGCGGCCGGGCTAGACGATCCGGGCCCCGGAGAGGATGGTCACGAAGCGTTTGAACATCTCGATGTCCAGTTCGTCGAACATCTCGTCGCGCATGATGCGCAGCACCTGGAAGGGGTTCATGGCCTTGCTGTAGGGGCGGTTGGTGGTCATGGCGTCGTAGATGTCGGCGATGGTCACGGCGCGCACGGGCAGGGGGATGGCCTCGCCCGCCGCCCCGGCGGGATAGCCCGAGCCGTCGAGCTTTTCGTGGTGCAGCAGGATGCAGTTGTGGGCGGTCTGGGACAGGGGCAGCCCGGCGCACAGGGCCACGCCCTTCTGGGGGTGGGTGTTGATGACGGCGCGCTCGGTGAGGGTCAGGGCGCCGGTCTTGCTCAGGATGTCGTGGGAGACCAGGACTTTGCCGATGTCGTGGAGCATGGCGCCGATGCCGGTCTGGACCAGGGTTTCGCGGTCGGTGCCGTAGGTTTGCAGGATGGCCGAGGAGTAGAGGAAGACGTGTACGCAGTGCGAGAAGGTGCGGTAGTCGTGGGACACGAGCTGGGCCAGGGTCTGGAAGGACTGCCCGGCGCACAGGAAGGCCATGGCCTCGCGCACGAAGTCCATGACCCGGGCGATGTTCTGCTGGCGGGCCAGGGCCTCGGGCAGGCGGTGTTCGAAGGCCGAGCGCACGATGTCCACCGCGCAGTCGTGGACGATGCGCGCGCGCTCCTCCAGGGGGGCGTCCTCGTGCAGCAGGGTCTTGCCGAGGTTGTGCTCCACGTAGGCGCGGTAGGCGGGCTCCTGCTCGCAGGAAATGTAGACCTCGGCCACGCCATTCTCGCGCAGGGCGGCCCGGTGGCGCGCGGTGAAGCGCTCGCAGGCGCGGGTGTAGAGCACGAACTCCCCGTCGCGCAGCAGGAATACGTCGAACCCGCCCTGTCTGCCGGGGAACAGCATCAGGGGCGATACGGCGAAATAGCGGTCCTGGCGCAGGCCGGGGCGGTCGAAGGGCTCGTGCATGGTTTCTCGCTGGGGAGGGGGCCGAAACGGCAAGACGGCGAACGCGGAGAGCGCCCGGGCGCGGCGCGCCGGGTGCTGCGCTGCCCTGGGGGGGCAGCCTGCTCCTTGCGTTGGTCGGTATGCGGAGCCCGCCGTGGGCGGCGGGCGGCGTTTCTCCCGTTTGTCCCGGTGCGCCTGGGCCAAACTATCACCATACCCCAGAGCGCGATGTCTGTATATAGGGGTTTCCACCATTTGTACAGGGGGAAATACCCGGGAGGCCTTGCTGGGCATGGGTTGCAACGCAACTGGGCGATGTCGCACGCGTTCTGCTCCGCCCTGGTCTGCGTGGCGCGCTTCCTGCGTGTGGGGGTGCTGCGCGGTCGCCCGAGGCGTGGCGGGGGCGCTGCCCGCGCCACGAAGCGGGCCCGCGCCGAGCGGGCAGGCGACATCCCGCCGCTCGGTACGCGCCCGCCCCGCCCCTGCGGGCGGGCGCTACCCGGCCTGCTCCCGGGGCGCCGGGTCCATGCGGCGCCGGGCGGCGTCGAGGTAGGTGTAGTAGACCGGCGTGAAGTACAGCGTGAGCACCTGGGAGATGAGCAGCCCGCCGACCACGGCCAGCCCCAGGGGCTGGCGCGCGTCGCCGCCCGCGCCGATGCCCAGGGCGATGGGCAGCGCGCCCATGAGCGCGGCCATGGTGGTCATCATGATCGGCCGGAAGCGGATCAGCGCGCCCTGGCGGATGGCCTCCAGGGGCGTCAGGCCCTGGTCGCGCTGGGCGGCGATGGCGAAGTCGATCATCATGATGGCGTTTTTCTTGACGATGCCCACGAGCATGATGATGCCCACGAAGCCGTAGATGTCCAGGTCCCGCCCGAAGACGGCCAGGGTCAGCAGGGCGCCCGCGCCCGCCGAGGGCAGGCCCGAGAGGATGGTCAGCGGGTGGATGAAGCTCTCGTAGAGGATGCCCAGCACGATGTAGATGACCACGATGGACAGCAGCAGCAGCATCCACATTCCGGCCATGGAGTCCTGGAAGGCCTTGGCCGTGCCCTGGAAGCTGAAGTTGAACGAGGGCGGCAGGGTGTCCAGGGCCAGGGCCTCGATGGCCGCCACCGTGGGCCCCAGGGACTGGCCCGGGCCCAGGTTGAAGGACAGCGTCACCGAGGGCATCTGCTGGGTGTGCGACACCGACGAGGGCCCCGAGTCCAGGGACAGGTCGGCCACGGCGTCCAGGGGGATGAGCGCGCCGCCGTCGGCGCGCACGCGCAGCATGCTCACGGCGTAGGGCGTGCGCTGGAAGTCCGGGGCCAGTTCCATGATGACCTTGTAGTCGTTGGTGGGCGCGTAGATGGTGGACACCTCGCGCGAGCCGTAGGCCATGGCCAGGGTGTTTTCGATCTGCCGCGGGCTGACCCCCAGGGCCGCCGCGCGGTCGCGGTCGATCTGCACGCGCAGCTGCGGGGTGTTGAGCTGCATGGTGCTGTCCACGTCCTGGATCTGGGGCATGGCCCGCATGCGCGCCAGGAACTGCGCCGCGTGGGCGTAGAGCTCCTCGGTGTCGGGGTTTTGCAGGGTGAACTGGTACAGCGCCTTGGTGGTGCGCCCGCCGATGCGCACCGGGGGCGTGTTGCGCGGCACGGCGATGATGCCGGGGATGTCGGCCAGCTGGGGCCGCAGCCGGGCGACCACCTCGTCGGCGCTGGCGTCGCGCTCGTGCAGGGGCCGCAGCTTGCCCATGACGCGCCCCGCGTTGGTGTTGCTGTTGGGCCCGCCCGAGCCGACCACGGACATGGTCGATTCCACCGCCGGGTCGGCGGCGACGATGGCGTCCACCTTGCGCTGGAGCTCGCGCATGACCTCGAAGGACGTGCCCTCGACGGCCTCGGTGGACACGTCCACGCGGCCCTGGTCCTCGCTGGGCAGAAAGCCCTTGGGCACGGCCACGAACAGCCAGCCCGTGAACCCGAGGATGGCCAGGGACAGGGCCATGGCCAGGGCCCGGTGGCGCAGGGTCGCGTCCAGGGTCGCCTCGTAGCCCCGGCGCAGGGCCTCGAAGCCGTGCTCGATGGCCATGTACAGCGCGCCGTGCCGGGCGCGGGCGTGGTCGCGCAGGATGAGCCGGCAGAGCATGGGCGTAAGCGTCAGCGAGACCAGCCCGGAGATGAGAATGGCGCTGGAGATGGTCACCGCGAATTCGTTGAACAGCCGGCCCACGATGCCGCCCATGAACAGCACCGGGATGAACACCGCCGCCAGGGACACGGTCATGGACACGATGGTGAAGCTGATCTCGCGCGAGCCGTCGAGCACCGCGCGCAGGGTGGGCTTGCCCATCTCCTTGTGGCGCACGATGTTTTCCAGCATGACGATGGCGTCGTCCACCACGAAGCCCAGGGACAGGGTCAGGGCCATGAGCGAGATGTTGTTCAGGCTGAACCCGGCCAGGTACATCACCGCGAAGGTGCCCACGATGGACAGCGGCAGGGCCAGGCTGGGGATGATCGTCGCCCGCAGGGTGCGCAGGAACAGGAAGATGACCAGCACCACCAGCACGGCGGCCAGATACAGGGTGAACTCCACGTCGGCCACGGACTCGCGGATGGTCTGCGAGCGGTCGTACATGACCTCCAGGTCCACCGCGGCCGGGATCTGCGAGCGGAACGAGGGCATGAGCCGCAGCACGTCGTCCACGATCTGCACCGTGTTGGACCCCGGCTGGCGCGAGATGGCCAGGATGATGGCCGGGTCGCCGTCGAAGGTGTTGGCGCGGCGCTCGCTTTCCACGCCGTCCTCGACCACGGCCAGCTCGCCCAGGCGCACGGGCGAGCCGTCCATGTAGCTGACCACCAGGGGCCGGAAGGCCTCGGCGTCCATGAGCTGGCCCGAGGAGCGCACGGTGTATTCGCGCCCGGGGCCCGCCACCGTGCCCGTGGGCAGGTTCACGTTGGCGCGCTGCACGGCGGCCAGGACCTCGTCCAGCCCGATGCCGCGCGCGGCCACCAGCTCGGGGTCCACGCGGATGCGCACGGCGTACTTCTGCGAGCCGTAGACGTTGACCTGGGCCACGCCCGAAACCATGGAAATGCGCTGGGCCATGATGGTCTCGGCGTATTCCGTGACCTCGGACAGGCGCAGGGTCGGCGAGCTGACGGCGATCATCAGGATGGGCGAGGCCGCCGGGTTGACCTTGCGGAAGTACGGCGGGGTGTTCATGTCGTCGGGCAGGGCGCGCATGGCCGAGGAGATGGCCGCCTGCACGTCCAGCGCCGCGTCGTCGATGTTGCGCGAGAGCGCGAACTCCAGGGTGATGCGCGTGGAGCCCAGGGTGCTTTCGGAGGTGATGGACTCCAGCCCCGCGATGGCCGAGAACTCCTTTTCCAGCGGCGAGGCCACGGACGAGGCCATGGTCTCGGGGCTGGCGCCCGACAGCGAGGCCGAGACCTCGATGGTCGGAAAGTCCACGTTGGGCAGGTTGTTGATGGGCAAAAGCGTGTAGCTGAACAGGCCGAAGACCAGCAGCCCGAGCATGAGCAGCGTGGTCATCACCGGGCGTTCGACGAAGATGCGCGAGATGTTCATGGCGGCCTCAGCTCTGGCCTGCGGGGGCGGGGCTCACGGGCGTGCCGGGCTTGAGGCGGATCTGGCCCTGGGTGACCACCGTCTCGCCCGGGGCCACGCCCGAGGTGACGACGGTCTCGCCGTCGAGCACGGGGCCCAGCTCCACCGGGCGCAGCTGGGCGACGCCGTCCGCGACCACGTAGCAGTACGGCCCGTCGATGCCCACGCTCACCGCCGCCGAGGGCACCACCACCGCCTGGGGCAGCACGCCCAGCACCAGGGTCGTGCGCGTGAACTGCCCGGGCCACAGGCGCCCGGCGGGGTTGGCGAACACTGCGCGCAGGCCGATGGTGCCCGTGGCCTTGTCCACGGCGTTGTCCATGGCCGCCAGGGTTCCGGCCTCGGCGGGGCCGGGGTCGCCCGTGGGCGCGGCCAGCACCTGCGCCTGGCCCTGGAGCAGGCGCTGGCGCACGGCGGGCAGATGCTGCTCGGGCACGGCGAAGTCCACGGCGATGGGCGAGACCTGGTTGATGAGCAGCAGCGTGCCCTTGTCGGCCTCGACCACCGTGCCGCGCTGCACGAGAACCTTGCCCGCCTGCCCGGAGATGGGCGCGCGCACGTCGGTGTATTCCAGCTCCAGTTCGATGCGCTCGATGGCCGCGCGGTTCATTTCCACCGTGGCGGACAGGCTGTCCTCCTCGGTGCGGGCGCGCTCGAACTGCTCCTGGCTCACGGCAGCCTGGGTCACCAGGTCCTGCTGGCGCTGCATGTCGCGCCGGGCCTGCTCCAGGGCGGCCAGGTCGCGGGCCAGCTGGGCCCGGGCCTCGCGCAGCCGGGCCTGCACCGGGCGCGGGTCGATCTGGAACAGGGGCTGGCCTTCGGCCACCAGCTGCCCGTCGGCCACGTGCTGGGCCACGATCATCCCGCCCGTGCGCGGCGTGACGGCCACCGAGGCCAGGGACTGCACCGTGCCCACGGCGCGCAGCTCCAGGGGCACGTCCCGGGCCTGGGCCTGGGCCACGGCGACGGTCACGGGCCGGGGGGCGCCGCCCTGGGCCGGGGCGCCGTCCTTGCAGCCTGCGGCCAGGGCGGCCAGGGCCAGGGCCAGCAGCGCGGGCAGGACGAGGGCAGGAAGCGGGACAAGGGCCGGACGTGCGGCCCGTCGGGGCCGGGAGCTGGGCGTGGGGCTGTGCATCGGTGTGGAAATCCTCGTGGGCTGGTCCGTGCGGGCCGTGGCGTGGATGGATTGTGCAGACAGACTATGCACAGGCGCCGAGAGGGCGTCAAATGGATTGGAATGGTGGGAAAAGGCGGTTTCCGGTCAGCGCCGGGAAGTTTTGACGAATCGCGGCAGGGCAACCCGTCCCGGTTTCCCGGGCACAGGAAAGCGGGCCACGGCCCCGGCCGCGACCCGCGCAAATCTGGTCGGGGCGAGAGGATTTGAACCTCCGGCATTCAGCTCCCAAAGCTGACGCGCTACCAGGCTGCGCCACGCCCCGACGGGAGAGGGTGTCGTACCGGAAAGGGGGCGCCAAGGCAAGACGCGGGGCGGCGGCTGGCGCCGTGCGGTGCTGCGGCGCGGCGGCGGCCCTGGCGCGCTCCGGGGGCGCCCGGGGCGGGGCACGGGCGTTGCGGGCGCGCGGCCCGGGCTCGCCCGTCCGCTACCAGACCCCGGCCACGGGCAGGCCGCATTCGGGGCAGTGGCCGCGCGCCGGGCCGTGGGAGAGCACGTTGTCCTGCACCGCAAAGCCCGCGCGGCGCAGCAGCACGGCGCCGCAGCCCGGGCAGCGGGTGGACTCGGCGTCGTGGCCGGGCACGTTGCCGGGGTAGACGAAGCGCAGCCCGGCCTCGTGGCCCAGGCGCCAGGCGCGCTCCAGGGTGGCCAGCGGCGTGGCGGGCACCCCGCGCAGGCGGTGGTCCGGGTGGAAGCGCGACACGTGCCAGGGCACGTCGGGCCCCAGCTCCGTGGCGATGAACCCGGCCATGGCCGCCAGCTCGGCATCGGAGTCGTTGAGCCCGGGGATGACCAGGGTGGTCACCTCCAGCCACCAGCCCAGGGCCTTGATGCGGCGCAGGGTGTCCAGCACCGGGGCCAGGCGTGCGCCGCAGATTTCGCGGTAGAACTCCTCGGAGAAGGCCTTGAGGTCGATGTTGGCGGCCTGGACCAGCGGGCCCAGGGCCTCCAGGCACTCCGGGCTCATGAAGCCGTTGGAGACCAGGATGTTGTCCAGCCCCTGGGCCCGGGTCAGCTCCGCCGTGGCCTGGACCAGCTCGAAGAACACCGTGGGCTCGGAATAGGTATAGGACAGGCTGGCGCAGCCGTGGTCGCGCGCGGCGCGCACCAGGGCGGCGGGGTCGGCGGGTCGGCCCTGCACGGGCTCGCCCGCGCGCGGCGGCTGGGAGAGGGAAAAATTCTGGCAGAAGGTGCAACTCATGGTGCAGCCCATGGTCGCCAGGCTGAGGGTCGTGGTGCCGGGGCGGAAGTGGAACAGGGGCTTTTTCTCCACCGGGTCCACGGCCAGGGCCGCCACGCGGTCGGCCACCAGGGTGAACAGCGCGCCGCCGTCGTTGACGCGCACGCCGCACTGGCCCCGCCCGCCGTCGGCCAGCACGCAGTAATGGCTGCACAGGCGGCACTGGACCTTGCCGCCCGCCAGGGGCTTCCAGAGCTTGGCCGGGTGCATGTCTCCTCCCTGGGCCCGGGCCGGGGTCACTTTTTCCTGGGCGGCCAGCGCACCTCGGGGCGGACCTCCACGGGGGGCACCTGGTACTCGGGCTGCTCGGGCCGGGGCGCGGGGCCCACGCGCATGACGTTGTTCCCGGTTTCCGGGTCGCGGCCGATCTGGATGTTTTCGCCGCCGGTGCCGAAAGATTTGGGCGGCCTGTCCGGGGCCGTGGCGTTGCCCGCCTGGGCCTGGGCCGGGGCCAGGGCCAGCCCCAGGGCCAGGGCCGCCGCCAGGGCCCGCAAGCGCCCGCCGGAGGGGAATAAGCCGTGATTGTTCATGAAAAATACTCCCTTGAAGAACGGGCCCGAAACCCTTATAACCCACCCCTCGACGACCCGTTGACCGGATTTCCTATGCAAGGAGCGTTCCCCATGACCGACAGGAGCAAGGCCTACACCGAAGCCGGGGTGGACATCGGCGCGGGCAACGCCTTCGTCTCGCGCATCAAGAGCATGGTCGCCTCGACCTTCACCGGCGGTGTGATCACCGACATCGGCGGGTTCGGCGGCCTGTTCAAGCTCGACACCTCGGCCATGGAGGAGCCCGTGCTGGTGGCGTCCACCGACGGCGTGGGCACCAAGCTCAAGCTGGCCTTCGAGTATGATGTCCACGACACCATCGGTATCGACCTGGTGGCCATGAGTGTCAACGATATTCTGGTCCAGGGCGCCAAGCCGTTGTTCTTCCTTGATTATTTTGCAACGGGCAAGCTGGACGTGGAGCGCGCGGCCAAGGTGCTCGAAGGCGTGGTCGAGGGCTGCAAGCAGGCCGAATGCGCGCTTTTGGGCGGCGAAACCGCCGAGATGCCCGACTTCTACGCCCCTGGCGAATACGACCTGTCCGGTTTTTGCGTCGGCGTGGTGGACAACGCGCGCATCGTGGACGGCTCGGCGGTGCGCCCGGGCGACAAGCTGGTGGGCCTGGCCTCCTCGGGGGTCCACTCCAACGGCTACTCCCTGGTGCGCAAGCTGGCCGCCGCCGCCGGGCTCAAGGGCTCGGACACCTTCCCCGGCCAGGAGGCCACCGTGGCCGAGACGCTGCTGGCACCGACCAAGATCTACGTCGCCACCGTGCGCGCGCTGATGCGCGAGATCGAGGTGCGCGGCATGTGCCACGTCACGGGCGGCGGGTTCTACGACAACATCCCGCGCGTGCTGCCCCGGGGCGTGGCGGCGCATATCGACTTCGGCTCGTGGGGCATGCCCCCGGTCTTCCCCTGGCTGCGCGAGGCCGGGAACATGACCTGGCCGGAGATGCTCCAGATCTTCAACTGCGGCATCGGCTACATCCTCATCGTACCCGAGGACGCGGCCCTGGACGTGGTCTCCCGCGCCGAGGGCATGCAGGAGCGGGCCTGGGTCATCGGCACGGTGGAGCGCATGACCAAGGACGACACCGAGCAGGTGGTGGTCCACTTCCCCGAAACCTGCTAGCGCGCCGGGCGCTGCCCCGCGCACGCGCGAAAAGCCCCGGGAGGTCCGCCTCCCGGGGCTTTTTCGCGCCGTCTCCGTGCGCCACCGGGCGCGCCGGGGGGGCTTCAGGGCGCTTCGGGCCCCTGGGGCGCTTTCCGGTCGCCCAGGTACGGGTTGAAGTAGCCAAACCCCAGGTCCGGGCAGGTCTTTTTCAGGCGCTTCTTGAAGTTGGCCAGGCCCATGCTCGGGCCGCTGACGAAGGGCGCGGCCAGCTCCAGGTACAGCTCGGGGTCGAGGTTCAGGTTGCGCAGCTGCACGAAGTCCACGCGCAGCTCCTGGCACCAGGCCGCCAGGCGGTCCAGCTCGGCCTCGGTGTCGGTGACGCCGGGGAAGAACAGCAGGTTCAGGGACACGAACAGCCCGTGGACCTTGGCCTGCTCCACGGTCTGGCGCACGGCCTCCAGCCCGGCGTAGCCCTGGGGCCGGTAGTAGGCGGCGTAGAGCCCGGGGTCGGCGCTGTTCATGGACACGCGGATGGAGTCCACCCCCGCGCGGGCCAGGGGCTCCATGGCCTCGGGCAGGCTGGCGTTGGTGTTCACGTTTACCGTGCCGCGCCCGCCGCCTGCGCGGAAGCGGGCCACGGCCTCGGCGATGGTCCGGGCCTCGGTCAGCGGCTCGCCCTCGCAGCCCTGGCCGAAGGAGTACACCGGGCAGCGGCGTTCGCGCCGGGCGTGCTCGGCCATGACTTCGACGACCTCCGCCGGGCTGGGCCGGAACGCGATGCGGCCCTGGGGCGCGGGGAAGCCCGAGTCCTCGGGCTGGTGGGAGATGCAGCCCAGGCAGCGGGCGTTGCAGGCCTGGGCCGTGGGCAGCGGGGCCTCGAAGCGGCCCAGGGCCAGGTTCTTGGCCGCCGGGCAGCAGTAGGTCAGGGCGCAGCGGCCCAGGTGGGCCACCAGCCTGTTTTTCGGGAATTTGACCAGCAGGTTGCGCGCGCCCTGGGCGATGCGCTCCTGGGGGATGCCGCTGAACACCTGGCGGCGGTCCTCGTCCACCTTCTTGGCGCAGACCCAGAAGCGGCCCTCGGCGAAGCCCACGGCGGCGTAGGCCATGAGCGGCAGGCGCGGGGCGCCTGCGTCGGTGGCGTAGGCGGCGACGCCCGTCACCGTGTGCGCCGGGCAGACGAAGGCGGCCACGGCGTTTTCCTCCAGGGCCAGGGCCTGCCCGGTCTCGGGGTCCATGCCCACGGCGCGGCGCCCGGGCAGCAGGAACACGTCGCTGCCCTCGGGCAGGGGGGTCAGGTCCTGGGGCCGGGGCAGGGCCAGCTCGTCGCCCCGGCGGCAGAGCAGCAGCAGGTCCGGGTCGTCGTAGATGGTGCCCTTCGCGTCGGCAAACAGCAGCCGGGGCTGGACTTTGGTGCCGGTGGACATGGCTCCTCCGTGCGGCGGTGAAGGCGCGGGGCCCAAAGCAAAGGGCGGGCCTGCAAAGCGCAAGCCCGCCCGGAAGAGCACCGCGTGAGGACCGGTTCTAGCGCTTGGAGTACTGGAACCTGGCGCGGGCGCCGCGCTGGCCGTACTTCTTGCGCTCCTTCTTGCGGGCGTCGCGCGTGACCAGCCCGGCACGCTTCAGGGAGGGGCGCAGGCCGCCGTCGAACTCCATGAGGGCGCGGGTGATGCCGTGGCGCACGGCCTGGGCCTGGCCGGCGATGCCGCCGCCGTCCACGTTGATCTTGATGTCGAACTTGCCCATGGTCTTGGTCAGGTTCAGGGGCTGGCGGATGATCATCTGCAGGGTGGCCCGGGGGAAATACTCCTCGTAGGGCCGACCGTTGACGATGATGCGGCCCGTGCCGCCCTGGTAGATACGGGTCCGGGCCACGGAGGTCTTCCGCTTGCCGGTGCCGTAGAAGAATTCGCTCATTGTCTCACTCCTTCGCGGTGCGTGCTAGATGTCGAGCTGCTTGGGGTTCTGCGCACCGTGGGGGTGCTCGGAGCCCGCGTAGACCTTCAGCTTCTTGAGCATGGCCCGGCCGATGCGGTTCTTGGGCAGCATGCCGCGCACGGCCTTGCGGATGACTTCCTCGGGCTTGGTGGCCAGCAGGTCCTTGAGGGTGACCTCGTGGATGCCGCCGACGTAGCCGGAGTAGCTGTAGTATTTCTTCTGGGCCAGCTTGGCGCCGGTGACCTTGATCTTCTCGGCGTTGACCACCACGACGAAGTCGCCGGTGTCCATGTGCGGGGCGAACTCAGGCTTGTGCTTGCCGCGCAGCCGCACGGCAATTTCGGTGGCCAGGCGGCCCAGGATCTTGTCCTGCGCATCGACCACCAACCACTCGCGGGCGACCTCGCCCTGCTTCGGACTATATGTCTTCATGGAAAGCTCCTCAGGTCAAAAAGTCGGAACAAAGCTCCTTAAGAGCTTTCCTCCCGGCTGTCAATCAAAATTGCACTGCGCGAAACGTAACAGGGACCGGAAACCTACCTGAAACTTTTTGGCTTGTGAAGCCCCTTTTCCGTGCTTTTCGCACCCGGGCCCCGCGCGGGCGGCCCGGATGGCCCGGCGGCCCGCGCGGGCCTTGAGCTTTGCCCGGCGCCGGGATAGGGTGGGCCCATACCGGGAGCCGCCATGACGATTATCCGCAAGAGCCTGCTGCAATTCATCTTCTCCGGCACGACCATGAAGCGCTGGAACGACAAGCTGCGCCCCGTGGAGCTTCTGGAAGTGGACAAGCAGGCCCACAAGATGATGGCCGCCTGGATGCTCTTCATGCTCAACGCGCGCGGGCTGGACCCCGTCGCCCGCCGCGAGTTGGGCGACGCCGTGGTCGAGGGCGGGCTGTACGACTACTTCTACCGCCTGGTGATCACCGACATCAAGCCGCCGATATTCTACAAGATCAAGGAAAACCCCGAGCACTACCGCCAGCTCACGGCCTGGGTGCTGGATCAGCTCGAACCCCTGCTGCTGCCCGTGGGCCGCGAGTTCTGGGACCGCTTCCGGGCCCGGCTGTCGCAGCCCCCGGGCGCTGCCGGGCTGGCCGGGCGCATCCTCGACGCCGCGCACCTGTACGCGTCGAGCTGGGAGTTCAACCTCATCAAGGACCTCGGCCCCTGGGACGACGAAAAGGCCGGTATCGAGCAGTCCTTCACCGACGGCCTGCGCCGCTTCGAGGATCTGGCGGGCGTGTCCGAGCTCATGGCCGGGCCGCAGTCCGTGCTGGGGCGCTTCGCCCACCTGTGCGGGCAGCTGCGCTTCCAGACGCGCTGGTCGCAGACCCCGCGCATCCCCGAAACCTCGGTCCTGGGCCACCTGTTCATCGTCGCCGCCTACGCCTGGTTCCTGAGCCTGGCCGTGGGCGCCTGCCCGGCGCGCCGCCAGAACAACTTCTTCGCCGGGCTGTTCCACGACCTGCCCGAGGTGCTGACCCGCGACATCATCTCGCCGGTCAAGAAATCCGTGCGCACCATCGGCGACCTCATCCGCCAGTACGAGGACAGCGAGCTGGAGCGGCGGGTCTACGGGCCGCTGGAAGCCGGGGGCTTCGCCGACCTCTCCGCGCGCCTGGGCTATTTCCTGGGCCGCGAGACGGGCTCGGAGTTCCAGGCCGTGGTGGTGCGCGCCGGGGCGGTGCGCGCCGTGGGCTGGGAGGAGCTTCAGGGCCCCGGCAACCGCGACGACCAGGACCCCAAGGACGGCGAACTGCTCAAGGTCTGCGACAGTCTGGCGGCCTTCGTGGAGGCCTATTCGGCCCTGCGCAACGGCATCTCGTCGGACCAGCTCCAGCAGGCCGTGTGGCGCCTGCGCCAGCACTACCAGACCTACGCCCTGGGCGACGAGCTGCACGTGGGCGCCCTGCTGGCCGACTTCGACTAGGGCGGCGCCGGGCTTGGCGCCCGGTTGCCCCTGGCGGGCGGGGGGAAATGCCGGGCCCTGCGCCTTCGGCCCTCCCGGCCCCGCGTCCGGCCTCCGCCCTGGCCCCGCCCGCGACCCTCCCGCCTGCCTCCCGCGTCCGGCAAGTCCCCTCTTTTTTTGACCTTGCGCCGGGATGGGTGTATAAATGGAAATCCTGCCGCCCGTTCCGTGAGGAGGTGCCGCCGTGAAAGTGACCGTCTGGGGCTGCCGCGGGTCGCTGCCCGTGTCCACCACCGCCCCGACCATCCGCCGCAAGGTCGCCAAGGCCTTGCGGGCCGCCGCGCGCAAAAGCCTCGGCCCCGGCGCCGACGTGGAAGCCTTCATCGACTCCGAGTTGCCGTTTTCCGTCCACGGCTCCTACGGCTCCAACACCTGCTGCGTGCAGGTGGACGGCGGCGGCGAGGCCACCGTCATCGTGGACTGCGGCTCGGGCCTGCGCGACCTGGGCAACGCCGTGATCTCCACGCGTGGCCCCTCGGGCGGGCGTTACGACTTCCTCATGACCCACCTGCACTGGGACCACCTCATGGGCTTCCCGTTCTTCACCCCGGCCTACGTGCCCGGCAACGTCATCCGCTTCCACGGCTGCCACGAGGCCATGGAGCGCGCCCTGCGCACCCAGCAGTCGCCGCCGTTCTTCCCCGTGGGCTTCGACGACCTGGGCGCGGACATCGCCTTCAATACCCTGATCCCGGGCCGGACCACCGAGATCGGCGGCATGGCCGTGACGCCCTTCGCCCAGAACCACCCCGGCGGCTCCTACGGCTACCGCTTCGAGGCCGCTGGCAAATGCTTCGTCATGTCCACCGACAGCGAACACCGCGAGGACGCCGAGGCCGACGACTACCCCTTCCTGGAGCATGTGCGCGGCGCGGACCTCATGATCTTCGACGCCCAGTACACCTTCCAGGCCGCCAGCACGAGCAAGAAGGACTGGGGCCATTCGTCCAACATCGTCGGCGTGGAGCTGGCCAAGCGCGCCGGGGTGCGCGCCCTGTGCCTCTTCCACCAGGAGCCAACCCTGGACGACGCCTCCATCGAGGCCTTCCACGACGAGACGCGGCGCTACGCCGGGCTGTTCATGCCCGAAACGCCCCTGGAGGTGCTCATGGCCTACGACGGCATGGTCGTCGAGGTCTGAGCCGCAACACCCTCACCCCTCCCGGCCCCGGGCCGGACAAGGAGACGCCATGCATCTGGCCGAGACCGACCTGGGCGAAACCCTGCTCATCCTCAATTTCGCCTCGCGGATGCTCACCGCAGCGTCGGACCGCGACATGGTCACCGACATGGCCCTGGAAACCCTGGCCGACTTCGCCGCCGCCCCGCGCGTGGCGCTGTGGACCCTGGCCCCCGACGGCGCCAGCCTGAGCCTGGACCGGGTGTTTTCCGGCAACGCCTCCTCCCGGCCCGCCCTGACCGTGCCCGTGGCGGGCGGCGCCTTCGAACGCGTGTTCACCGAAAAGCGCGACATGGCCTTCGCCCCGCTGCCCGGCGCCCCGGCCCCGCTGCCCGCCGGGCCCGAACCTGGCCAGGGCTGCCTCGTGCTGCCCGTGGTCGCCTCCAGCGGGCTGATCCTGGGCGCCCTGAGCCTGGAAACCGCCGCCCCCGCCCCCGAAACCCTGGCCTCCCTGCGCCTTTTGGCCACCGTGCTGGCCGTGAGCCTGGACAACGCCCGGCTCTTCGAGCTGGCCATGGTCGATGGCCTGACCGGGCTGTACATGCGCCGCTTCTACGACGCGCGCATGGCCGAGGAACTGGCCGCCCTGCGCCCCGGGGGCAGCGCCTGCCTCGTGGTCTTCGACATCGACCACTTCAAGCGCGTCAACGACACCTGGGGCCACGCCACCGGCGACATGGTCCTGCGCGAATTCGCCCACGTCGTGCGCCAGGGCGTGCGCCGCGGGCACGACCTCGCCTGCCGCTACGGCGGCGAGGAGTTCACCCTTATCATGCCCGCCACCGATGCCGCCCGGGCCCTGGAAATCGTCGAGGGCGTGCGCCACGCGGCCTCGGCCCTGGCCTTCCCGGGCATCGAGCCGCCCCTGCGCATCACCGTCAGCGCGGGCATCGCCCAGGCCGACGGCCCCGGACACACCGCCGAAAGCCTCTTCGCCCGCGCCGACACCGCCCTCTACGCCGCCAAGGAGGGCGGGCGCGACCGCGCCGTGGTCGCCAAGTAGCGCCCGCGCCTGGGCGCTGCGCACGGCGTTGCCGGGGCGCTGCCCCGGACCCCGGCTGGGGGGCGCCGCCCCCCAGCACCCCCCGCAAGGGGGCAATGCCCCCTTGACCCCGCACGCCGCCCCGGGGCCGCGCGGCAAAGCCCGCGCGGCCCCGGGGCGGGGGGGGGGGCAACGGGTGGGGATTGCGGCAGAAAACATCGGGCCGGATTCCTCGCGGGGAATCCGGCCCGGGCGTTTTCGGGGCGCGGGGAGGGGGCGCTATTCTCGTTGCCCGGCGGATTGCGCACGACGGCGGTCGGAGATGGCCTGCGCGGGGAACTCCGCCCCGGCGCCGCCGTCGGCGCGGCAGGTGCATGTCGAGCTCAACGTGCCGTCGCAGCAGACCACCCGCCCGTTCTGGCAGCCGCAGACACCTTTATGCCACGAGCAGCAGCCCCGCTGGGCAAGCGGGCCCTCGCCCGGGGGCAGGCCCTGGATGCCCCCGGGCCCGAAAGCGGAAACAGGGACGGGCTCGGTCGCCAGGGCCGGGCCGGACAGCGCAAGCAGCAGGATCAAGACCGCGACGCCGGTTTTCATGGCGTTCCTCCTGGCAGCGGAAGAGTCTTGGTCTTGACTCGCGTAGCAGATATTTTGCGGAAGTGGAAGGCGGGGGCAAAAACGGGCCTTGCCCTGGCAGCGGCACCCGGGATGGGCGCAATGCAGGCGGGCCCCGGCCATTCCTGGCCGGGGCCCGCCCGCACGTTGATGCGCCGCAACGCGGCTAGTCGAAGAACTTGTCGATGGCGTTCTGGTCCATCTTGTCCTGCTTCTGGTCCGGGTCGGGCTGGGGGGTGGCGGGGGCTTCGGGGGCGGGCTGGGCCGGGGCCTGGGGGGAGACCTCCTTGCCCACGGCCACGGCCTGGGAGCGCACGAAGCAGATTTCCACCACCAGGTCGCCGTCGGGCGTGGTGAAGGGGATGGTCAGGATGGGCCCCGAGGCCGGGTGCGCCACGCGCAGGCCCTTGCCGATGACCACCGAGGGCGTCGAGGCCCGGAAGTTCAGGCCCATGGTGGACAGGTTCTGGCGCGCCTGGCCGGAGATCATGTTCGTCAGCTCGCCCACGGCGTCGGCGATGTCGTTGTTCAGCTCGGTGTATTCCTCGCCGATCATGTTGCTGACGATGCGCAGGATGGCGCCCTTGGACAGCGACAGGGCGATGGTGCCCTCGGCGTGGCCGGTGATGCCGATGAGCCCGGTCACGTCGCACTGGGCCGTGCGCCGGGTGTTAATGTACGGACGCCCGGGCGTGGCCGAGACCATGGCCATGGTGGAAAGCACGTTGATGACGGCTTCCAGGAAGGGGTTGATGAACGCGACGTCGTACTTGATGGCCATGGCAGCCTGGGCTTTCCTGTTGAGAGGCGGCTGGCGGGCCCGGCCCGGAACGGGGAGCGGCTCGGGGGGCAGGGACCGGTGCGCCCGCCGGGCGGCGGGCGCATCAATTCATAGACGCTCGGCGGCCCGAAGGCAAGCCCGGAACAGGTGCCTGGCCTAGAGGAAGGTCTCCAGGACTTCCTCGATGTGCAGGTCGTACAGCTCCATGAGCGGCTCGATGGTCTCCGGCGACAGCTTCAAAAGCTCCCAGGCCCCGGGGCTGACCCCGGGCAGCACGAACTTGCCCCCCGCCGGAATCTCGGCGGCGTTGGCCATGTTGTCGGCCACCTGGACGACGGCGGCGTCCAGCGGGGAGGGCGCCTCCATGGGCGAGTGGTGGTGGCGCACCAGGGCGGTCATCTCCGGGGGGAAGTTCCAGGCCGCAAGCAGCGTCTGGCCGACCTCGGTGTGGTCGTAGCCGAACACCTCGCCCTCGGCGTCCACCACGGGCAGCATGTTCGACCGGGCGTGCAGCAGGGCCTGGGTCGAGGCGTAGGGCAGCTTCTTGAACAGGATGAGCCGCCCCACGTCGTGCAGCAGCCCGGCGGTGAACAGCCGCTCCACGCCCGCCCCGCGCACGCGCGAGGCCAGCAGCTTGGAGAAGATGCCCACGCTGATGGAGTGCTTCCAGAAGGTGCGCATGTCCATCAGCTCGGGCGGGATGTCCTTGAAAAAGTTGATGGTCGAGATGCCCAGGGCCAGGTTGGAGACCTCCTTGACGCCCAGCAGCGACACGGCGTGGGGCACGGAGTCGATGCGCTCGGCAAAGCCGTAGAGCGGGCTGTTCACCAGCTTGAGCAGCTTGGCCGTCAGCGCCACGTCGGTGCCCACGACCCGGGCCACGTCGTCCGCCGAGCTGGTGGGCCTGTCCAGCTCTTCGCGCAGCCGGAAGTACACGTCGGGGAAGGAGGCGATCTTGGTTTCGGCGTCCACTATCTCCCGGGGGCCGCCCTGCTGCTCCTGGTAGAACATGTCGCGCAGGTGTTCGACGTTGCGCGGCATGAGCTGGTCGATGGTCGGGAAGGTCCAGCCCGCCCGCAGCGCGGCCAGGGTACGGGCCACGGTCACGCGGTACAGGGCGACCATGGCTTCGTGGTCCGGGTCCACGTAGAGGAAGAAACCGCGAACGTAGCTTTCGGCTTCGGGGAAATCCGCGGCCCTGGTGTCGATCTGGTACACGCCTGCCCTCCGTATCTGTGTGGCGCGGCCTTGGCCGGCCTGTGCTGCCCTGTGCCCCGCTCGGGGCGCCCCCGCCCGCCGGGCGGTCCTAGCCCTTGATGTAGGCGATGCCGCCCGGCTTGAACACGGGCCGGAACGCCGTGGACAGCTTGTGGATGCTTTCCGAATGCCCCAGGAACAGGTGCCCGCCGGGCAGGAGATTGTCGTAGAACGCCGAGATAACCTGCTTTTTCATGGGGTCGTCGAAGTAGATGATCACGTTGCGGCAGAACACGATCTGCGAGGGCGGCACGCGCCGGGTCTGGGCGCGGTCCGAGAGGTTGATGGGCCCGAAGCTGACCAGCTTCTGGACCTTGGACTTGATCTGGAACTCGCCGCCGCCCACGTCGTCGAAATATTTGGTGATCATGCCCCGGGGCGTGGTGCGCAGGGCGTAGTCTCCGTAGACCCCCCGGCGGCACTTTTCCAGCATGGCCGGGGACAGGTCGTTGGCCGTGATGCGGATGCGCCAGCCGATGATGGACATGCCCAGCACCTCGTGCAGCAGGATGGCCAGGGTGTAGGGCTCCTCGCCCGACGAGCACCCGGCGGACCAGATGGACAGCTCCTTGCGCCCGGCCTTCTCCTGGGCTTCCAGGGCCTCGCGCAGGATATGGTCCTTGAACATGGTCAGCTGCTTGATGTCGCGGAAGAAGCTCGTCTCGTTGGTGGTGATGCGCTCGCACAGCGCGTCCATTTCCTTGGTCCGGTTGGCGTCCAGGCGCAGGTAGTCGTAGTAGTCCTTGAACGAGGCGAGGTTGAGCTCCTGCAGGCGGGTGCCCAGACGGTTCTCCAGCAGGTACTTGCGCTTCTCCGGAATGCTGATGCCCGTTTTGGCATAAATGAAGTCGCGCAGCTGCGCGAACTCGGCATCGCTGATCTTCGGCTGCTTGCGCAGGGTGAGCGAACTGCCCAGAACTCCCATGGATGTCTCTCCTTCCCGACGGACGCGGTGATCCAACAAGACCCAGGCTAGCAGATTTGCGCGGCCTGGGGAAGCCCGGCCATGAAAAAAGCCCTGCCTGTGCGGGGGGGGGGGGGGCGCGCAGGCAGGGCGGGGCGGGGCCGGGGGGCGGCCCCCGAGGGGGATTTCTGGCGGGCTAGCGCCGGGCGGCCACGGCGGCGGGGGCGGGCAGGGGTGCGTCCGCCGGGGCGGCCTGCGGCTGGCGCGCCCGGCGCGCCGGGCGCGGCGCCCAGCGCAGCAGCAGGGTGGAGTTGAGGACCACCAGCACCGAGCCCACGTTGTGCACCAGGGCCCCGGCCACCGGACCCATGAGCCCCAGCATGGACAGGGCGGTGGCCACGAAGTTCAGGGCCATGGCCATGGTCATGTTGATGTGGATGGTGCGCATCATGCGCCGGGCCAGGGCGACGGTCTGCGGGATGGCCGTGATGTCGTCGCCCACCAGAGCGATGTCCGCCGCGTCCACGGCGATGTCGCTGCCGATGCCGCCCATGGCGATGCCCACGTGGGCCCGGCGCAGGGCCGGGGCGTCGTTGACCCCGTCGCCGACCATAGCCACGGGCTGGCCGTTTTGCTGGTACAGGTCGATGAGGGCCAGCTTGTCTTCGGGCAGACAGCGGGCGTGCAGCTCCAGGATGCCCGCCTGGGCCGCGACGTGCCGGGCGGCCTCTTCGTGGTCGCCGGTGAGCAGCACCGTGGACAGGCCCAGGGCACCCGCCTCGCGGACCATGGCCGGGGCCGCCTCGCGCAGGGCGTCGGCCAGGGCGATGAACCCTGCCGCCTGGCCGTCCATGGCGACGAAGATGAGCGTGGCGCCTTCCTGGACGTGGTCTTCGGCTTCGCGGGCCAGGGCCGGGGGCAGGGCCACGCCGTGGTCGGCCAGCAGCGCGGCGTTGCCCGCCAGGACCTGCGCCCCGTCCACCGTGGCCAGCACGCCCCTGCCGGGCAGCATGGTGAAGGCCTGGGGCTCGCGGGGCGCGCCGGGGCCGGTGGCGCGGTAGTGGGCCAGCACGGCCCGGCCCAGGGGGTGCTCCGAGCGCAGCTCCGCCGCGGCGGCCAGGGCCAGCAGGGCCTGTGGCTCCAGGCCCGGGGCGATGCTGCGCACCGCCGCCACCTGCGGCCTGCCGTGGGTCAGGGTGCCGGTCTTGTCCAGGCACAGCCGCCGCACCCCGGCCAGGCGCTCCAGGGCGTCGCCCTGGCGCACCAGCACGCCCCGGCGCGTGGAGTTGCCGATGGCGGCCATGATAGCCGTGGGCGTGGCCAGCACCAGGGCGCAGGGGCAAAAGACCACCAGGATGGTCACGGCGCGGATGACCTCGCCGGTGACGAGCCAGGTGCCCACGGCGCAGGCCAGGGCCCCGGCCACGATCCAGGTCGCCCAGCGGTCGGCCACGCCCACGATGCGCGCCTTGCCTGCGTCGGCGGATTCCACCAGGCGGATCATGCGTTGCAGCGAGCTGTCCTGCCCGACCTTCACGGCGCGCATCTCGAAGGCGCCGAACTGGTTGACCGTGCCGCTGAACACCTCGTCGCCGGGTTCCTTGTCCACGGGCAGGGATTCGCCGGTCATCACCGACTGGTCGATGGCCGTCTGCCCGGAAAGGATCACGCCGTCCACGGCCACGGCCTCGCCGGGCAGCACGCGCAGCACCTGGCCCACGCGGACCTCGTCGGCGGGCACGGTGCGCTCGGCGCCGCCCTCGACCACGCGCGCCGTGCGCGGGGTCAGGCGCACCAGGCGCTCGATGCCCGCGCGGGCCTTGGCCACGGTGCGCTCTTCCAGCAGGGCGCCGATCTGCATGATGAAGGCGATTTCCCCGGCGGCGAAGACCTCGCCGATGGCCACCGCCGCGATGAGCGCCAGGGACACCAGCACGTCGGCCTTGATGTCGAATTCTGTGATCAGCCCTTCGGCGGCCCCCTTGACGATGGGCGCGCCGCACAGCACCACGGCGATCCAGGCCGGGTCCACGGGCAGCATCGCCCCGGCCAGGAAGCTGGCCCCCAGGGCCAGGCCGGAGAGGGTCAGCAGCAGGAAATCCAGGCGGTTTGCCTCCATGAGTGAGGCGAGCAGGCGTTGCACGGCGGGTTCCTCCTTGGTTCTAGATACCCATGGGGGGTATAGGTATTCCAGGGGGCCGGGGCCTGTCAACGCCAAAAAAAGGCCGCCCCGGAAACAGGGCGGCCTGGGTCTGATGCGCAGCGTCAAATGCAGTGAGCCAGCCGTGTCAGCCGCGCCGCCTGCGTCGGTCACACCAGCCGTGCCGCGCCGGGCCTGGCACCCGGCTACGACAGCCGCGAGAAATGCTCCACGGCCTTGGCGAAGCGGGCGATGGTCTTGTCGGCGTCGCCGTGCTCGATGCCGTCGCGCACGCAGTGGGTCAGGTGGCCTTCGAGGATGATCTGCCCGACCTTGTGCAGGGCGCTTTTGGCGGCGTTGACCTGGATCAGGATGTCCTCGCAGGGCACGTCCTGGTCGATCATCTTGCCGATGGCGGTGATCTGTCCGCTTATTTTATTCAGCCTGCGGTGCAGGTTGTCGGAATCCATACACTGGCGCATGGGCGGCCCTCCGTGGCTGGTGGTTCCCCTGGGGTACCCAAGGGGGGTATGGGCGAGGCTTGGCCCGGGGCGCGCGCGCTGTCAAGGGAAACTTCGCCCCGCTCCGCCGGGCCGGGGCGGTTTTGCTCCTGACCCTTCCGCCGCCTGTCCGCGTGCGCCGTGTGCTCCGGGCCGGAGGACATCCCCCCGGCCCGCCTCCGGCCCGGGGGGCTCTTGAAATCCTGGACGTTTTGCGTATCACTGGAAGGCTCCGGCACGAACCCAGGCCCACAAGGAGGCCCTATGCCCGCGAGTCCCGCCGTCGCCGCCGTCCATTCCGCCCTCCGGCAGGTGCGCGCCGCGCGCCCCCTGGTGCACAACATCACCAACTTCGTGGTCATGAACACCACGGCCAACGCCCTGTTGGCTCTGGGGGCCTCGCCCGTCATGGCCCACGCCCCCGAAGAGGTGGAGGAGCTGGTCGGGCTGGCCGGGGCCCTGGTGCTCAACATCGGCACCCTGAGCGGCCCGTGGGTGGAGAGCATGCTCCTGGCCGGGCGTGCGGCGGGCGAGCGCGGCGTCCCGGTGGTCCTGGACCCCGTGGGCGCCGGAGCCTCGCACCTGCGCACGGCCACCAGCCTGGACCTGCTGCGCGAGACGCGCCCGGCCATCCTGCGGGCCAACGCCTCGGAGGTCCTGGCCGTGGCCGGGGCCCTGGGCGCGGTGGACTCCCGGCGCCTGGGCGCGGCCCTGGCCGCCGCCGGGGGCTCCACGCGCGGGGTGGACAGCGCCCACTCGGGCCAGGGCGTGGAGGATGTGGCCCGGGCCGTGGCCCAGGCCGCCGGTTGCGTGGTGGTGGTCAGCGGCGCGGTGGACATCGTGGCCGATGCGCGCCGCGCGGTGGCCGTCTTTGGCGGCAGCGACCTCATGCCCCTGGTCACGGGCATGGGCTGCACGGCCACGGCCCTGGCGGGAGCCTTCGCCGCCGTGGTGCCCGACGCCTTCGAAGCCGCCGTGGCGGCCATGGCCGTGATGGGCGCCGCCGGGGCCGTGGCCGCCGCCCGCGCCCAGGGCCCCGGCACCCTGCAACTGCATTTCCTGGACGCCCTGCACGCCCTGGACCGCGAGGACCTGGAGGCCCACGTGGCCGTGGAGCCGCTGTGACGCGCCCGGTGCCGGACTACGGGGTCTACCTCGTCACCGACGCGGGCCAGTGCGGCGTGCGGGGCGTGGCCCGGACGGCGCGCCTGGCCGTGGCCGGGGGCGCGAGCGTGGTCCAGCTGCGCGAGAAGACCCTGGGCACGCGGGCCTTCGTGGCCCTGGCCCGCGAGGTGCTGGCCGCCCTGGCGGGCAGCGGGGCGCTCGTGCTGGTCAACGACCGGGTGGACGTGGCCCTGGCCGCCGGGGCCCACGGGGTCCACGTGGGCCAGGGCGACATGCACCCCGGCGACGCCCGGCGCCTGCTGGGGCCGGACGCGATCATCGGCCTGTCGGTGGAGACCATGGCCCAGGCCGGGGCCGCCGAGGCGCTGGACGTGGACTATTACGGCGTGAGCCCCGTGTTCGCCACGCCGACCAAGACCGACACCGGCCCGGCCTGGGGCCTGGAGGGCCTGGCCCGGCTGCGCGCCGCCACGGCCCGGCCCCTGGTGGCCATCGGCGGCATCGGCCCGGCCAACGCGGCGGGCGTGCTGCGCGCCGGGGCCGACGGGCTGGCCGTGGTGTCGGCCATCTGCCGTGCGCCCGACCCCGGGCGCGCGGCCGCAGATTTGCGCGCCGCCGTGCAGGCGGTGCGCTGAACCGCCGCTCCCGCACGGCGCAACCAGAACCTTCCTCCCGAAGGAGCCTTGGCTGATGTCACTTCCCTTTGCCGCACGGATGGGCTCCGTGCACCGCTCGTTCATCCGCGAGATCCTCAAGGTCACCGCCGACCCCGAGGTCATCTCTTTCGCCGGGGGCCTGCCCAACCCCGGCCTGTTCCCCATGCGCGAGCTGGCCGAGGCCGCCGCGCAGGTCATCGGCCAGGAGGGCCGCTCCACCCTGCAATATTCCACCACCGAGGGCCACGCGCCCCTGCGCGAGTGGATCGCCGCGCGCTACCGCGAGCGCAAGGGCCTGGACGTGGGCGCCGACGACATCCTGGTCACCACCGGCTCCCAGCAGGCCCTGGACCTGATGGGCAAGGTGCTCATCGACAAGGGCGACCGCGTGCTCATGGAGGCCCCGGGCTACCTGGGGGCCATCCAGGCCTTCTCGGTGTTCCAGCCCGAGTTCCGCACCGTGCCGCTGGAAGACGACGGGCCGGACCTGGAAGTGCTGGCGCGCGAGCTGGCGGGCGGGGTCAAGGCCTTCTACGCCGTGACCAACTTCCAGAACCCCTCGGGCCTGACCTACGGTCCGGCCAAGCGCCGCGCCGTGGCCGACCTGCTGGCAGGCACGGACGTCTTCTTCGCCGAGGACGACCCCTACGGCGAGCTGCGCTTCGAGGGCCAGGACCAGCCCCCGGTCTACGCCCTGCGCCCGGAGAACAGCGTGCTCACCGGCTCGTTCTCCAAGGTCTGCGCCCCGGGCTTTCGCATCGGCTGGATCGTGGCCAGGGGCCCGCTGCGCGACGCCCTGGTGCGCGTCAAGCAGGCCAGCGACCTGCACACCAGCACCGTGACCCAGCGCATCGTGCACCGCTACCTGGAGACCAACGACCTGGACGCGCACATCGCGCGCATCCGCCAGTGCTACGGCGAGCAGTGCCGGGCCATGCAGGAGGCCGCCGCGCGCCACCTGCCCCCCGAGGTGCGCCTGACGCGCGCCGAGGGCGGCATGTTCCTGTGGGCGGTGATGCCCGAGGGCTATTCGTCCATGGAGCTGTTCGAGCGGGCCATCCGCTGCAAGGTGGCCTTCGTGCCCGGGCGGCCTTTCTACGTGGACGGCAGCGGCGACAACACCATGCGCCTGAACTACACCAACTCCGAGCCCGAGCGGATCGAGGAGGGCATGCGCCGCCTGGGGCGCTGCCTGGAGGAGTACCTCGCCGCGCGCGGCGGGGAGCGGGCCGCATGCGCCGCCCAGGCCCGGCCCTGACCCTGCGCCCGGGCCTGACCCTGCGCCCGGCCCGGCCTGGGGACCTGGACGCCCTGCACGCCCTGTGGCTGGACGCCGTGAGCGCCACCCACGGCTTCCTGTCCGGCGAGGACGTGGAGTTCTATTCGCGGCTGGTGCGCGAGGAGTACCTGCCCGCAGGCGGGCAGGTGGTGGCCCATGGCCCGGGCGGCGTGGTCCTGGGCTTCATGGGCCTGACCCGCGAGGATGGGCTGTGCGGCATTGATTCGCTGTTCGTGGCTCCGGCGTACCATCGCCAGGGCGTGGGCCGGGCCCTGGCGGAGTACGCCCTGCGCGGGTCGCGGCTCGTGCGCGTGGACGTCAACGAGCAGAACCCGGGCGCGCGGCGGTTCTACGCGGCCCTGGGCTTCGTGGAGCGCGGGCGCTCGGAGTGCGACTTCTGCGGGCGGCCCTACCCGCTGCTGCACCTGGAATACATGGCCCCGGGCGCGGGCTGACCCCCACCCTGGCCAGCAAACGGTAAAGCCCCCGGGCCGCAAGGCCCGGGGGCTTTTGTGCGCGCCGGGGGCGCCAGCGCCTACCCGCGCGCCAGGTGCGCGATGATCGCCCGGCAGAAGGCGGGCAGGTCGTCGGGCTTGCGGCTGGAGATCATGGTCCGGTCCACCACCACCTCGCGGTCCTCCCAGGTGGCGCCCGCGTTGACCAGATCGTCGCGGATGCCGGGGGTGGAGGTGCAGTGCATCCCGGCCATGATGCCCGCCGAGATGGGAATCCAGCCGCCGTGGCAGATGTGGGCCACCAGTTTCCCGGCCTGGAATATCTCGCGGGTCAGGGTTTTCACGGTGTCCAGGCGGCGCAGCTTGTCCGGCGCGAATCCGCCGGGCACCACCAGAAAATCGAAACCCGCAGCCGAGAGCCCGTCCAGGGCGGCGTCGCTCACGCAGGGGTAGCCGTGCTTGCCCGCGTAGGTCTTGCCCGCCACCGGGGCGGCCACGACCATCCTGGCCCCGGCCTCTTCCAGGCGCAGCTTGGGGTACCACAGCTCCAGGTCCTCGTACACGTCTTCCACGAACATCAGCCCGCGCAGGCCGTCCAGTTCCGCCATCGTCGCCTCCTTGCGCGCCCGGGGCGGGCGCGGTGTCGTGTCTGGCCGTCCAGTGTAGGGGAGGGCGGCCCCGCGCGCAAGCCCGGCGCGGCGGGCGGCGCGGGCACGCCGGTGCTGCGCCGGGAGCGGCCCGCGCCCGTGGGCGGCGCAAGGCGCGGTCCCGCGCTGCCCCGCGAACCCCGCCCGCCAGACAGGGGCGGCGCGCCGGGAGTTGCGCCCCGGCCCAAAGTCCCCTACATCGTTGGAAGCACGAACCGCGACGCGCCGCACGGCGGCGAAAGGAGCACCCCCATGCTGATGCGCAAGCGCGCCTGGGACATCATGCGCGACGATTTCACCTCCGTGGGCGAGGACGTGGGCTTCATGGAACTGATCCGCGCCCTGCGCCTGGGCGTGGAGGCCAACCCCGACAACCACATCGCCGTGGTCCAGGACTCCGACGGGGTCTTCAAGGGCGTGGTGACCATGTGGAACGTCATGCGCAAGCTGGAAGAATGCGTGTTCGGCGACGACACGCTGCTGGCGCTGACCGACCAGGACTGGGACCGGGCCTTCGCCCTGGCCTGCAAGGCCTGCGCGGGCAAGGGCATCGCCGGGCTGCTGGAGCCCAAGGTGCCCAGGGTCCAGCCCAACGACCCGCTGATCACCGTGGTGGCCGATTTCCTGCGCCACCGGCGCGGCTGGGCCCTGGTGTGCGACGGCGACAAGATCCTGGGCGTGATCTTCAAGGCCGACATCTTCAAGGAAGTCAGCCGCGACGTGCTGGCGCAGATGAAGTAGCCGTGCCGGACCACGACGCGGCGGCCACGGCGGCCCTGCTGCCCTATCCGGCCCTGGCCGAGGCCATCGCCGCGACCCTGGCCGACGCCGCGCAGGGGCTGGCCACGGCCCCGGAGCGCATCCACCACCCCCTGCCCGGGGGCGGCACGCTGCTGGTCATGCCTGCGGCGGACCAGCGCGTGGCGGTGAACAAGCTGGTCACGGTCTGCCCGGGCAATCCCGCGCGCGGCCTGCCCCTGCTGCTGGGCGCCGTGACCGTGCTCGACGCGGCCACGGGCCGCTGCCTGGGCGTGCTCGACGGGCCCACGGTCACGGCGCGGCGCACGGCGGCCCTGTCGCTCCTGGCGGCGCGGACCCTGGCGCCGCAGCCCGGGGGCGCGCTGCTGGTGCTGGGCGCCGGGGCCCAGGCCCGGGCGCATCTGGAGGCCCTGCGCGAGGGCCTGGGCACGCGCCGGGCGCTGATCTGCTCGCGCACTCCGGCCCGCGCCGAGGCCCTGGCGGCCCACGCCCGCAGCCTGGGCATGCAGGCCGCCGCCGTGGCCGACCCCGCCCGGGCCCTGGAAGAATGCGCGCTGGTGGTCACGGCCACCAGCAGCCGGACCCCGGTGCTGCACGGGCCGCTGCGTCCCGACGCCTTCGTGGCCGCCGTGGGCGCCTTCAAGGCCGATATGGCCGAGGTGGCTCCGGAGGTGGTGCGCGCCTGCCGGGTGTTCGTGGACACGGCCCCGGGCTGCGCCGCCGAGGGCGGCGACCTGCTCCTGGCCGGGCTGGACCCCGCGCGGGACTGCACGCCCCTGGCCGCAGCCCTGGGCGCGCCGCGTCCGGCGCACGGGCCGGTGCTGTTCAAGAGCGTGGGCCACGCCCTGTTCGACCTGGCCGCCGGGCGGCTGGCCCTGGGCCACGCGGCGGGGGGCTGAGGCCGGGGCGGCTGGCGGGCCTACAGGGCCACCAGCTCCATGCGGCCCCAGGCGGCCACGCGCTCCCCGGCCTGGGCGAACAGGCCGTCCAGCCCGAAGCGGCGGCCCAGCTCGGCCAGCCCGGGCAGGTCGCGCGCGGTGCGGATGTGGTTGCACAGGGCCGTGGCGGCGGCGTCGGCCAGGCTGGCGTCGCGGGCCCGGGCCACGGCCAGGTCGCCCTGGCCCAGGGACAGGGAATGCCCGATGCGCGCCGAGGAGGCGCACAGGGCGCAGGGGAAGTCTGCGGCAGGGATGCGCACGCCCAGGCGCGCGCCCCCGGCGGGATCGGCCAGGAGGCCCACCGTGCGCGCGCGGGTGGAGAACATGGCGATGTCGCCGCCGTTTTCAACAAGAATATCGGGGCTTTCCTGAACAAAGCGTTCGGCGACCATGCGCGCGATGGTTCCGGCCACGGCGGCCATGGGCCCCACGCCGCAGGCCGCCCCGGCCCGGGCCATGGCCTGGACGATCTGCGGCGCGCCCGGGGGCACGTCCACAGGCACCAGGCTCGGGCCGAAGGCCGGGTCCAGGGCCATGTAGGCCTTGAGCTGGCCGCGCAGCTCCGTGACCCAGGCCGCCACCTCGCGGGTCAGGTCCTTGCGGGCCACCACCCAGAGGTCCGTCTGCTCCACCACCACCTGGAAGGCCACTTCCCCGCCCGAGGGCGCCAGGGCGCCGCGGTAGCCGCGCGCCGTGCCCGTGTGCACGGCCTGGGGCCGCCGGGCCGGGCTCATGGCCGCTCCAGCATGTCGCGCACCAGGGCCCGGTAGGGCTCCAGGCCCGAGGCCACGTTGTGCGGCCAGGCGAAGGCCCCGGGGCGCGGGGCGGCGGCGGTGGCCTCGATGGCCCGGGCCAGGGCCTCGTGGTCGCCGGGGTCGGCCACCACGCGCTCGGGCGGCAAAAAGAAGCTCGACCCGTTGTCGCGGGACGAGACCACCCGCGTGCCGCAGGCCAGGGCCTCGACCACGGCGTTGGAGCAGGTGTCGTAGAACGAGGGCAGGCAGAACACGTCGCAGGCGCGGTACAGCGCGGCCATGTCCGCCACGCGGCCCAGGAAGACCACCCGGCCCCCCAGGCCCAGGGTCTCGGCCAGGGCCCGGAAGCGCCCGGGGTTGCGCCCCCCGGCCACATGCAGCACGGCGTCGCCGGGCAAGAGCGCCAGGGCGCGGATGAGCGGTTCCAGGCCCTTGAGGGCGAAGTTGGTGCCCGCCGTGGCGATGAGCAGGCGCTGGCCGTCCAGGCCCATGGCCCGGCGCAGGGCCGCGCGCCCGGCTTCGTCCACGGGCGAGAAGCGCGCCAGGTCGGGCCGGTTGTAGATCACGCGCAGGTCGCGTCCGGCCAGGAAGGGGTGGGCCTCCAGCAGCCAGTCGCGCACGCGGTGCGACACGGCCACGCACACGCGCTGGTTCTCCAGGGCCCGGCGCTCCAGGGCGCGGATGAGCGCGTTTTCCGGGGCCAGACGGCGGCGCAGCATCTTCCAGGCCCGGGGCAGGCCCGGGGCATAGGCCCGGGCGGACAGCTCCCAGAACTTGGCCAGCGGCCCGCCGCTCATGCGCAGCAGGTCCTGGCGGGGGGTCTTGCCCAGGCCGCACGTCAGGGCGTAGCCCCCGCGCCTGCGGGCGCGCTCGGCGGCAAAGGCGAACCAGGCGATCTTGGCCGCGCGGCCCAGGGGCGGGCGGCCCAGGGCCACCACGCGCACCCCGGGCGGCGCGGGG
Source organism: Desulfocurvus vexinensis DSM 17965 (assembly GCF_000519125.1). Classification (NCBI taxonomy): domain Bacteria; kingdom Pseudomonadati; phylum Thermodesulfobacteriota; class Desulfovibrionia; order Desulfovibrionales; family Desulfovibrionaceae; genus Desulfocurvus; species Desulfocurvus vexinensis. The sequence goes on from NZ_JAEX01000001.1 coordinate 433,702, forward strand.
GTCTCCTGGCGGGCGCACAAAAAGTCCACTTCCAGCCCGTCTCCGGCCAGGGCCCCGGCCAGGCGGTGGGCAAAGCCCTCCACCCCGCCGTAGGTGGACAGCTTGGGCAGCATGAGGGCCACGCGGCTCACGGGCGGCCTCCGGAGTAGACGGCCAGGGTCCGGGCCAGGAAGTCCGCTCCCGAAAGGCCCGCGATGGTCCGGGCCTGTTCGGCGGCCAGGGCGGCGCGGTGGGCCGGGTCCGCCGCCGCGCGGGCGATGGCTGCGGCCATGGCGGGCACGTCGGCGGGCGGAAACAGCGCCCCGGGCCCGAGCAGGTCGGGCATGACGCCCACGGTGGTGCCCAGCAGCGGGCGGGCGCAGGCCATGATTTCCAGGGCCGCGCGGGCGATGGTCTCCGACCATTTGGAGGCCACCACGCCCAGGTCCATGGCCGAGATCACGGCGGCCACGTCGGGCCGCTGGCCGGTGATGACCGTGGCCTGGCCCAGCCCGGCGGCGTCGATCCAGCCCTGGACCTCGGCCTGGGTGGTGGCCGTCTCGAACCCGGCGAGCATGAGCCGCAGGCGCGCGCCCCCCGGGGCGCTCCGGGCCTGGGCCACGGCCTGGATCAGTTCGCGCTGGCCCTTGACCTCGTCGAAGCGGCCCAGCAGGCCGACCACGAAATCCTCCGGGCCCCAGCCGAACTGGGCGCGCACCCGCTCGCGGCCCTGGGGGTCGAAGGCGAAGCGCGCGCGGTCCACCCCGCCCAGGATCAGGTGCAGCCGGTCCGGCCCGATGCCGAAGGCGTCGCGGAAATGGGCGTGCATCACCGAGTTGGTGGCCACCACGGCGTCGGCGCAGCGGCAGTGCAGCCAGCGGTTGGCGGCGTTGTTGCGCGGCAGGCGCTGGTCGCCGCGCGTGCGCACCAGCCGGAAGGGCGCGCCCGCCGCGCGCATGGCGCCCCACAGCCAGAACGACTCGCCCCGGTGGCAGTTCACGGCGTCGGGGTGGAACTCGCGCACCAGGCGGCGCAGCTCGCGGGCCAGCCCGGCCAGCACCAGGGGGTTGGCGGAGTTGAGCGGCAGGGCGGCCACGGGCAGGCCCCAGGCCCGGGCCGTGTCCAGGGTCTCGGTGCCGGGCAGGGCCAGCACCAGCGTCTCGTGCCCGGCCTCGCGCAGCAGGCGGGCCAGGTACAGGGCGTACCACGAGGTGGCGTTGAACCAGCGGACGTTGGCGACCTGGATGATGCGCATGGGCCTGCCTAGTGCCATTGCACGGGAATTGCAAGGAGATCCGGCGGCGACGGGTTTTCGCCGCCCCGGCTCCCGGCTAGCGCACGCAGGTTTCGGACTTGACCACGGCTTCGGCCTTGATGCGGTCCAGCACTTCGGCCAGGGTGGCCTTGACGTTTTCGCGGAAGTCGCCGGCCACGACGATGAACAGCAGATCGTCGCCGGGCATCAGGCGGCCCGAGGCGGCCTCGGCCAGCACGCGCCAGATGCCCGGGCGGGCCTGGTATTCGCGGCACAGGGCGGCGATCCGCTCCCGGTCGGGCGTGACCTCGACGCAGGTGACCTGCGCGCCGTCGGCCCGCGAGGTGGCGCGTACCACCCCGTTGTGGACCAGGACCATGCCCACGTGGTCGCTGAATCCGGGTTCGGCCTTGAGCTTTGCGATGGTTGCTGTAATGTCCATGTGAACTCCTTCGCGGTAGGCGACAGTGTACAAGTTTGCGACGCTTCTCAAGGACCTTCCGACCCTGCACGAGTACAGGATGTCGGCCACAGGCTATGCCGTGTGGCTGGTCTGGTCCGGGGAGCTGACCGAGGCCATCCCTTCCACCTTCCGCGACTTCGGCGGGGTGGAGATCAATGCCGACCGCAACCAGGCGGTGTGGTACTTCTGGTCGCGCGACGTGTTCCAGGCCGCGGCCCGGCTCCAGATCTGGGCCAACCTGAACGAGCTGCCGGTCTTCATCCAGATCATGCCCACGAACCTGATGATCGGGTTCCAGCGCGAGATGTCCCTGTCCATCGCCTCGGAGCTGTACTCCCAGCAGGCCATGAGCCCGGGGGTCTTCGAGGTCTGGGTCCACCCCAAGGTGCGCCCCGACGTGGAGAACATGCCCGGCATCCAGCTGGAGAAGGTGGACCGCCAGATCACGGGCATGGCCTCGGCCAGTTGGAGCCGGCTTTCCGGCGACCCGCGCATCGGCTTCCGCCCGACCCTTGGGTGGTACTTCATCCTGCGGCCCCTGGGCAACCCCCTGGACAAGCGCTTCATTGAGGGCTGGCCCCGGTTCTTCGCCGCAGTGGAGCAGATCGTCAAGCGCCTCAAGCTCAAGTTCATCCTGCACGACAACCACATGATCTTCGAGCTGGAGAACTACAAGACCCTGGAGATCTGGTGCCGCGAGATCCTCTCGCTGCTGGCCCGGGCCAAGGACTGCGACGACTGCGCCTACTGGCCCAGCGTCATGGCCGCCGTGGAGAAGGCCGGGTTCCAGTTCAACGAGGACCTGCCGCGCAAGGTGCCCCTGGACTGGGACAAGATGGCCCCGGATTTTCCGCACATGTCCTACCGCTCGGCCTTCCTGCTGGGTTCGCGCTTCCTGATCAAGGACGTGAGCTACAGCTTCGAGCGCAACAAGCTCACCGACTGGTGTTACGTGCTGCTGGCCGACGAGCAGGGCGAGCAGGACCGGGGCACCCTGGCCGTGACGCTGCCCGTGGCGCTGCTGGTGGGCAGCGGGCGGCCCTGCTTCTACTGCGGCCAGCGCACCCACGAGGAGGCCCAGTGCCCCTCGCGGCGGCTGGTGGACCTCAACCCCGCGCCCTGGCGGGAGCTGGCCGGGCTCGACTTGGCCCATATCTCCGCCGGGCTGGGCGAGCTGGGCGAGGCCCTGCGCGAGGACCCGGCCCAGGCCCTGGGCACGGTGCTCACGGGCCAGGGCCTGGCCCAGAGCCTGCTGGCCGCCGTGTTCGAGATCAACGCCCCGGCGCAGCTGCGCGCCGCGCCGCTGGTCATGCGTTCGCTGGGCAAGGAACTGCCCTCGGGGTTCTTCAAGCTCGCTCCCCCGCAGGACTCGCCCCACGCCAAGACCCTGGGCGCCCTGGTGGCGGGCGACGCGGCGGTGGCCGAGGGCCTGGCCAAGCAGGGCGCGCTGCGCGCCCCGCGCGACTTCGGCTTCCGCACGCTGCTGGGCTTCCTGGCCCTGGAGCGCGGCGACCTGGAGCGCGCCGTGGAGTTCTGGCACGAGGCCGAGCAGGTGGGCGACACGCCCACGCATTTCGCCTACCACAAGTATCTCCAGGGCCGGGCGCTGGAGGTCCAGGGCCGCTTCGACCAGGCCATGACCCTGTACCGCGACGCCCACAAGCTCTGCCCGCGCTGGATCGACCCGCTCTACCGCCAGGCCGTGAGCATGGTGAAGATGGGCTTCACCGAACACGCCGTGGGCCTGGTGGACCAGCTCGTGGACGACGACCCCAACATGTTCAACCGCGTGCTCATCGACCCGGAGATGGAGCGCGGCTACGTGCAGCTTCTGGGCGTGCTCTACGGGCGCTGGATGCAGGCCCAGGCCGTGGCCAAGGAGAGCGCCGAGAAGCTGCGCCAGCTCCAGGAGGAGATCGACGACTGGTTCGGGCAGGGGCACGATTTCGGCCACAAGGCCCGCCGCCAGATCGAGGAGCTGCTCAAGCTCGCCGGGGTGGAGAATTTCGTGGCCTTCCGCCGCCTGTCCCAGGGCCGGATGCAGCTCGAAAAAGAGATGCGCCAGATGATCGAGACCGAGACCCGGGACCTGACCCGCCAGGCCGAGAGCATCCGCGACCGGCTGCGGCGCATCCACGAGGACATCTCGTGGTTCCCCTTCCCCAAGGCCCTGCGCGACTTCAACCGCGATTTCAACTTCTGCGTGACCAAGCTGAACTGGGTCCGCCAGCAGCACTTCACGGTGGCCAAGAACTTCCGCCTGAGCCACGAGTATTTCCGCCAGGTGGACGAGACCCTGGGGCGGCTGGGCCACCGCCTGGTGACCCTCAAGATCGTGCGCGACGCCACGCTGTTCATCCTGCTGCTGGGCAAGAGCTTCATGTGGCTGGAGATCGTGGGCCTGGGGCTGGCCCTGGTGGCCATGCCCGCGTCGGTGTTCGTGGCCGAGCACTGGGGCGTCGAATGGCTCTCGCGGGCCATCGAGGGCCAGCGCTGGAACCTGCAGAAGGGGCTGGTGGTGGTGCTCAGTGTGGCGGCGTTCGTCTTTGCCCTGCTGCGCACGGCGCTGGTGTTCGAGAAGAAGAAGGCCAAGTTCTTCGAGGAGCGGATCGAACTGGGCCGCAAGCTGGCCCAGGAGCAGGCGGCGCAGTCCGCCCGGGGCGGCGCCCGGGGCGGCGCCCGGGGCGGTCAGGCAGGCCGGTCGGGCGGGGCGCGGCCCCGCTCCGGCTCCCGCCGCTAGCCGGGGGGCGCGCAGGCGCCCGCGCCGGGCCCGGGGCCCCGTCCGCGTCGTGCGGGCGGGGCCCCGCGCGTCTGTCGGCTAGCTTTCGCGGGCCACGGGGAAGGGGCCGAAGCTCTGGGCCACGGGCATGACTTCCAGGCGGTTGATGTTCACGTGGGCCGGGGCGCTCACGGCGTAGTGGATCAGGTCGGCGATGTCGTCGGCCACCAGGGGCTGCATGCCCTGGTACACCGACCCCGCGCGGCCCTGGTCGCCCGAGAAGCGGACCACGGAGAACTCGGTCTCGGCCATGCCGGGCTCGATGTTGGTCACCCGCACGCCCGTGCCGTGCAGGTCGGCGCGCAGGTTCAGGGAGAACTGGCGCATGAAGGCCTTGGTGGCGCCGTACACGTTGGCCCCGGGGTAGGGGTAGGTGCCCGCGATGGAGCCCAGGTTGACCACGTGCCCGGCCTTGCGCTGGGCCATGCCGGGCAGCAGGGCGCGGGTCATGTACAGGGTGCCCTTGATGTTGGTGTCCACCATGGTCTCCCACTGGTCCAGGTCGCAGCGCTGGGCGGGCTCCAGGCCCAGGGCCAGGCCCGCGTTGTTCACCAGCACGTCCACGGCGGCGAACCCGGCGGGCAGCCCGGCCACGAAGGTATCCACGGCCTCGCGGCGGCTCACGTCGAAGGCTGCGGCGTGGACCTGGGCCGGGGCCAGCTCGCGGGCCAGGGCCTCCAGGCGCTCGCGGCGGCGCCCGGTGATGATCACGCGCCAGCCCTCGCGGGCGAAGCGCCGGGCCATGGCCTCGCCGAAGCCCGAGGTGGCCCCGGTGATGCAGATCGTCTTGCTCATGTCGTTCATCCTGTTTGGGAATGGTGATAGGGGGGCGTCGCGGCGCAGTGTAGCCGATCGTGCCCCGATTGCAAGCCGCGCCCCGGGGCGCCGCCCGGGGGTGCCTCGCGGGCGCGGTTTTCCTTCTTGTCGCCCGGGCGGGGAATCGATAGTGTCGGCGTGCGGGGGGGATGCCCCGCCGCATCCACGGCCCCGGGAGGAATCGTTGGCTCATCTGTCCGTGAAGGCCAGGCTCGTGCTGGCCCTGTCCGTCATCCTGCTGGCGGCCTTCGTCGTCACCAGCGTGGTCAACTACCGCGTCTCGCGCGACGCCGTGCGCGAGGAGCTGCTCACCACCGGCCTGCCGCTCACCCGCGACACCATCCACTCCGAGCTGCGCGGCGAGCTGATGCGCCCGCTGTTCGTGGCCTCGCTCATGGGCAGCGACACCTTCCTGCGCGACTGGGCCCTGGACGGCGAGCACGACGAGGAACTCGTCCGCAAGTATTTGAACGAGATCAAGAACCGCTACGGGTTCTTCACGTCCTTCTTCGTTTCAGAGAAGACCAAGAAATACTACTATTTTGGCGGAACGCTGAAGACCGTCTCGCGCATGGACCTGCGCGACGCGTGGTACTACGGGTTCGTGGGCCGGGGCGTGGATGTCGATCTGAACGTGGACGCCAACCAGGCCGCGGGCGGGGCCCTGACCCTGTTCATCAACCACCGCGTGGAGGACTACCGGGGCTACCTGCTGGGCGTGACGGGCGTGGGCCTGGACCTGACGGAGTTCGCCGGGATCATCCAGGGCTTCCAGAACAAGTACCACCGACGCATCCTCCTGGTGGACGAGTTCGGCACGGTGCAACTCGGGCCGGACACGGAGCAGATGGCCCAGGCCAACATCCGCAGCATGCCCGGCATCTCCAGCGTGGCGCGCAAGGTGCTGGCCCTGCGCGGCGAGCCTGCCAACTTCGAGTACACCGGGCCGGACGGCACCGTGCTGCTCGCCGCCCGGTACCTGGAGGACATCGGCTGGACCCTGCTGGTGGAACAGGACGAGGCCTCGGCCCTGGCCGCCGCGCGCGACAACCTGGTGCGCACCCTGGTGGTGGGCGTGGCGGCGTGGCTGGTGATCCTGGGGCTCAGTGTGGTCACGGTGAACCATTTCCAGCGCCGCCTGATGCACATGGCCGTCACCGACCAGCTCACGGGCGCGGCCAACCGCTGGGAGTTCGAGGGCCGCTTCGGGCAGGCCGAGGCGCGCCACGGGCGCCATGGCACGCCCTTCTCCATCATCCTGCTCGACCTGGACCATTTCAAGGGCGTCAACGACAACCTGGGCCACCTGGAGGGCGACCGCGTGCTGGTGGGCATCGCCCGGCTGGTGCGCGGCATCATCCGCCCCGGCGACCTGCTGGCCCGCTGGGGTGGCGACGAGTTCCTGGTGCTGGCCGAGGGCGGGCTGGACGAGGTCCGGGCCATGGCCGAGCGCATCCGCGCGGCGGTGGCTGGCGCCTGTTTTGCCCAGAAGGAGGGCTGCCAGCCCGTCACCGTGAGCTGCGGGGTGGCCGAGTACCGCCAGGGCGAGACCCTGGACGCCCTGACCCGGCGCGCCGATCAGGCGGCCTACAGCGCCAAGGAGCAGGGCCGCGACCGGGTGGTGGCCAGCGCGTAGGCGAAGCCGGGCGCAGCCGGGCGAAGCCGAGGGAAGCCGGGTACAGTCGGGGGAAGCCGGGCGACCCCGGGCAAAGCCGGGCCGGGTTGGGCCGCGATGTTCATGGGACGCCGTCCGTCAGGGGCGGCGTCCTTTTTTGCGCAGCAGGGGCAGCACGGCCAGGGCCGTGCCCGCCAGGGCCAGCAGGACGGCGGCCATGCCCACGGGCGGGCCGTGCTCCCCGGCGGGGGCGGGCAGCACCAGCAGCAGCACCAGGGGCTGCGCGCGCAGGGGTGCGGCCACGGCCAGCAGGCGTTCCCCCCCGGGGTCGGTCAGCTCCCGCTGGGCCAGGGCCGAGGCGCGCCGGGCTTCGCCCGCCAGCCTGCGCAGGGCCTGCGCCGTGGCGCCGGTGGCCAGGGCCGTTTCGTCCAGTCCGCCGGAGGCGACTTCCAGCAGCGCGTCGTCGGCGGCGAAGAGCAGGGCCAGGCCCCGGGGGCGGTCCGCGCCTTCGGTGAGGAGGTCGGCGTCGGCCCGGGCCGTCAGGTGCGCCCGGGCTCCGGGCAGGTCCTGGCGCAGGACGATGTGCACCCCGCCCTGCGGCCCGGGCTCCAGGCCATGGGGCGCGGGCGCGGGGCGCTCTTCCAGGGCCAGCCCGGCCAGGGCCGGGTCGCGCTGGCGCAGGGCCGCGTCCAGGGTGGCCAGGGCGGCCTGGTGGTCCGGCGCGGCGGCCTGCTCCAGGCCTGCGGCGGCCTCGTCCAGGGCCGCGCGCAGGGCGCCCAGGCGGGCGTCGGCCTGGGCCGCCAGCACCAGGGCCAGCCGCCCCCGGGCCTCCACCAGCTGCGCCGCCTCCTGCCCCGAGCGGTGCCCGACCAGGGCGGCGGCCACGGCCAGCAGCGCGGCCAGCAGGGTCAGGGCCGCCGTGGGCCGCAGGGTCGAGGTTGCGGGATTGCGCAGGGGGCGGCGGATGCGGGGCATGGCGTCGGCTCCGGGCTTGACGTTGGTGCTGGGCGTTCGGCGCAACAGGCGCCGCGCGGCCAGGGTCGCACGGACGTTGGCGGATGGTCAATGCGTCAGGCGCGCGCGAGGGGTTTTTCCGGGCCGGGGCGGCGCCGAACGGCGGCGGGCGGGGGCGGCAGAAGGGGGCGGCAGGCGGCGGCGGCGGGCGGGAGCGCGGTCACTCCTCGGCCAGGTCGCCGCAGATGCTCACGCTGATGCGCCCGATGCTCGGGCGGTAGGTTCCGGCGAGAATCTGGGCGCGCAACTCGGCGATGAGGGCCTTGCGGTCCTCCTCGGTGGGCTCGTAGCGGCCCCCCGTTTCCGGGGCCGGCGCGGCCCCGGCGCCGTGTGCGTCGTCGTGCTGCATGCCGTATTCATCGGCAGCGGATTCAGGAAGTTAAGGGTGTATTTGGAAGTGCAAGGATTTGTCGGGGATGCCGGGTCGGGCCGGACCGGGGGGGCGGGTCAGCCGGGGGGCAGGGGCAGGGGCAGGGGCAGGGCGGGGGACAGCTCGCGGGCGCGGGCTTCGTCGCGTTCGGCGGCCCCGGGCTGGCCCAGGGCGCGCAGGGCCCGGGCGCGGTCCTGGCGCGCGGGGCCGAGGTCGGGGTCCAGGCGCAGGGCCTCGTCCAGGGCGGCCAGGGCGTCCTGCGGACGGTCCTGGGCCAGCAGGGCCCGGCCCATGGCCAGATGGGCCAGGGCGGCGCTGGGCGTCAGGGTCACGGCGCGGCGGGCGTCGTCCAGGGCCGGGCCGGGGCGGGCCAGCTCCAGCCAGGCCAGGGCCCGCCAGGCCAGGGCGCCCGAGGTCGCCGGGGCCAGCTCCACGGCGCGGCGGAAGTCCGCCAGGGCCTGCCGGGGGGCAGCGCCTTCCAGGCCCAGGCGCCCGCGCAGCACCAGGGCGTCGGCCAGGGAGCGCTGGTCCATGTCGGCGGAGTTGACGGCCCGGGTCAGCAGTTCCCAGGCCGAGTCCTGATCGCCGCGCAGGGCGGCCTCGCGGCCCTGGCGCACGAGCTGGCGCGGGTCGTCGCGCACCAGGCGCGGCGAGAGCAGCGGCACGAGCGGCGCGTCCTGCGCCAGGGCGGGGGCCAGGGCGCACGGCGCGGGCACGAAGAGCGCCAGGGCCAGGACCGGCGCGAGCAGCAGGGCGGGCAGGGCGTTGCGGCGGCGCATGGTTTGTTGTGCGCTGCCCGGGCAGCGCTGTCAACACACCGGGGCGGCGCAGGAAGGCCGGTCGGCGAGGGTTTTTCGGGAAACGGCAGGGGGCGCCCGGTCCGGGGGCGCCCGGCAGGCGGCGCCGCGCCCCGTATGGCGCGCAGCCGGGCCGCCGCATCTGGCGCGGGCAGGCGTCCTGCGGCGTGGCGATTTTTCCCCGCCTGGCGCAGCGCCCCCGAAAGACAGCCAGGGGGCCGTGACGGCAAAAAGCGTTTTGACCCGGGTGCCTTGTGCGGCCAGTGGATCTGGCCGTATTTCGCGGGGGCGGCCCTAGCTGCGGCGCAGGGTGAAGTCCACCTCGCGCGGGGCCTGGCCGGGCAGGGTCAGGCTGGCGCGCACCGGGGGCGTGGCGGCCAGCACCTGCCCGCGCCGGACCACGAACAGCCGCGCCGGGCGCAGCCGGATGGCCTCCACGGGGTTCCTGGCCTGCAGGATCACGAAATCGGCGGCCTTGCCCGGGGCCAGCCCGTAGTCCGCAAGGCCCAGGGCCCGCGCGCCGCCGTGGGTCACGGCCTCGAAGCACTGGCCCAGGCCCGTGGTGCCCATCATCTGCAGGCAGTGCGCGCCCATGTGCGCCACTTCCAGCATGTCGTGGCTGCCCAGGGAGTACCAGGGGTCCATCACGCAGTCGTGGCCGAAGGCCACGTTGACCCCGGCGGCCAGCAGCTCGGGCACGCGGGTCAGGCCCCGGCGCTTGGGGTAGGTGTCGTGGCGGCCCATGAGGTGGATGTTGATCAGCGGGTTGCACACGGCGTGCAGCTGCGCCTCGGCCATGAGCGGCAGCAGCTTGGACACATAGTAGTTGTCCATGGAATGCATACTGGTCAGGTGCGAGCCGGTGACGCGGCCCTGCAGGCCCAGGCGCGTGGTCTCGAAGGCCAGGGTCTCCACATGGCGCGAGGCCGGGTCGTCGGTCTCGTCGCAGTGCATGTCCACCAGCAGCCCGCGCGCGGCGGCCAGCTCGCACAGCCAGCGCACGGACAGCCGCCCGTCCTCCATGGTCCGCTCGAAGTGCGGGATGCCGCCGACCACGTCCACGCCCTTGTCCAGGGCGCGCTTGAGCAGCTCCTGGCCGCCCGGGGTGCGCAGCACGCCGTCCTGCGGGAAGGCCACCAGCTGGATGTCCACCAGGCCGCGCATCTCTTCGCGCACCTCCAGCAGCACGTCCACGGCCATGAGGCTCGGGTCGGTCACGTCCACATGGGTGCGCACGGCCAGGGTGCCCCGGGCCACGGACCAGTCCAGCAGCTCCAGGGCCCGGGCCTTGACGGCCTCGGGGGTCAGCTCGGGCTTGAGCTCGCCCCAGATGCGGATGCCCTCCAGCAGGGTGCCGCTCTCGTTCATGCGCGGCAGGCCCAGGGACAGGGTGGCGTCCATGTGGAAATGCGGGTCCACAAAGGGCGGGGCGGCCAGGTTGCCTGCGGCGTCGATGGTCCGCGCGGCCTGGGCCGTGATGCGCGGGGCGATCTCGGCGATGCGTCCGTCCTTGACGGCGATGTCCACGGGGCCGCCGCCCTCGGGCAGGGTCGCGCCGGTGACCAGCAGATCGAGCATGGGAGCCTCCTTCAGCGTTCGCCCTTGCGGAAGGGCACCAAAAGCGCCGCCGGATAGGCCGCGCGGCGCGACATGACCACCAGGGCCACGATGGAAAACACGTAGGGCATCATCAGATAGACCTGGTAGGGGATGGCCAGGCCCGACTGCTGCTGCACGCGCATCTGCACGGCGTCGAAGGCCGCGAAGAGCAGCGCGCCGAGCAGGGCCTTGCCGGGCCGCCACGAGGCGAAGACCACCAGGGCGATGCAGATCCAGCCCCGGCCATTGACCATGCCGATGTAGTAGGCGTCGAAGGCGGCCAGGGTCAGAAAGGCGCCGCCCACGGCCATGAGCGCGCTGCCCGCCATGACCGCCACGGTGCGGATGGCATGGACCGACAGGCCCTGGGACTCCACGGCCATGGGGTTTTCGCCCGCCATGCGCAGGGCCAGGCCCGCCGGGGTGCGGTAGAGCACCCAGGCCGTGACGCCCAGCGCCGCCAGGGCCAGCAGGGTCAGGGGCGTCTGGCCGAAGAGCACCGGCCCCAGCAGGGGTATGCTGCTCAGGCCCGGGATGTCCATGGCTGCGAAGGGCACGATCTTGGGCGGAGTGGTGGCCTTGGGCAGCAGCATGCGGAAGGCGAAGGACGACAGGGCCGAGGCCAGCATGGTGATGCCCAGGCCGGTGACGTGCTGCGACAGGCCCAGGTGGACCGTGAACAGCGCGTGGACGAGCCCCAGGGCCGCGCCCACGGCGGCGGCGAAGAGCACCGCGCCCCACAGCGACCCGCCCAGGTAGACCCAGCACCAGCCCCCCATGCACCCGGCGGCCATGATGCCCTCGATGCCCAGGTTCAAGACGCCCGCGCGCTCGCAGATCAGCTCGCCCAGGGTGCCGAAGAGCAGCGGCGTGGCCATGCGCACCGTGGCGACCCAGAAGCCGGTTTCCAGCAGCAGTTCCAGCACGCCCACGGCCTACCTCCAGCGGATGCGCCAGCGCGGCGCCAGCATGCTCACCAGCACGGCCAGAAGCGAAAGCGCCGTGGCCACATCGGCAATATAGTTGGAAATTTCCAGGGAACGGCTCATGGAGTCGGCGCCGATGGAAATGACGGCCACGAACAGCGCCGCCGCCACCACGCCCAGGGGGTGCAGCGCCGCCAGCATGGCCACCACGATGCCCGAGTAGCCGAAGCCCGGGGAGAGGTCCAGGGTCAGGTAGCCCTTGAGGCCCGCCAGCTCGCTGACCCCGGCCATGCCCGCCAGCCCGCCGGAGAGAAGCGCTGTGCGCAGCACCGCGCGGCCCACGGGGATGCCCGCGAAGCGGCTGGCGCGCTCGCTGTGGCCCACGGCGCGGATCTCCAGGCCCCAGGTGGAAAAGCGTATCACGGCCCAGGCGCCCACGGCGCAGGCCAGGGCGACCACGAAGCCCCAGTGCAGGCGCGTCTTGGCCACCATGGGCGCCAGCACGGCGGCGTCCACCACCGGCGCGGCCTGGGGCCAGCCCATGGCCATGGGGTCCTTCCACGGCCCGAAGACCAGCCAGTTCACGGCCAGAAGGACCACGAAATTGAGCAGCAGGGTGGTGACCACCTCGTCCACGGCCAGGCGTGTCTTGAGCAGGGTCGGGCCCAGCAGCAGCAGCCCCCCGGCCAGGGCCCCGGCCAGGAAGAGCGTGGGCACCATCAGCCAGGCGGGCAGGTCGAGCATCCCGGTGCCCAGCCAGGTGGCCATGGCCGCCCCCGCGTAGAGCTGGCCCTCGGCGCCGATGTTCCACAGCTTGGCGCGGAAGGCCACGGCGGCGGCCAGCCCGGTGAAGATCAGCGGCGTGGCCCGGGTCAGGGTCTCGGTGAGGGCGAAGGTCGAGCCCAGGGAGCCCTTGAGCAGCAGGCCCAGGGCCCGGGCGGGCGAGGTGCCCGAGAGCCAGATGAGCAGCGAACACAGCGCCAGGGCCACGCCCACGGCCAGCACCGGAGCCAGCACCGTGAGCGCCAGGGAGGGCTGCTCGCGCGGTTCAATGCGCACTGCGGGCCTCCTCGCCGTGGCCGCTCATGGCCAGGCCGATGGCTGCGGCGTCGGCCTCGTCGGGGCGCACCGGGGCGGACAGGCGGCCGCGGTGCATGACCTGGATGCGGTCGGCCACCTGGAAGATTTCGTCCAGGTCCTCGGAGATGAGCAGCACCCCGGCCCCGGCGCGGCTGACCTGCATGAGCGCCTTGTGCACGAAGGCGGCGGCGCCCACGTCCAGGCCCCAGGTGGGCTGGCTGGCCAGGATGACGGACGGGCTGCCCGAGAGCACCCGGGCCAGGATGAGCTTTTGCATGTTGCCCCCCGAGAGCTGGCGCACCGGGGCGCCGGGGCCCGGGCAGCGCACGTCGAAGCGGGCGACGAGGTCGCGCGCGCGCTGGCGCATGGCCGCAAAGTCCAGCAGCCCCCAGCGCGAATAGGGCCGCTGGCGGTAGACCTCCAGGGCCAGGTTCTCCATGACGCTCATGTCGCCCACCAGGCCGGTGCCCGTGCGGTCCTCGGGCACGCGGCCCACGCCCAGGGCGATCATGCCCGCCGGGGTCGGGGCGGGCACGGGGCGGCCATGGACGCGCAGCTCCCCGGCGTCGGGCCGGGCCAGCCCGCTGACCAGTTCGGCCAGGGCGGCCTGCCCGTTGCCCGACACCCCGGCGATGCCCAGGATCTCCCCGGCGCGCAGGGTCAGGTCCAGCCCTTCCAGCACGGGCCGCCCCTCGGGGCCGCGCAGCAGGACGCCGTCCAGGGCCAGCACCTCGGCGCCGGGTTCGCCCGGGCGGCGCTGCACCCGGGGCACCTCGCCGCCGACCATGGCCCGGGCCAGGGTGCCCGCGTCGGTCTCGTGGGTCGCGGCGCGCAGCACGACCTTGCCGTGGCGCAGCACCACGCAGCGGTCGCTGGCGGCCATGACCTCGCGCAGCTTGTGGGTGATGAAGATGACCGACAGGCCCCGGTTGACCAGCAGGCGCAGGGTGGCGAACAGCTGGTCGCTCTCCTGGGGCGTGAGCACAGCGGTGGGCTCGTCCAGGATCAGGATGCGCGTGTCGCGGTACAGGGCCTTCAAAATTTCCACGCGCTGGCGCTGGCCCACGGAAAGATCACGCACGCGGGCGTCGGGGTCCACATGCAGGCCGAAGCGCGCCGAGAGGTCGGCCAGCCGCTTGCGCGCCGCAGCCGTGCGCAGCCGCGTGGACCATACGGGCCGCGTGCCGACCATCACGTTTTCCAGCACGGTCATGTTGGCGGCCAGGGTGAAATGCTGGTGGACCATGCCCACCCCGGCGTCCAGGGCCGCCCGGGGCGAGCCCGGGGGTAGCGGGCGGCCCATGACCTCCACCTCGCCCTCGTCGGCCACATAGTGCCCGAAGAGGATATGCATGAGCGTGGTCTTGCCCGCGCCGTTCTCGCCCAAAAGGGCGAGCATCTCGCCGCGCGCAAGCTCCAGGCTCACGGCGTCGTTGGCGGTCAGCGGGCCGAAGCGCTTGGTCACGCCGCGCAGGCGCAGCACGGTCTGGCTTTCGGGCATGGTGCTCCCGGGCGCGCCGGGGCCGCCGCGCAGGCGGCCCCGGCAGGTCCGCGTCCTAGAAGGTGGACTTGGGCTCTTCGTCGTTGATGGTGATGACCATCTCGCCAGCCAGGATGGCGGCCTTGATCTTCTCCACCTCGGCCTTGACCCCGGCGGGGATGCGCTCATCGAACTCGTAGTAGGGCGCCAGGGCCGCGCCGCCCTTGGCCATCATGGTCCACTCGCGGTAGTCCTCGGCGGCGAAGGTCCCGGCCTTGACGCGCTCGATGGCGTGGCCGATGGCGGCGGTCATGTCCCACAGGGCGGAGGTCACGACCACGTCCGTGCCGTTCTCCTCCTTGTTCATGTCGTTGACGTTGCCGAAGGCGATGATGCCCTTCTCGCGGGCGGCGTCCACCACGCCCGCGCGCTCGGCGTAGAGCACGTCCACCCCGGCCTCGATCTGGGCGTAGGCGAACTCCTTGGCCTTGGGCGGGTCATACCAGGAGCCGATGAAGGAGACCTTGAACTCCACGGCGGGGTTCACGGACTTCGCTCCCTCCATGAAGGCGTGGAACAGGCGGTTGACCTCGCCGATGGGGTAGCCGCCGACCATGCCGATGCGGTTGTTCTTGGTCATGGACCCGGCGATCATGCCCATGAGGTAGCAGGGCTCGTGGATGTAGTTGTCGAACACGGCCATGTTCTTGCCGTAGGGCCCGAAAGAGTCGCCCATGAGCAGGGCCACGCCGGGGTAGTCGTCGGCGACCTTGCGCACGTCGCGGCTGATGCCGAAGGCCTCGCCGACCACCAGGTCCACGCCCGACTCGCAATACTCGCGCAGCACGCGCACGTAATCGGTGTTGGAGACCTTCTCGGAGAACACGTACTCGATCTCCCCGGCCTCGGCGGCCTTGGTCAGGGCCTGGTGCAGGCGGGCGTCCCATTTCTGCTGGATGGGCTGGGTGTAGATGCCGGCGACCTTGATGGTCTTGGCCAGGGCGGCCCCGGGCAGGGCCAGGGCGCAGGCCAGCGCCAGGGCACAGGCCAGGGCGGTCAGGGAAGTCTTCTTCATCGTCGTCTCCCGAGGGGTGAGGGTGGTTGGTCCGCCCCGGCAACGCCGATGCGCCGGGGGTGCGGCGCGCAGGCCGCGGCCCGCTTCCGAGCAACGGGCGTGCCAGCGGCGCCAAGCCCCGGAGCGGCCAGGAAAAGCGCGCCGGGGGCCGCCCAGAGCGGCGACGAATATGACAAAAAGCGGCAAGGAGCGCCACGCAATTGTAACAGTTTGACGAAAATGTGAAGGTCGAGGACGGGCGCGGGCCGGGGGAGGAGGAGCCTGGGGACGGTGCGTGCTCCTGGGGATTGATTGGCCTCCGGCGGCTTAAGGGCCGTGGGCCCTTAAGAATCCCATTCGGGGTGGGCGTGGCGGCGCGCCGCCACGCCCACCCAATGCGGGATTCTCAAGGGACGTGTCCCTTGAGCCGCCGGAGGCAAATCCACCCAGGGGCCACGCGCACCGTCCCCAGGCTCCTCCGCCCCCGGCGCCGGGCCGAAACCGGCAGGCGGGAAACGGCGGGGGCCCGCAACGCTTGTGCGTCGCGGGCCCCTGGGCGTCGTCTGGGTCCGGCGGGTTACTCCGTCGCGACCTTGAGCATTTCCCAGTACTTTTCGTAGATGGGCAGGGCCTCGCCCACGCCGGTCTGGAACTCGCTGTTGACGAGGTCTTCGGGGCGCGGGGAGACGATGGGGTCGTTTTGCAGCTCTTCGGGCAGCAGGGCGAAGGCGGCCTTGTTGGGCGTGGTGTAGCGGAACTCCTCGGCGATGCGCGCGGCGATTTCCGGGCGCAGCAGGAAGTCGATGAACAGCAGCGCGCCTTCCTTGTTTTCCGCGCCCGCCGGGATGCACAGGCTGTCCATCCACAGCATGGCGCCCTCGCGGGGGTAGACGTATTCCAGCTCGGGCATTTCCTCGCGGATCTGGCTGGCGTCGCCGTTGAAGATCAGCCCGGCCACGGCCTCTTCGCCCGCGAAGACCTGCTTGGCGCCGTCGCTGGTGAACACGCGCACGGCGGGCTTGAGCTCCAGCAGCCATTCGTAGGCGGCCTTGATCTCGGCCTCCTCGCGGGTGTTCATGGAGTGCCCGAGCACCTTGAGGGCCAGGCCCAGGCCGTCGCGCAGGTCGCTGGACATGACGATGCGTCCGGCCAGCTCGGGGCGCTTGAGGTCCGCCCAGGCGGCCACGGTGCCGGGGGCGACCTGCCTGGTGTTGACCATGAGCCCCGTGGAACCCCACATGTAGGGGATGGAGTAGCGGTTGTCGGGGTCGAAGGGCTTGTTGAGCACCGAGGGGTCCAGGTTGGCGAAATTGGAGAGGGCCGTGGGGTCGATCTCGGCCAGCAGGCCCTGTTCGCGCATCAGGCTCACGAAGTAGGTGGAGGGCACCACCAGGTCGTAGCCCTTGCCGCCCATGAGCTTCAGCTTGGTGAACATGGCCTCGTTGGACTCGTAGGTGGAATAGACGACCTTGATGCCCGTCTCGGCGCTGAACTCGTCGAGCACGCTCTGGGGCATGTAGTCGGTCCAGTTGTAGATGGTCAGGGTCTTGCCCGCCCCGGCCCAGGCCGAGGGGACGGCCACCAGGGCCGCCAGGAGCAGCAGGGCTGCGATGCGCTTGGTCATGTTATTGCCTCCTTGTGCGGGTCATGGCGTGGGCCAGCAGGACGCAGGCCACGGTCAGGGTGAACATGATGGCCGACAGGGCGTTGATGTCCGGCTTCACGCCCAGGCGTACCATGGAGTAGATTTTCAGCGGCAGGATTTCGTAGCTCGGGCCGGTGACGAAGAAGCTGATGAGCACGTCGTCCATGGACAGGGTGAAGCTCAGCAGCCAGCCCGCGCCCACGGCGGGCAGGGTCAGCGGCAGGATGACGTCGCGAAAGGCCCGCCACTCGGAGGCGCCCAGGTCGCGCGCGGCCTCCACGAGGTTCTCGTCGAAGGACGCCAGGCGCGCCAGCACCGTGAGGGTCACGAAGGGCAGGCACAGGGTGATGTGCGACACCAGCAGCGTGCCGAAGCCCAGGCTCGCGCCCAAGACCACGAAGAAGATGAGCAGCGAGATGCCCATGACGATGTCCGGCGAGACGGTGAGCACCAGGATGCTGCCCAGCAGCACCTTGCGCCCGGTGAAGCGGTAGCGGTTGAGCGCCAGGGCCGCCAGGGTGCCCAGCACCGTGGCCGCCGTGGCGGAGACCACGGCCACCACCAGGGTGCGCAGGGCGGCGTCCATGAGCGGGCCGTTGGCCGCCAGGCGCTCGTACCATTTCCAGGTGAACCCGCGCCAGGCCGTGGAGTAGGTGGCGTCGTTGAAGGAATAGACGATGACCACCAGGATCGGCAGGTACAGGAAGGCGAAGACCAGGACCATCCACGCCAGGCGCAGCTTGCGGGTCATGGCGCCCCCTCGGCCAGCAGGTCGTCGGCCTCGTCCTCGCGGGCGCGGCGCGCGGCCACCCGCCACAGCACGATCATCACCGCCAGGGCCACGGTGAGCACCGTGCTGGCTGCGGCGCCCAGGGGCCAGTCGCGCGCGAGCAGCATCTGGTTCTTGATGAAGTTGCCGATGAGCATGGACTTGCCGCCGCCCAGCAGCTCGGGGATGTAGAACATGCCCAGGGCGGGCAGGAACACGAGCATGCTGCCAGCCAGGATGCCGGGCATGGTCAGGGGCAGGGTCACGTTCCAGAAGGCGCGCAGGCTGCCCGCGCCCAGGTCGCGCGCGGCGTCGAGCAGGTTGCGGTCCAGCTTTTCGATGGCCGCGAACAGCGGCAGGATCATGAACGGCAACAGGGTGTAGGTGAAGCCGATGAACATGGCGGTGTCGGTGTACAGCAGCGACACCGGCCCGCTGGTCAGGCCCAGGGCTTCGAGCAGGTTGGAGAGCACCCCGCGCGATTTGAGGATGATGATCACCGCGTAGGTGCGGATGAGCGAGTTGGTCCAGAAGGGGATGACGACCATGAGCAGCAGCCAGGGCCGGGCCCGGCGCCCGGCGCGGGCCAGGGCGTAGGCGAAGGGGTAGCCCGCCAGCAGGCAGACCAGGGTCGCCAGGGCCGCCAGGCGCACCGACTCCCAGAAGATGGCCGCGAAGGTCGGGTCCATGAGCCGGGTGTAGGCGTCCAGGGTCAGGCCGGGGGCGACGAAGTCCTCGGGGTGGCGCGTGAGGAACGAGACCACCAAGAGCCCCGCGTTGGGCGCCAGGGCGAAGACGATCAGCCACGCGGCCACGCCCAGGATGCAGAAGCGCCGGAACAGCGCGCCGTCATGCATCGGGCAGCACCACTTCCCAGCCGTTGACCCAGGTCACGGCCACGGTCTCACCCGTGGCGTAGCTGATCTCCTGGTCGTCCTCGTTGAAGTATTCCTGGGCCAGCAGGGTCTTGCCGCCGTCTTCGCCCTCCAGGCGCACGATGATGTCCACCGTGGCGCCCTTGTAGACGGTCTCCTCGATGCGCCCGGTGAGGAAGGGGCCCTCGGGCCGCTCGTCCACGGCGCGCCACACGCGCAGGTCTTCGGGGCGCAGCAGCACCTTCACGTCGTCGCCCGGGGCGAAGGAGCGGCGCGTCTCCACGGGCATGGACGAGCCCTCGACCACGGCCCGGTAGCGCACGCCGTTGATCTTCTCGGCGATGGTGGCGTCCAGGATGTTGATGTCGCCCACGAAGCGCGCCACGGTGAGGTTGGCGGGGTTTTCGTAGATTTCCTGGGGCGAGCCGATCTGCTCGATGCGGCCTTCGTTCATGACCACCACGCGGTCGGACATGGCGAAGGCTTCCTGCTGGTCGTGGGTCACGAAGACGAAGGTGATGCCCAGCTGGCGCTGGAGGTGCTTGATTTCGAGCTGCATGGCCTTGCGCAGCTTGGCGTCCAGGGCGCTGAAGGGCTCGTCGAGCAGCAGCACCAGGGGGTTGTTGACCACGGCGCGGGCGATGGCCACGCGCTGCTGCTGCCCGCCCGACAGCCGCCCCGGGCGGCGCTTGGCGAAGCCGTCCATGTGCACCGTGCGCAGCACGTCGGCCACGCGGCGGGCGGCCTCGGCGCGGTCCGTGCGCTGCATGCGCAGCCCGAAGCCCACGTTGGCCTCCACTGTCATGTGCGGGAACAGCGCGTAGTTCTGGAACACGGTGTTGACCTGCCTGCGCTCGGGGGGCATGTCGTTGACGCGCCGTCCCGCGATGAACACGTCGCCTTCGGTGGGCGCCTCGAAGCCCGACAGGATGCGCAGGATGGTCGTCTTGCCGCAGCCCGAGGGCCCGAGCAGGGTCAGGAACTCGCCGTTTCTGATGCCCAGGTCGATGCCGTCCAGGGCCAGCAGGTCGTCGAAGCGTTTGGAGACGCCCCGCAGCTCGATGATGCAGTCTTGATCCGCCATGGATGCCCTCGTGGGCCGCGTTGGCCGCTACAGGAACACGAAAGGCCGCAGCCGTGCATCGCGGCCCCGCCGGGGGGCCGCGCCGTTCGTCCGGCCACGCCGGGGGCGGAAAAGCGTCGGAGGGAAAGAAAAAACGGAAAGAGACGCCAGCCGCCTACCCGAGGGCGTGGTCGGACCAGGGTCTACTTCCCGCCGGTCCGGCCTGCCGGGCGCCGCGTGCTGCAAGGCCCCGGCGGGCCCGGCGCAGGTGGCGCAGCAGGTAGCTGGTCTGTCGTCTCATTGCCGCTCCTTGGGAGGGGATGGGCGGAGGCGCCCCGGGGGGCTGTCCCGTCCGTTGCGGGCCTTATGCCACGAACGTGCCGGGCTGACAAGGGGCGCCGTGGCGGCACGGCGATTTCCTGCGCCGGGCGCGGGTCGGAAGCGTTGCCCTCGCGCGGGCTCCGGCCCGGCGCTGCGCCTGCCGCGCTGCGCATTTTTTCGTGCCCGGGCCGGGCCTCAGGGCGTCCAGCGGGCCCACAGCGAGCGCGGCAGCAGCCGGGGGCTGGCGCTGTGCGCCAGGGCCAGCTCGCCCACGGCCAGGGTGCCGCCCGCGCCGGGCATGGCCCCGAGCATCAGGTTGCGCAGCATGAGCGCCGAGGCGTCGGTGTTGTACATGGTCAGGATGACCAGCCGCGCGTCGTCGGAGAGCAGCCGCCCGCAGGTGGCCAAAAGGTCCGCCACCTGGGCCTCGACCTTCCACAGCTCCTTGGCCGGGCCGCGCCCGAAGGCCGGGGGGTCCAGCAGGATGGCCTCGTAGGCGTTGCCGCGCCGCTCCTCGCGGGTGGTGAACTTGGCCGCGTCGTCCAGCAGGAAGCGGACGTTGGTGTCGCCAAGGCCGGAGAGCTCCTGGTTGCGCCGGGCCCAGGCCAGGGCGGTCTTGGAGGCGTCGATGTGCGTGACCTCGAACCCGGCCCGGGCCGCGGCCAGGCTGGCCACGCCGGTGTAGCCGAAGAGGTTCAAAAGCCGGGGCCTGCGCCCGGCCCGGGGTGCGCCGTGGGCCGCCAGGCTCATCCAGTGCGGCCACTGCTCGGGGAACACGCCCAGGTGCTTGGAGGTTTCGGTGAAGCGGGCCAGCAGGCGCAGGTCACCCAGGGGCAGGGTCCACTCGCGCGGGGCCCCGGGGCGCATGGTCCAGCGCTTTTCGTCGTGCACGGCCACGGCGCGGTCCCAGTCGGCCTGGGGCAGGGCCGGGGCCCACCACGCGCGCGGCTCCCCGCGCACCACGACCACATCGCCGAAGCGCTCCAGCTTGCGCCGGTCGCCCGAATCCAGCAGCTCGTACTGGTCCCATCCGCCAAGAAGAACTTCGATGTGCATTGCCGCTCCGAGTGGCCGCGCCCCGGCGTGGCGCGGGACGGGAAAAGGGGCCTGCGGGTCGCGCCGCAAGCCCCTTTGGAATTCGTGGTGGAGATGAAGAGATTTGAACTCTCGACTTCTGCCTTGCGAAGGCAGCGCTCTCCCAGCTGAGCTACATCCCCACTGGTGGTCCGGTCGGCGGGTCCCGACGGCGGAGCAGGTTTTCTTACACGCAGCGGCCCGGGGGCGCAAGCACTATTTCGGCCCCCGGCCCGGGCCCCCGGTGGCTATGGCTGCGCGCCCCCGGCGGCCACGGCCTGGACCATCTCCAGGGTGGTCATGGTCCGCTCGGCCACCTGCTCGGGGCTCAGGCCCTGGTCCAGGAAGCGGCGGATGACCAGGGGCAGCGGCTCGGCCACTTCCACGATGTGCCCGTCGGGGTCCTGCACGCGCAGGCAGCGCTGGCCCCAGGGCATCTCGCGCATCTCGTGCAGCGGGCGGGCCCCGGCCCGGGCCAGGCGCTCCCAGGCGGCGGGCAGGTCGTGGGTCTCGAAATACAGCTCGAAGTTGTCGCGGCCCAGGGGGGCGCCGGGGCTGGGCGGGGCCTCGCCGCGCACGGCCTCAAGCGCGCTGGCGAGCTGCCACAGCGCCAGGCCCCCGGCATAGCTGACGTACTGGTCCCCGACCTCGAAGAGGACCTGCTGGTCCAGGGCCTGTTCGTAGAAGGCGCGTGCGGCGGCCATGTCGGCCACGAACACGGCCTGGCCCTCGAAGGTGATCCGGCTCATGGGGCATTCCTCCCTTTGTGTGCCCTCTACCACGGCGGGCCGCCCGGGCCAAGCCTGCACCCGCCCCCCGCCCCGGGGGCGGGGGACGGCCTCCGGGGCGGGCGCGGGTTGAGGCGCGGGCGATTTTCCCATACACAGGGGGTTCGCACCACGGCCACCAATCCGCAAAGGGGACGCACATGCCGCTCATCATGGGCACCGCCGGGCACATCGACCACGGCAAGACCACGCTCATCAAGGCCCTGACGGGCATCGACTGCGACCGCCTGAAGGAGGAGAAGAAGCGCGGCATCACCATCGAGCTGGGCTTCGCCTTCCTGGACCTGCCCGGCGGCGCGCGCCTGGGGGTCATCGATGTGCCCGGCCACGAGCGGTTCGTGAAGAACATGGTCGCCGGGGCTTCGGGGGTGGACTTCGTGCTGCTGGCCATCGCCGCCGACGAGGGCGTCATGCCCCAGACCCGCGAACACCTGGAAATCTGCACCCTGCTGGGCATCCGGCGCGGGCTGGTGGCCCTGACCAAGGCCGACGCCGTGGACGCCGACTGGCTGGAGATGGTGGTGGAGGACGTGCGCGGCGCCCTGGGCGGCACGTTCCTGGCCGACGCGCCGATGCTGCCCGTGAGCGCGCACACCGGCGCCGGGCTGGACGCCCTGCGCGCGGCCATCGCCGAGCTGGCCGCCCAGGCCCCGGCCAGCCGCCCGGCGGACCTTTTCCGCCTGCCGGTGGACCGTGTGTTCACCATGCGCGGCCACGGCACGGTGGTCACGGGCACGCTGGTTTCGGGGCGCATTGCCGAGGGCGAGGAGGTGCAGCTCTACCCCCAGGGCACGCGCACCCGCGCGCGGGGCTTGCAGTCCCACGGGCAGCCCGTGGCCGAGGCCCTGGCCGGGCGGCGCACGGCGGTGAACCTCGCCGGGCTGGAGGTGGAGGACGTGGCGCGCGGGCAGGTGCTGGCCCGGCCCGGAACCCTGTTCCCCCACACCCTGTGGGACGTGGAGCTGACCGCCCTGGCCTCGGCCGGGCGCGACCTCAAGCACCGCAAGGAGACCCACCTGCACCACGGCACGCGCGAGGTGCTGGCCAAGGTCCTGCTGCTGGACCGCGAGGCCCTGCGCCCGGGCGAAACCGCCCTGTGCCGTCTGCTGCTGCCCGAGCCCATGCCCGGGGTCTACGGCGACCGGGTGGTGCTGCGCTCGTTTTCGCCGCTGCGCACCATCGCCGGGGGGCGGATCATCGGCCCCTGCGGGCGCAGGCTGCGCCGGGGCGACCCGCAGGCCATGGCGCGCCTGCAGGCCCTGGCGGGCGACGACCAGCAGGCCGTGCTGGCCGCGCAGCTGGCCCTGGCCGGGCCGCAGGGCGTGAGCCTGGCCGCGCTGCGCACCATGTGCGCCCTGGAGGCCCGGGCCCTGGAAAAGCTCGTGCAGCAGATGTGCAGCCAGGGCGCGGCCTATCTGGTGGACAAGGACGAGCGCGTCCACGTGTCGGGCGAGGTCATGGAAGGGCTCATGGCCGGGGCCCTGGAGCGCGTGGCGGCCTTCCACCGCGCCGAGCCCATGAAGCAGGGCATCCTGCGCGGCGAGCTGGCCTCGTCGTGGGGCCGGGAGCTGCCCGAGCGGCTGGTGCATTTCGTGGTCGAACGGCTGGTGCGCCGGGGCGAGCTGGTGGCCGAGGCCGAGACCCTGCGCCTGCCGACCCACGCCGTGTCGCTGGCGGCGGACGCCCAGCGCCTGCGCGCGGCCCTGGAGGCCGCCTACAGCCAGGGCGGCCAGACCCCGCCCAACCTGAAGGACGTGCTGGACCCCCTGGGCGTGGCCGCCAAGGACGCCGCCCCGGTGCTGCGCCTGCTCCAGGAGGCCGGGGTGCTGGTCAAGGTCAAGGAGGACCTCTACTTCCACGCCCCGGCCCTGGACGCCCTGCGGGCGCGGGTGGTGGCCTTCCTGGAGGAGCGCGGCGAAATGGGCGCGGCGGACTTCAAGACCGTGAGCGGCCTGTCGCGCAAGTACCTGATTCCGCTGCTGGAACAGTTCGACAAGGAGCGGCTGACCGTGCGCGTGGGCGACATGCGCGTGCTGCGGCGCAAGGAAAAATAGGGGAAATCCCCATTGCCCCGGGGGTTGCGGGCGCGGTAATTTGATCGTGCGGTCGCGCGTGGGCGCGGGCCGCAATGGGTGTGGGCCGCCCCCTTCGGGGGGCGGCCTGTGTTTTTGCGCGCCGCCGGGTCGGGGAGTGGCGTGAAGGGGTGCGCCGACCTGGATGCGGACTCCGGCAGTGTGCCTCGACCCCCGGCTGCGGGGCTGCACAAGCCCGATTCCCGCGTCTAGATATTGGTCAGGCTGCGCACCTGGCGGCCCAGGGCCTGCTGGGCGTCGTAGGCCCGCAGGCAGTCGGCCACGCACTCGGCCACCGCCGCCCCCAGGCGCTGGCGGGGCACCCGGCGCACGCGCGAGGCCAGGGCCGCGCCGTCGGCCATGGTCAGCTCCAGGGAAAAGGCGGCCCAGGGCTCCGCGCGGCGGGCGCGCACGGGGTCGGGCGCGGTGCGCTCGGCGTGCAGCCGGACGCTGGCGATGCGCCTGCCCTGCAAGGCCAGGGCCTTGTTCACGGTGTCGCGTTCCTGCGGGGTCAGGTCCAGGCGGCCCGCAGGCGAATCGGGGCTGCGCAGGGTGAAGGCCGCAGCCGGGGCCGCAGGGGTGCCCGCAAGGTCCAGGTCCAGCCCGGCCAGGCCCATGCCCAGGCCCAGGGCCAGCCCGCCCAGGGCCAGGGATGCGAGGAGAATGCCGAGGGTTTTCATGCTGCTGCGTGCTTTTTGGGATTTGGCCGCCCCTCCCGGAGGGGCGGGCCGCTGGGTGCGACAGGGGGAGCATAGCGCGGCGCGGCGGCGGCGCGGTGACGGCCGGTCGGCATTCCCGTTGCGGCCCCGGCCCCTGGCCCACGCGGCGCTTTCGTTTTGCCGCGCATGAGGGTATACCCCGGGCTGGCGGCGGCGGCGCAAGACAAAGGCCCCGCCGGAGCGGGGCCTTGTGGTCTTGTGGGGTGAGAGATGGGACTTGAACCCACGGCCACCTGGGCCACAACCAGGTGCTCTACCAACTGAGCTACTCCCACCGTGAAGGGAGAAACGTCTACCCGAGCTTCGGGCGGCGGTCAAGCCTTTTCAACCCGCAAAAACAACGGAACGCATCCATGGAAAAACTTGTCATCGAAGGTGGCCGCCCCCTGGCGGGAACGGTGCGCATCAGCGGCTCCAAGAACGCCGCGCTGCCCCTGCTCTTCGCGGCCCTGGCCGTGGACGGGCCGGTGACCTTCACCAACGTGCCGCGCCTGCGCGACATCCATACGACCCTGAAGCTGCTCGAAATCCTCGGCTGCACCACGGCCTTCGACCAGGGCACCGTGCGCGTGGACACCGTGGGCCTGACCCCCGAGGCGCCCTACGATCTGGTCAAGACCATGCGCGCCTCGGTGCTCTGCCTGGGGCCGCTTTTGGCGCGCCTGGGCGAGGCCCGGGTGGCCCTGCCCGGCGGCTGCGCCATCGGCGCCCGGCCTGTGGACCTGCACCTCAAGGCCCTGGAGGCCATGGGCGCCGTGTTCGAGCTGGAGGACGGCTACATTCGCGGCACCTGCCAGGGCCGCCTGCGCGGCGCGCACATCCCCTTCGACTTTCCCACCGTGGGCGGCACCGAGAACCTGCTCATGGCCGCCGCCCTGGCCGAGGGCGAGACGCTGCTGGTCAACGCCGCCCGCGAGCCCGAGGTGGTGGACCTGGCCAATTTCCTCGCCGCCTGCGGCGCGAAGATCAGCGGCCAGGGCACGAGCATCATCCGCGTGGAGGGCGTGGAGCGCCTGGCGGGCTGCGCGTACCGCATCATGCCCGACCGCATCGAGGCCGGGACGTTCCTGTGCGCCGCGGCCATCACCGACGGCGAGCTGCTGCTCGAGGACTGCCCGCTGGGCGAGCTGGAGGCCGTGGCCTCCAAGCTGCGCGAGATGGGCGTGTGGATCGAGGAGACCGCCGGGGGCGTGCTCTGCCGCCGGGGCACGGAGCTGGTGGGCGTCAACGTGACCACGCTGCCCTTCCCGGGCTTCCCCACGGACATGCAGGCCCAGATCATGGCCCTGATGTGCCTGGCCAAGGGCACCGGCGTGGTCAAGGAGACCATCTTCGAGAACCGCTTCATGCACGTGCCCGAGCTGGGGCGCATGGGCGCGCGCATCTCCCTGGACGGGCGCACCGCCGTGGTGCGCGGCGTGGCCGGGCTGACCGGGGCGCCGGTCATGGCCTCGGACCTGCGGGCCTCGGCCTCGCTGGTGCTGGCCGGGCTGGCCGCCCGGGGCACGACCCACGTGCAGCGCATCTACCACCTGGACCGGGGCTACGAGCGCATCGAGAACAAGCTCGGCGCCGTGGGCGCGGTCATCCGCCGCGAGCGGGAGTAGGGCGGCCCCGGAGCCCGCAAAAGCAGGCGGCCCGCCCGGAACACTCCGGGCGGGCCGCTTCGCGTGGGCCGGGCCCGCGCGGGCTCAGCACACGCCCAGGCGCTCGATGGTTTCCAGCACCACCAGCCCGTCCTGCCCGCTGATGGGCATGGGCGTGCCCTGGCGCAGGGCGCCCAGGAAGGCCGTCAGCTCGCTGCGCACGGGCTCGCGGTAGAGCACGGGCCATTCCTTGATGGTGTAGTGGTCGTTGTAGTCCTGGAAGCGGCTGTAGGCCTTGACCTGCTGGGTGATGAGGTTGGCCTCGATGTAGCGCGTGGTGGTCGCCACGCGGATGAAGCGCGACTTGTAGGGCGTGATCCAGTTGGTGGAAATCTGCCCCAGCACGCCGTTTTCCATCTCGGCGGTGATGAGCGCCGTGTCCTCGTGCTTGCCGATGGTCGTGGCCGTGACGGCGAAGACCTTCTTGTACTCCGAGCCGGAGATGTGGCGGATGAGGTCGATATCGTGGGAGCCCAGGTCGCGGATGACGCCCACGTCCTGGATGCGCGGCGGGTAGGGGCCCACGCGCTCGATGGTGATGGAGATGACCTTGTCCTCGGCGGCCAGCTCGCGCACGCGCTGCACGGCGGGGTTGAAGCGCTCGATGTGCCCGACCATGAGCGGCACGCCTGCGGCGCTGGCGGCCTCCAGGAGTTGGCGGCCCTGGGCGGCGCTGGCGGCCAGGGGTTTTTCGATGAGCAGCGGGATGCCCCGGGCGATGACCGCCAGGCCCACGGGCAGGTGGTGTACCGTGGGCACGCACACGCTCACGGCGTCCAGGGGCTGGGCCAGCAGGGCGTCCAGGGTGTCGAACACCGGCACGCCGAACTGCTTGTGCATGGCGTCCAGGGCGGCGGGGTCGCTGTCCATGACCCCGGCCACGCGCACGCCGGGCATCTCGGTGTAGTTGCGCAGGTGGACCCGGCCCATCCAGCCCAGGCCGATGACGCCGACGTTCATGGTCTTTTGCATGCGGGGAAACCTTCCTTTCGCGCCCGGGGCGGGCCGCCTGATGGCGTTGGCGTTGCCTCGGGGGCGTGTTTGGCTTAGGGTCGCTCGGGCGTCGTACCAGATTCCGCCCCGGTTGCCAAAACCTTGTTTGGGCGCAGGCCCGCAGGGAGGAAGACCATGCAAGCCACGGGAACCATGAGCCAGGGAGCGGGGCCGGTGTGGGTCAGCGCGGGCGAGGTGTCGGGCGACCTGCACGGCGCGCTGCTGGTGCGCGCCATGGCCGGCCTCGCCCCGGGCCTGCGCTTCACCGGCATGGGCGGCCCGGCCATGGCCGGGGCCGGGGTCCAGGCCGCTTTCGACATCGCCGAGCTGTCCCTGGTGGGGCTGACCGAGGTGCTGGCGCACCTGCCGCGCATCGCCGGGCTGCTGCGCCGCATGCGCCGCCGCATGGCCGAGGAGCGCCCGGCGGCGGTGGTCTGCATCGACGCGCCGGACTTCAATTTCTTCGTGGTGCGCATGGCCCGGCGCCTGGGCATCCCGGTGTTCTACTACATCTGCCCCCAGGTCTGGGCCTGGCGCGCCGGGCGGGTGAATTTCCTCAAGAAATACGTGCAGCGCGTGCTGTGCATCCTGCCCTTCGAGAAGGCCTTCCTGGCCGAGCGCGGGCTGGACGCCGACTACGTGGGCCACCCCCTGACGGACCAGATTCCGCTGGACGCGCTGCGCGCCCTGGCCCCGGAGCCGGGGCGGGTGGGCATCCTGCCCGGTAGCCGCACCCGCGAGATCGAGACCCTGCTGCCCGAGTTCGGCGCCGCCGCGCGGACCATCGCCGTGCGCATCCCGGGGGCGGCGTTTTCCATCCTGCGCGCCCCGGGGGTGGACGAAGCCCGGCTGCGCGCCCTGTGGCCTGCGGACCTGCCCGTGGAGATCGTGCCGCCCGAGGAGCGCTACCCGGCCATGCGCCGGGCCCAGGTGCTGCTGGCGGCCTCGGGCACGGCGACCCTGGAGGCCGCGCTCATCGGCACCCCGGCGGTGGTGGCCTACCGCGTCTCGGCCCTGTCCTACGCCCTGGGGCGGCTCGTCGTGGGCGTGCCGAACATCAGCCTGCCCAACCTCATCCTGGGCGAGCGGGCCCTGCCCGAGCTGCTCCAGGGCCAGGCCAACGGCCCGGCCATCGCCGTGGAGGCCCTGCGCTGGCTCACGGACCCGGCGGCCATGGCCGAGGTCCGCGCGCGGCTGGCGCGGCTGGCCGGGATGGTCGGCGAGCCCGGCGCCCCGGGCCGCGCGGCGCGCATCATCCTGGACGGCGCGGGCCTGGGGCCCCGGCCCGCCCGCTGACCGGAGTGGCCGTGCGCGGCGGCGGCGGCGAATTCCCCTCCCGGGCCGTGCCCGGCCTGCTGCCCTGGCAGTTCCCCCTGTGCGCCCTGCTGCTGGGCCTGTTGGCCCTGCGGTTTCCCTGGCCCGCCCTGGCGGGCCTTGTGCTGCTGTGGGCCCTGGCCGGGGCGGGCCCGGGGCGGCGCGCCGCCCTGCTGGGCGCGGCCTTCGCCCTGGGCTGGGGGCTGGCGGCCTGGGCCATGCCCGCCGGGCCCGGCGAGGTGGCGCCGTGGATGGCCGAGCGGCGCGTGGCCGAGGTCACGGGGCGGGTGGCGCGGGTGGAGAGCGTGCCCGGGCGGCAGCTGCGCGTGTTCCTGGCCGGGGCGCGCTACGCCCTGGACGACGGCGCACAGGGCGCCCTGCCCGGGCTTGTGTTGTGGACCTGGCAGGAGCCCCTGGCCTGGCCGCACCCCGGGCAGAGCGTGGCGGTGCGCCTGCGGGTGCGCCCGGTGCGCGGCTTCGCCAACCCCGGCCAATGGGACGCGCGGTTCCACTGGGGCCGCCAGGGCGTGTTCTACCGCGGCTTCACCCGGGGCGAGGGCGGGCAGCCCCGGCTGGGCGACGAGCCGCCAGGGCCCGGGGCCCGGCTGCGCGCCAGCCTGCGCCAAGCCGTGGAGGCCGCCGCGCCCGACGGGCCGGGCCGGGCGCTCTTGGCCGCGCTGGTGCTGGGCGAGCGGTTTTTCGTGGCCCCCGAGGCGTACGACACGGTGCGCCGCTCGACCCTGGCCCACAGCCTGGCGCTGTCGGGCATGCACCTGGGCTTCGCGGCGGGCCTGGGGCTGGGGCTGGCCTGGGCCCTGGGCCGGTTGTGGCCGGGGCTGCTGCTGCGCATGGCCCGGCCCCGGCTGGGGGTGCTGCTGGGGGCGCCGCTGGTGGGCCTCTACGTCTGGCTGGGCGGGGCTACGCCCAGCCTGCTGCGCGCGGGGCTGATGTTCGCGGCCTGGGGCGCGCTGCTCCTGCTGGGCCGGGGCCGGGTGCTGCTCGACGGGCTGCTGCTGGCCCTGGCGCTGCTGGTTGCCGCCGATCCGCTGGTGGTCCACGACATCCGCTTGCAGCTCTCCGCCGTGGCCGTGGCGGGCATCGCCGTGCTGGTGCCTCCGGTCTGGCGGCTGCTGCCCGGGCGCGAGGCGGCCCGGGGCGCGGGCCCGGCGGTCTGGGCCGCGCGGGGCGCGCGGGCCCTGGCCGGGGTGCTGCTGGTCAGCCTCGCGGCCAACGTGGCCCTGCTGCCGCTTCTGGTCTGGAATTTCACGGAAACAGGACTGGCGCTGCATCTCAACGTCCTGTGGCTGCCGGTGCTGGGGCTGGCGGCGGTGCCCGCCGGGCTGGCGGGGGCGGTCCTGGCCGTGACGCCGGGGCTGGGCGAGGCCGGGCGCTGGCTGCTGGGAGCGGACGCCGCGCTGCTGGAAGGGGCCATGGCCGCCCTCTCGGCCCTGGACGCCCGGGGCTGGCTGCCCGTGGCGACGCTTCCGCGCCCGCTGTGGCCGCATCTGGTGGGCTACTACGCGCTGCTGGTCGGGCTGGCGGCCCTGGTCCATGCGCGGGCGCGCGCGGCCCTGGGCGTCTGCCTGGCCGGGGCGCTGCTGCTGGCCTGGCCCGGGCTGTGGGCCGGGGCCACGGGCCAGGGCCGGGCCCTGGGGCTGACGGTGCTCGACGTGGGCCAGAGCCAGGCCGTGCTGCTGGACCTGCCCGGGGGCGGGCGCGTGCTGGTGGATGGCGGCGGCGGCTTTCCCGGCGGGCTGGACCCGGGCCGGGCCGTGGTCCTGCCTGCCCTGGCGCGCGGGCGCTGGCCGGGGCTGGACATGATGATCCTCAGCCACCCGGACCACGACCACTACGGCGGGCTGGGGGCCGTGGCCGGGGCGGTGCCCGTGGGCGTGTTCGTCCATGGCGGGCGCTGGCCGGACAGCGGGTCGGGCCGGGCCCTGCGCGCGGCGCTGGAAGAGGGCGGGGTTCCCGTGCGCACCGTGGGCGCGGGGGATGTGCTCGACCTGGGCCCCGGGCTGGCCCTGGAAGTGCTGCACCCCGGCAACCAGCGCAGCCGCGGGAGCAGCAACAACCAGTCCCTGGTGCTGCGGCTGGTGTGGCACGGGCGGCCCCTGGCGCTTTTGCCCGGCGACGTGGAGCAGGCGGGCATCCAGCGGCTGCTGGCCGAGGGCGCCGACCTGCGCGCCGGGGTGCTGGTCGTGCCGCATCACGGCAGCGCCAGCAGCCTCTCGCCCGAGCTGTACGCGCGGGTGGGCGCCCGGCTGGCCCTGGCGGGCACGGGGTTCCTGAACTACCTGGGCCTGCCCGACGCGCAGGTGCGCCTGGCCCTGGCCAGGGCCGGGGTCGCGCTTTACGACACCGGGCGGTGCGGGGCCGTGCGCGTCACCTGGGCCGCGCCGGACGCCCCGGCGCGCCTGGAAACGGCCCTGGGCTGCCCGGGCACGGCGGCCATGCCCTGAGCGGGCGCCCGGCGGGGCGGTGCATGGGGCGCCCCGCCGTCGCCAAAAAAGGCCGGGGCCGGTGCGTTGTTTTGCGCGCACCGGCCCCGGCCCTTTTTGCGCCCTGCGCCCTGCCACTGTGCACGGCGCGGGGCGCAGGGGTTCCGGCGGCCTGCTAGAAGTCGAAGCCGACGAGCTCGCGCACGGCGGCCATGGTCTCGCAGGCCTTGGCGCGGGCCTTGCGGTTGCCCTCGGCCAGCACATCCCACAGCAGGGCGGGGTCCTTGTCGTAGACGGCGCGGCGGGCGTGGATGGGCTCCAGGAAGCGCTCCATGGACTGCACCAGCAGGCGCTTGCAGTCCACGCAGCCCCAGGAGGCGTCGCGGCAGCCGGTCATGATTTCCGGCAGGCGGTCGGCGTCGGTCATGATCTTGTGGTAGGGGAACAGGTTGCAGACGTCGGGGTCGCCGGGGTCGGCTTTGCGCAGGCGGTTGGTGTCCGTGAGCATGGCCATGACCTTCTTGCGCACGGAGTCCATGTCCTCACCCAGGGCGATGGCGTTGCCGTAGCTCTTGCTCATCTTGCGCCCGTCCAGCCCCGGGAGCTTGGACTCGCGGGTCAGCATGGCCATGGGCTCGGGGAAGTAGGGCGTGCCGGTCTCGCCGCCGCAGTTCAGGTAGTTGAAGCGCCGGGCGATCTCGCGGCACAGCTCCAGGTGCGGCAGCTGGTCCTCGCCCACGGGCACATGGGCCGGGCGGAACATGATGATGTCCGTGGTCATGAGCACCGGGTAGCCCAGAAAGCCGTAGGTGTTCAGGT
Organism: Desulfocurvus vexinensis DSM 17965; assembly: GCF_000519125.1. Classification (NCBI taxonomy): domain Bacteria; kingdom Pseudomonadati; phylum Thermodesulfobacteriota; class Desulfovibrionia; order Desulfovibrionales; family Desulfovibrionaceae; genus Desulfocurvus; species Desulfocurvus vexinensis. The sequence continues at coordinate 465,468 of NZ_JAEX01000001.1, forward strand.
CCTTGGCGGCCAGCTGCTCCTTCTGGTCCTTGTAGGTCGGGCAGCGTTCCAGCCAGCCCAGGGGCGTGATCATGGACAGGATCAGGTGCAGCTCGGCGATCTCCTTGATCTGCGACTGCTGGTAGATCACGCATTTTTCGGGGTCCAGCCCGGCGGCCAGCCAGTCCTTGGCCAGCTCGGGCACGAACTGCTTGATGCGCCGGGGGTCGGCGTATTCGCTGGTCATGGCGTGCCAGTCGGCCACGAAGAAGAAGCAGTCGTAGTCCTGTTGCAGGGCGACCCAGTTGACGAGCACGCCGAAGTGGTGGCCGAGGTGCAGCGGCCCGGTGGGGCGCATGCCGGAGACGATGCGTTGTCTTGCGTTGGGCATGGGGCTGGACATGGGGCTCCCCTGGTCAGGGCAGGATGTGGTTGAGCAGGGCCCAGATGGGCTGGAACACGAAGCGCAGGGCGCCGGAGACCACCAGCAGGACGATGATGATCATGCCGTAGCGCTCGAGCTGCATGTAGCGCCAGGCCCAGTTGTGCGGCAGCAGCTCGGCCAGGATCTTGCTGCCGTCCAGCGGCGGGATGGGCAGCAGGTTGAACACGGCCAGCACGACGTTGATGATCACGCCGAACTGGGCGATGAGGTACATGGGCTCGAAGTAGGGCGCAAGCAGGCTGCCCGGGGCCGGGATGTTGGCGCGTAGCAGGGAGAGCGCCGCCAGGAAGGCCACGGCCAGCAGCACGTTGGCCGCCGCCCCCGCCGCCGAGACCACGATGAGCCCCTGGCGCACGTTGCGGAAGTGGCGCGGGTTCACGGGCACGGGCTTGGCCCAGCCGATGATGAAGCCCCCGGTCATGGCCGTGATGATGAACACCAGGGTGCCCATGGGGTCCAGGTGGGGCAGGGGGTTCAGGGTCAGGCGCCCGGCCAGCTTGGCCGTGGGGTCGCCATACCACCACGCCGCCAGCCCGTGGGCCACCTCGTGGCAGGTCACGGCCAGCAGGAAGGGCACGGCCATGATGGCGATGCGCTGGATGCTCTCGGCGAATTCGAACATAGGGGCTCGGGGTTATCACATGCCCGCGCGGCGGGCAAGCCCGGGGCGCAGGGGCCGGGCGGGCCCGGGCGCGGGGCGTGCCCTTGCCTGCGGCGGGGTTGCGGTTGGCTTGGGGCCGGGGCCCGTTCGGGCTCCGCGCCCGCCCCGGGCGCCGGGGCGGGCGGCGGGCCGCTAGGCGCTGGCCAGGGCGGCGGTCACCTTGGACTTGAGCTCGGTCAGGTCCACGGCCTTGACCACGTAGTAGTCGGCGGCGATGGATTTGAGGTCGTGCTGGAAGCTGTCGTAGGCCGTGCACAGGATCACCGGCAGCTTCTGCTCGCGGCTTCTGATCTGCTGGAGCAGGTCCAGCCCCGAGCGGTTGGGGCCGAGCTTGATGTCGAGGATGACCACGTCGGGGTGCTCGCGGTCCAGGGCCGCGAGGATGTCCTCGGAGCCGTCGGACGTGGCCACCTGGTAGCCCTCGGCCTGCAACTCCTCCTGGTAGAGCATCCGGATGTGCTTCTCGTCGTCGACCACGAGGATCTTGTGCATCGTCGCCCTCCTGCGCGCTGCGGCGATTGCGGTCTGCGGCGCAAGGGGTTATCCTTGGCCCATCTGCACCGTCATGGTGGAACGGAACGCGGGAAAAAGCAACCCTGCGGAGGATTTTCCTTGCGGTTTCGAGGGCCCTGGTGCTAGGGGAGCATCCCCCACTGAAACGATAGGATATACCCATGCCCGAGCTTCCCCCGGTGACCGTGGCCCTCGAGCGCGAGGGCCAGACCCTGGTCTACCCCCGGCTGAACACGGCCCACCAGCTGCTGAACCGCCTGGGCCTTGGCGTCAACGACTGCCTGGTCATCCGCGCGGGTGAGCTGCTGACCCCCGACCGCAAGATCCACCCGGGCGACGCCATCACGGTGCGCACCGTGGTCTCCCGAGGCTGACCCTATGAAATGCTCCCGTTGCGGCGCCGTGGCCCAGGTGGCCCTGCCCAGCCACCACAGCGGCTTCTGCCCCGACTGCTTCCGGGTCTTCTTTTCCCGCCAGGTGGAGCGCGCCATCCACCAGCACCGGATGTTCTCCCCGCAGGAGCGGGTGCTGGTGGCCCTGTCCGGCGGCAAGGACTCCCTGAGCCTGTTCCGCGAGCTGGTGCTCCAGGGCTACGACGTGACCGGGCTGCACATCGACCTGGGCATCCCCGAGTCGTCCCCGCCCGCGCGGGCCAAGGTCGAGGCCTTCTGCGCGGCCCTGGGCGCGCGGCTCACGGTGCTGGACATGACCCGCGAGGGCCTGCCCATCCCGCAGGTCAAGGCCAGCGTCACGCGGCCCATCTGCGCCGTGTGCGGCAAGATCAAGCGCTACTTCTTCAACAAATTCGCCATGGACAACGGCTTTGCGGCCATCTGCACCGGGCACAACCTCGACGACGAGGTCGGCCGCCTGCTGGCCAACACCCTGCGCTGGGACGTGGCCTACCTCTCGGACCAGGGGCCCAGCCTGCCCGGGCGCGAGGGCTTCGTGGCCAAGTGCCGCCCGCTGTACCGGGTTTCGGAGTACGAGACGGCGGCCTACGCCTTCCTGAACGGGCTGGACATCCATGTGGCGCCGTGCCCCTACAGCAAGGGCGCGAGCTTCACCCGCCGCAAGGAGCTGATGAACCGCCTGGAGATCGAGAGCCCCGGAGCCAAGTTGCAGTTCTACGAATCGTTCCTGAAGAACGCCCGGGCGCATTTCGAGGCCGCCGAGGCGCGCGGCGGGGCGGCCCTGGCCCCGTGCCGGAGCTGCGGCTACCCGACCTCGGCGGGGGTCTGCACGGTGTGCCGCATCCGGGAAAAGCTGGCGTAGCAGGCTTTTTGCCGATCCGGCCCCCGGGGCGGCACTTTTTGCGCCGCACATCTTGAAATGACGCCACTTTTCAGGTATCGGTTGCATTGAATTCGTGAACGGAAGAATCGCACTGTAGCAGAACAACCATCGCCCTGGGGGGGCACAATGCGCACCATCGTTTCCACTCTGCTTTGCGCCGCGCTGGCGGCCATCCTGCTTTCCGGCTGCGCCGTCGGCGGCAAGGGCGGCAACGTCGCCCAGGGCGCGACCTACTTCGTCTGCACCGGCACCATGTTCTCCGACGAGCCCGGCACGGTGACGGCGGTCCACGCCGCGGTGCTCGACGCCCTGGTGGCCCTGGAGCTGCCCGTGACCTACGAGAAGAAGGACAACCTGGTGGCCGTGGTCGAAACCACCACCGCCGAGGGCAGCCCCATCGAGATCAACGTGGCCTACCGCAAGGCCGACCTGACCCGCGTGACCTTCACTTCCACGGACCGGGTGGACCAGTACAAGCTGTCCGGCCTGCTGGAAGAGATCCGCAGGAACCTGGCGACCATCTAGGCCGCGCCGGGTTCGCGCGCAATTTGTGCGGCGCCTGCGGCCCCCACCGGGGCCGCAGGTCCTTTCGCGCCTTGCGCCCGCCCGGCGCGCCGGGCCGCCGAGCCCCCCGACCATGAGCAGCCCCAGCCCCGAAGTCAGCGTCGCCCTGCCCGCCTTCAACGCGGCGCGCACCCTGCCCGCCGCCCTGGACAGCCTCCTGGCCCAGACCCACCCCTGTTTCGAGATCGTGGTCGCCGACGACGGCTCCACCGACGCCACCGCCGAGGTGCTGGCGGCCTACGCCGCGCGCGACCCCCGGATGCGCCCGCTCCTGCTGCCCCACCGGGGCGTGGCCCACGCCTTCAACGCCGCCGTGGCCGCCGCGCGCGGGGCCTTGGTGGCGCGCATGGACGCCGACGACCGCTGCCTGCCCCGGCGCCTGGAGTTGCAGGCCGCGCACCTGCGGGCCCATCCCGCCACGGGGGTGGTGGCCTGCCGCGTGGAGTTCGGCGGCTGCCGCCGCACCTGCGCGGGCTACGCCGCCCATGTGGACTGGACCAACGCCCTGCTGACCCACGAGGCCATGAGCCTGGCCCGTTTCGTGGACGCGCCCCTGGCCAACCCCTCGGTGATGTTCCGCCGCGAGCTGGTGGCCGCCCACGGCGGCGCGCGCCAGGGCGATTTCCCCGAAGACTATGAAATGTGGCTGCGCTGGTTCGACGCCGGGGTGCGCATGGACAAGCTGCCCCAGGCGCTGCTGGTCTGGAACGACCCGCCGGGGCGTGCCTCGCGCACCGACCCGCGCTACGCCCTGGACGCCTTCTACCGCGTCAAGGCCCGGTACCTGGCGCGCTGGCTGGCGGCGCACAACCCGCACCACCCCGAGGTGGTGGTGCTGGGCGCCGGGCGCGTCACGCGCAGGCGCGCCGTCCTGCTGGAGGAGCACGGCGTGCGCATCGCCGCCTGGGCGGACATCGACCCGCGCAAGATCGGCAACGCCGTGGCCGGGGTGCCGGTGGTCCACCGCAGCGAACTGCCCGGGCCGCAGGGCTGTTTCGCCCTGTCCTACGTGGCCAGCCGGGGCGCCCGCGAGGACATCGCGGCCTTCCTGGAGGCGCGCGGCTTCCGGCCCGGGGTCCATTACATCGTGGCGGCCTGAGGCCTTCGCGCCGCCGCCAGCAAGGAGCGCCCATGTCCACCGCCCCGCGCATCGCCTGCGTGCTGCACGAAAGCCCCGCCGTCCGCCCCGGGGGGGTGGAGCTGTACGTGCTGGCCCTGGCCCGGGCCCTGGGGGGGCTGGGCTTCGCCGTGGAATGCGTCCTCCCCCTGCCCCTGGGCCCCGGGCAGCAGGCCGCGCCGCGCACGGCCATGGTCCAGGGCGTGGCCTTCACGGCCTTTCCCGCGCCCCTCAAGCCGACCTTCGAGTCGCGGCACGCGGACCCGGAGCTGGGTGCGGCCCTGGCCGCGTATCTGGCCGGGCGCGGCACGGACGTGGTCCACGTCCACCAGCTCATCGGCTTTTCCGGGTCGGTCATCCCGGCCTGCAAGGACGCGGGGCTGCCCGTGGTCATGACCGTCCACGACGCGTGGTTCGCGTGCAACCAGTGCCACTACGTGCGCTGGGACGGGGAGCTATGCGCCGAGGCCCCGCCGGGGCCGGATGTCTGCGCCCGCTGCCTGCTGGAGCGCGTGCCCCATGTGGGCCGGGTCTACCCGCTGGACGAACTCGCCGGGCTCATGGCCGGGCGGGCCCGGAGCCTGGCCGGGGCCCTGGGCCGGGCCGACCGCCTGCTGGCCAATTCGCGCTACACCCGGCGCAACCTCCTGCGCGCCGGGCTGCCGCGCGACAAGGTCGCCTGCGCGCCCCTGGGCGTGGTCGGCTTCGCGCCGCTGCGGCGCGTGGAGCGCCCGGCGGGGGCGCCTCTGCGCGTGGGCTGCCTGGGCAGCCTGGGTCGGGTCAAGGGGCAGGACATCCTGGTGCGCGCCGCGCGCCTGCTGCCGCCGGGGCTGGCGGAGATCCACATCCACGGCGGCAGCGCCGGGCGCGATTTCGCCCGCGAGCTGGAGCCGCTGCTGGGCACCCCGGGGGTGGTCTGGCACGGCACCTACGGCCCGGCGGATCTGCCGCGCATCCTGGCCGGGCTGGACGTGGTGGTGCAGCCCTCGCGGGCCGAGAGCTTCGGGCTGACGGTGCGCGAGGCCTTCCTGGCCGGGGTGCCGGTGCTGGCCGCGCGCATCCCGGCCCTGGAGGAGGCCGTGGCCGAGGGCCGGGGCGGGCTGCTGTTCCCGCCCGGGGATGAGGCGGCCCTGGCCGGGCTGCTGGAGCGCGTGGCCCGCGAGCCCGGGCTGCTTGCGGGGCTGGCCGCCAGCGTGCCCCCGGTGCGCACCATCGGCGAGGATGCGCTGTACCTGGCCCGGCTGTACGCCCGGCTGCTGGAAGGGCGCGGGGGCGCGGAGTGAGGGCGCGCGCGCCGCGCGCCTGCCCCGGGGCCTGAAGGGGCATGGGAGGTGCGGACCGCGGGCCGGGCCTCCGGCTCCGGGGCGGGTGGCGGGCCGTCTCCCGCAGCTGGCTGCCTGCGGGCCTGGGCGGGCGCGATGCCTGCTTCGCCAAGCGGCTGGCGGGCCGCCTTCAGGCCTCCGGTCGCGCCCCGCGCACTCTTCGGGGCCGCCGCGTCGATGGGCAGGCGCGGCGGCCCCGCAGCGTTGCCGCGCCTTCATCCCCTGTGCGCATGGCCTGCGCAAAGAGGCTTCCCCTCGAGCGGTTGGAGCCGTGTTCTTCAAATAAATCCAACGGTTTTGCGGGCGGAAGGCGGGTGATGCCGGGGTGCCGCGCGGTGGAATGGAGCGCCGCGTTGCGCGGACGCGGCAGCTAGCGCCGCCGCAGCTGGTGCTCGCGCACGGCGCTGTTGTGCTCGTCCAGGGTGCGGCTGAAGGCGTGGCTGCCGTCGCGCCGGGCCACGAAGTAGAGCAGGGCGTGCTTTTCGGGACTTTGGGCCGCCAGCAGGGCGTCCAGGCCCGGCGAGCAGATGGGCCCCGGGGGCAGGCCCGGGCGGCGGTAGGTGTTGTAGGGGTTGGCCTCGTCCTGGAGGTCGGCCCGGGTCAGGTTGCCGTTGAACTCCGGCCCCAGGCCGTAGATCACCGTAGGGTCGCACTGCATGAGCATCTTCAGGCGGATGCGGTTGGCGTAGACCCCGGCCACCCGCGCGCGCTCCTCGGGCAGGGCCGTTTCCTTCTCCACCATGGCCGCCAGGGTCACCAGCCGGGCCACCTCGGCCGGGGGCGGCGGGCCGTCCGGCCACAGCCGGGCCCCGGCCTGGGCCCAGAAGGCCGTGAGCATGGCCGCCACGATGGGCGCGGCGTCGCCGTCCCGGGGCCGGGGCACGAGGTAGGTCTCGGGGTAGAGGAACCCCTCGGCGCTGGGGCCGGGGATGCCCTGGGCCGCCAGCAGCGCGGGGTCGTGCACCGCGCGCCGGAAGCTTTCGAAGCTGGCCAGGCCGGACTGCTCGACCACGCGCCCGGCCTGCCACCAGGTCAGCCCCTCGGGCAGCACCAGCCGGTGCAGCAGCGTGCGGCCCTCGGTCAGGGCGCGCAGCACCTGGCGCGGGGGCCAGCCCGTGTGCAGGGCGAACTCCCCGGCGCGCACGCGGGCGCCCTGGCCGTCCATGCGCCCCAGCAGGCGGAAGAGCAGGGCGTCGGTGATCACGCCCTCGCGCTCAAGCTGCGCTGCCACCTGGGCCAGGCTGCTGCCCGGGGCGATGTCCACCACCACCTCGCGGCCCGGGGTCTGGGGCGCGCTGTCCAGGAAGGTCTGCACCCGCCACAGGCCCCAGGCGCCCACGGCCAGCACGGCGGCCAGCCCCAGGGCCAGGGCGTAGAGCGCCAGGCGCAGGCCCCGGCGCGCCGCCAGGGCTTTGCGCAGCCGCGCGGCCGGGTTCACGCCCCGCCCCGCGCGCCCGGCCCGGGGCCGCGCTGGTCCAGATGGGTTTGCAGGATGCGCACGGCGGCCTGCTGGTCGCGCGCGGCCTTGCGCCGGGCGTGGTCGCGTAGGCCTGCGGCGTCCAGGTCGTCGTCCGCCGCCGCGCTGGACAGGCGTTCGTCCATCAGAGCCACGGGCAGCGGCGTGCGCCGGGCCAGGCTGGCGGCGAAGTTGCGCGCCTGGCGCGTGGTGGTGGACTCCCCGCCGTCCAGGGTCAGGGGCAGGCCGATCACCACGGCCTCGACGCCCTCGGCCTCAATGACGCCCAGCAGCTCGGCGAAGAGCGCGTCGCGCGTGGTGCGCGTGATGGTCCGGTAGGGAAAGGCCAGGGCGCCGCGCGGGTCGGAGAGCGCCAGGCCCACGCGCTTGAGGCCGAAGTCGATGCCCAGGGTGCGCACCGCGTTGCCCTAGCCCTTGCCGCCCAGTCGGGCCGTGCGCACCCCGGAGCCCGCCCCGGGGGCCGCCAGGGCCGCCAGCAGCTCCTTGCGCCAGCGCGGGCCGCCCGCCAGGGCCGCCAGGTGCTCCAGGGTGTGCAGCACCGGGCGGTGCTGGCCCATGTTGATCAGGCAGCGGGCCACGCCGATGCGGCACGAGGGGCAGCCGACCAGGATGGGCGCGTCGGCGGGGTAGTCGGCCAGCCCGGTTTCGAGCACCGCCTGCTTCTGGGCCCGCAGGCGGTTGTAGATGGCCGGGGTGGTCATGGCGCCCATGCCCGACTCGCCGCAGCAGCCCGGGGAGAGGACGACCTCGGCCCCGGTCAGCCCGGCCAGGGCCGCGGCGTATTTCTTCCCGGCCTGGGCGGCCTTGACCCCCGACCATTCGGGGTGGCACGCGGCGTGGTAGAGCAGGGTGCCGCCCTGGGCCGCCGGGCCCGGCAGGCGCCCGGCCTCGATGGCGTACTGGACCACGTCGCGGTGGGCCAGGGGCGTGGCGAAGGTGTCGAGGTGGAATTCCTTGAGCCCCTCGCGGCAGGTGCCGCACGAGGTCAGCACATGGGTCGGGGCCAGGCCCGCCTCGGCGGCGCGCCGCAGCAGGTCGGCCAGGCGGTCCATGGTCCGCGAGCGGTTGGCGTTGAAGGCCTGCTCGCAGCCCGAGGCCAAGAGCGGATAGCCGCAGCACATGTGCTCGGGCGGCAGCACCACGCGCACCCCGGAGCGCAGCAGCAGGTACAGCCCGGCCAGGCCGATGTCGCGCGTGAACAGCCCGGCCCCGCAGCCGGGGAAGTAGAACACCGTGGGCGCATCGTCGCCCGCGCCCTCGGGGGCGAAGAACGAGGCCCGGCCCAGGTGCAGGGTGTCGGCCAGGTGCTGGAAGCCCAGGTGCGGCCCCTTGCCCTGGAACAGCGGGCTCTGGGCCCGCCTGCGCCAGGGCGCGGGGATGAGCCCCACGGCGCGGTTGCCCAGGGTCTGGCCCAGGGCCGCGGCCTTGGCCGCCCGGGGCACGCGCCGGGCCGGGTCCTCGGCCAGGAAGTGCAGGATGCGCGATTTGAGCGGATGCCCGCCCGCGCCCTTTTCTTCCAGGAAGGTGCGCATGTGCAGCGTGACCTCGGGGGTGTTGATCTTCACCGGGCACACGCTCATGCATTTGCCGCAGGCCGTGCAGTGGTCCACCAGGTCGCGCAGCTGGCCCAGCAGGGTCTGGTCCGGCTCGCCCTTGGTCACCTGGGTGTAGTAGATGGCTTCCACCAGGGCGCCCAGGCTGATGTTCTTGTTGCGCGGGTGGTGGATGAGCCCGCGCGAGGGCGAGTACATGGGGCAGACGGACTTGCACTTGCCGCAGCGGGTACAGGTCTGCACGTTGGTCAGCAGGCTCATGAGCCGCTGCTTGTCGGGCAGGCCGGTGCGCCCCAGGTCCTGGATGAGCTTGTTGAAGGAGAAGGTGTAGGGCGTGACGGGCAGCTCGCGCCGGGTCAGCTTGCCGGGGTTGAGCAGGTCCTTGGGGTCCACCTTGCGCTTGTATTCGGCCAGGGCGCGGATCTTGTCCTCGTGCAGGAAGCCGATCTTGGTGATGCCGATGCCGTGCTCGCCGGAGACGGCCCCGCCCAGGGCGTGGACCTTCTCGACCACGCGCTCCACGGCCTCCTCGGCCAGGGCCATCATCTGCGCATCGTTGGAGTTGACCGGGATGTTGACGTGGCAGTTGCCGTCGCCGGCGTGCATGTGGTTGGCGATGACGATGCGCGTGGCCTGCATGCGGGTGTAGACGGCGTCCAGCTCGGCTTCCAGGTCGGGGTAGCGGCTCTTGAGGTCGCGGAAGAAGTAGTGGGTCTGGATTTCCAGCTCCGAGTCGCTGATCTCGTCCGCGCCGATCTCGCCGTTGATGATCCGCGAGGCGTAGGTGAACTCCATGTTCACGAACTTGTCGGACACGCCGAACCCCGGCAGGCGCCCGGCATCCTGGAGCGCCGCGCGGTAGGCCTTGGCCATGAACACCAGGTTCAGGGTCTCCAGGAAGTCGGAGAACTCGGGGATGACCCCCAGGGGGATGACGATGTCCTCGTTGATCTTGAAGCCCGAGGTGCGCTTGGAGATGGCCGAGAGCTTGTGGCGGTCCTCCCAGAAGACCTCGGCCTCCATGGGGTCGCGGGCCACGAAGGCGTCCACGGTGTCGTAGGGCTCGGCGATGTCCACCACGGCCTGCACGGCCTGGTCCAGGGCGGCCTCGTCGTCGGAGTCCAGCTGCATGATGAGCACGGAGATGGGCTCGCCCTCGTAGCGCAGGGATTTCTTCTGGTAGTCGATGGCCCGCACGTACTTGGGGCCGAACTCCTCCAGGGCCGAGATCTTCACCAGGTCGCCCTGGCGGCGGATGGCGTCGCGCAGGGCGACCACGTCGCGGATGACCAGCATGGCCGGATGCATGGTGCGGCCAAAGAATTCCAGGCACAGCACGCGCGAGTGGGCCAGCTGCGGATAGCAGGTGAAGCAGCCCTCGGTGATGATGCCGTCCACGCCCTCCTTCTGCACGCCGGGCAGCCCGCCCAGGTACTTGTTGGTCACGTCCTTGCCCAGGCCCTTGCCGCGCAGCTGGTCGCCGCGCAGGGTCACGGTGTCCACCAGGGCCCCGGCCTCGTCGAAGACCTCGAACACGGCCACGTCGGTTTCCAGGATCTTGTGGCGCGGATGGTCCTTGCGGCGGACCTCGACGAGGGCACCGTCGGGGGTGACCATGCGGTAGGACAGGATGTTGTCGATGGTCGTGCCGTACTCGAAGGCGAAGGGGCCGCCGGAGTTCTCGGAGATGTTGCCGCCGATGCTCGAGGCGGTCTTGGAGGCCGGGTCCACGGTGAAGAGCAGGCCCTGGGCGGCTGCGGCGGCGATGGCGTCCATGGTGATGACGCCGCTTTGCACGCACAGGGTGCGCTGTGCGGGGTCCACGGAGACGATCTCGCCCAGGCCGGACAGGGACAGGACCACGGTGCGCGCGTCGGCGGGGATGGCCCCGCCCGTGAGCCCCGAGCCGCCGCCGCGCGGCACGATGGAAAAGCCCATCTCGCCCGCCAGGCGCACGATGTCCTGGATATGGCCGGTGGTGCGCGGCTTGAGCACCAGCAGCGGCAGCTCCATGCGCAGGTCGGTGGCGTCGGTGGCGCATTCCACGCGCGAATTGGGCCGGGCGTCCACGCACTCGCGCGGCAGCAGCTGCCCCAGGCGGCGCACCAGCTCTTCGCGGAACTTCTGGTCCTCGCGGAAGCGGTTCCAGAAGCGGAACATGCCCGTGGCCAGGGCGGAGGAATATTCCTCGGCCATGGCCAGCTTGGTCTGGGCGAAGGAGGTCTGGACGTTCTTCCAGACCAGCTCGGGGTCGATGAAGGGGTTGTAGCGGATGAGGAACAGCTCGGCGGTCAGCTCCAGGGCCGCCTCGCGGACGTGCTCGGGCCAGGCCTTGAACTCCCCGGGCGTCAGGCCCAGGACGCGCTGGACCAGCGGGTCGGCGGGGATGGATATGTGCGGGCCTTTGTAGGGCATGGTGGCAATCCAGGGTCGTGGTTCTTGGTGGAGCCCGCCAGTATAGGCACTGGCTTCCCGGATTGCAAGGGCGCCCGGCGGGGGCCGGGCGGCGGGTCAGGGCCGCAGGCCGGGGCCTCCCTGTACGGCGCAGCCGTGGGCGCATTGCAGGCGCTCCAGGGTGCCGTCGGCGCGCATGGCGTCCAGGCCCCGGTCGAAGTCGCGCACCAGGGCTTCGTGGTCCGGCAGGGCGGTGGAGAAGCAGACGGCCAGATCCTTTTCCTCCAGCACGACCACCAGCCGCAGGGCCGCGTACCCGCCGTCCAGCTCCGGGGCCAGATAGGCGGCCACGTAGACGTCGGCCACGGCCACGTCCACCCGCCCGGCCAGCAGCTTGCGCAAATTGGTCAGGTCGTCGGCGGCCTGCTGCCGGTCGAGCCAGGGCGTCTTGTCGATGACCGGGGTGTTCTTGTAGCCCAGCACCACGCCCACGCGCAGGCCGCGCAGGTCCTCGATGCCGGAGTAGGTCAGGGTCGATCCGGCGCGGGCGAAGAGCGCCAGCGGGCCGCCGGGAAAGGGCCCCGCGCACAGGACATCCCTGCCCTGGTCCTCGTCCGCGTAGGCCGGGATGTACCCGTCGTGGTACCCGGCGCGGGTGCCCTGCACGGCGCGCAGCCAGGGCAGGAACACGAAGCGCACCTCGTGGCCGGAGCGCCCCAGGGCCTCGCGGGCCAGGGCCGCCGCATAGCCTTGCCCGGGCAGGGCGTGGCCGATGTAGGGCGGCCAGTCCAGGGTGGCCAGGGTCAGCGCGCGGGCCGTGGCGGAGCCGGGGGCGAAGAGCGACGCGAAGAGCAGCAGCGGCAGGAGGGCGGAGGCGCGGCGCATGGGTTGTCCGGGTCTGGTTGCGGTTGGAGGGGCTTCGGATGATCTGTATCACATCCTGGACGGTGCTGACAATTCCGCAGTGCGGCGCTGCTCAACTTCGCTCCAGCAGGCGCAGGGCCAGGGCCGCCTGGCCCAGGCTGATGCAGCCGTCGCCGGGCGGCAGGGCGCGGTGGACCAGGGGCCGGAGCCCGCGCGCGCGCAGCGCCCGGGGCAGCAGGGTGGCCAGGGTGCGGTTGAGCATCGACCCGCCCGACAGGGCCACGTGGGTCAGGCCCGTGGCGGCGGCCAGGGCGGCGGCCATGTCGGCCAGGCCGCGCACCAGCCCGAGGTGGAAGCGGCGGCTGACCACCCCGGCGGGCACCCCGGCCTCCCAGTCGGCCAGCACCTGGGCGAACAGGGCCAGGGTGTCCAGCCGGGCGGGCTGGGCGGCGCCGCGCAGGGGCACGTCGTAGCCCGGGTCGTCGCCCAGGTCGCGCTGGACGCCCTCCAGGGCGATGGCCGCCTCGGCCTCGTAGCCCGCGGTGAGCTTCACCCCGAGCATGGCGCTCACGGCGTCGAAGAGCCGCCCGCAACTGGTGGTGGCCGGGCAGTTCAGCCCGCGCTCCAGCATCTGGCCCACCAGGGCCGAGGCCGGGCCGTGGGCCGCCAGCCAGGGCCAGGGGCGGCCCATGGGCTCGGTGACGCCCAGGGCGTGCAGGCAGGCCTGGGCCACACGCCAGGGCTCGCGGATGGCGGCCTCGCCCCCGGGCAGGCGCACGGGGCTGAAGTGCCCCAGGCGCTCGTGGCAGGGCTCTTGGTTGTCCACCAGCAGGCATTCGCCGCCCCACAGGGTGCCGTCCTCGCCTAGGCCCGTGCCGTCCAGGGCCAGGCCGATGACGGCGCCGTCGAAGCGGTTTTCGGCCATGACGGCGTGGATGTGCGCCAGGTGGTGCTGCACGGGGAACAGCGGCAGGCCGTGCGCGGCGGCGATGTCGCGGGCCAGGGCCGTGGTCATGAAATCGGGGTGCAGGTCGTGGGCCACGGCCACGGGGCGCACGCGCAGGATGTCCTCCAGGTGCGCGGCCATTTCCGCGTAGAAGGCGCTGGTCTCCAGGTTCTCCATGGTCCCGATGTGCTGGCTGACGAAGGCCTGGTCGCCCTTGGTCAGGCACAGGGTGGCCTTGAGCTCGGGCCCGGCGCCCAGCACCGTGGGCCCCGGGCGCGAGAGGAACACCGGGGCGGGCGTGAACCCGCGCGCCCGGCGCAGGAACTGCGGCGCGGGACCGTCCGGCCCGCCGTCGTCCACCACGCGCAGCACCGAGTCGTCGCAGCGGATGAGGATGTCGCGGTCGTGCAGCAGCAGCAGGTCGGCCACCCCGGCCAGCCGGGCCAGGGCCTCGCGGTTGCCGGTGCAGATGGGCTCGCTGCTCAGGTTGCCCGAGGTCATGACCAGTGCGGGCGGGCAGGGCGGCGCCCCGGGGTCCGCATCGCCCTGCGGGGCGGGCGCCTGGGCCCGGGCCTGGGCGTAGCGCTTGAAAAGCACGTGGTGCAGCGGCGTGTAGGGCAGCATCAGGCCCAGCTCGGTGGTGTCCGGCGCCAGCAGGGCCAGGGCCGGGCCCAGGGGCGAGGGCAGGCGCGCCGGGGCCAGGACGATGGGCCGGGCCGGGCCCGTCAGCTGGGCCAGGGCGGCGGCGTCCAGCCGGGCCAGGGCCAGGGCCCCGGCCTCGTCGGGCACCATCACCGCCAGGGGCTTGCCGTAGCGGTGCTTGCGCTCGCGCAGCAGGGCCACGGCCCGGGCGCTGGCCGCGTCGCAGACCAGGTGGAACCCGCCCAGGCCTTTCATGGCCAGCAGGGCGCCCCCGGCCACGGCCCGGGCGGCGGCGGCGATGGCCTCGCCCCCGCGCGCCAGCTCCGCGCCCTGGGCGTCGGCCAGCCACAGGCGCGGGCCGCACACGGGGCAGGCGTTGGGCTGGGCGTGGAAGCGCCGGTCGCCGGGGTCGGCGTATTCGCGGGCGCAGTCCGGGCACAGGGGGAAGCAGGCCATGGACGTGGTGGCCCGGTCGTAGGGCACGCTGCGGGTGATGGTGTAGCGCGGGCCGCAGTTGGTGCAGTTGGTGAAGGGGTAGTCGTGGCGCCGCCCGGCGGGGTCGGCCATGTCGGCCAGGCAGTCGGCGCAGGTGGCGGTGTCGGGGCTGATGAGCACGCTGTGGCCCTGGCCCGCCGTGCTGGCCAGGATGGCGAACTCCGCCTCGCCGGGCACGGGCGCCAGCTCCTGGCGGTCGCAGGACACGATGCTGGCCAGGGGCGGCAGCTTGCCCGTCAGGTCGGCCTCGAAGGCCGCCACGGCCCCGGGCGGCCCCTGGACCTCGATGACCACGCCCTCGGGGGCGTTGCGCACGCCGCCGGTCAGCCCGTGCTCGCGGGCGATGCGGTAGACAAAGGGCCGGAAGCCCACGCCCTGCACGGCGCCGGTGACGGTCAGGCGCCTGCGGGCGGCGGGGGGGCTGGCGTGGTCTGGCATGCTCGGGTCCGGTGGTTTCTGGGTGGCCGCGCCCGGCGGCGGCGCCCCGGGGCCCTTGATGTAGAACCAAATCCGCCGCGCTGTCCAGCCGCTGGCGCACAAAGGGCCGCCCCGGCGCTGGACTCCGGCCCCCGGCGGCGCTATGACCGCCCGTGCGCGCCCCGCACGTCGCGGCCCGCGCGTCCCGGTCCCAGCGAGGTTTCATGCTGTCCACCACCGCCCTCGTCGCCCTCGTGGTGCTCGTCGCCGCCTTCATCCAGGGCACGGTGGGCTTCGGCTTCGCCTTCTTCGCCCTGCCCATCCTGGCCTGGATCATCGACTTCCGGCTGGCCGTGGTCTCGCTGGTGCTGCTGGCCCAGGGGCTGAACCTGATCATCCTGTGGCAGCACGGCTTCCGGGCCGACTGGAAGAGCGTCGTGCCGCTGACCGTGGCCACCCTGCCGGGCATCCCCGTGGGCGTGTGGCTGCTCACGGCCCTGCCCGTGGCCTGGCTCCAGGGCGCCCTGGGCGCGCTTTTGGTGTGCTACGCGCTCTACCAGTGGCTGGCGCGGCCCGTGCCGCGCGCGGTGGGGCCGCTGTGGATGGCCGGGGCCGGGTTCATGGCCGGGTGCCTGGGCGGGGCGCTCAACTCCCAGGGCCCGCCCATCCTGGTCTACGTGTCCCTGCAACCGTGGGACAAGGATCGCGTCAAGGCCACCCTGGTGGGCTTTTTCTTCACCACCGGGCTGTTCGTGGCCCTGGCCCAGGCCTGGCGCGGGCTGGTCACGCCCGAGGTGGCGCGCATGACCCTGGTCTGCGCACCGTTCATGGTCGCCGGGGTGCTGGCCGGGCGGCGGCTCTACCTGCGCCTGGGCGAGGGCGGCTACCGCTCGCTGTTCACGGGGCTGATCTTCGCCCTGGGGCTGATGATGCTCGTGCGCAGCCTGGGCGCCTAGCCCGGCCCTTCCGTTTTTCCCCTCCTCGTTTCGCGGGTTTACAGGGTGTAAAAAATCCTGACACCCGGGCCGCCGCCGGGGCCCTCCGGGCGCAGGCTGCCTGGGTGTCCCTGCTCTTTTCTCCTTTGAATCCAAGGCTATAAATTTACTTCCGCTGCCAGGGTCCCCTGGCATGGGCGTTGCTTCGCCGCGGGCATGACCCAGCCTGTACCCGAGCCCGGCCCCCGGCGCCCCCTGGTGGTGGTGGCCGAGAAGAACCCCCGCATCCGTCAGTTCCTGGCGCGCGAATTCGCCGCCCGGGGCTGGCTGGCGGTCCAGGCCGCCGACGGGGCCGAGCTGCGCCGCGCGGCCCGGGCCGAGCCCCGGCCCGACATGTTCGTGGTGGACCTGGAGCTGCCCTTCCTGGAGGAGGGGTTGCGCGGGCCAGGCGGCGAAGCGCTGCGCCCGCTGGTGCTGCACGCGCTCATGCCCGAGGCTGCGGACCATCCGGCCCTGCCCCTGGCCGGGGCGGTGGTGGAAAAGACCGGCGACCCCGGCGCCCTGCTGGACGCCGCATGGACTCTGTTGCAGCGGGCCCCCGGCCCCGATCCCCAGTGAGGACCGCCATGCGCCTGAGCCCGGAAGACCTGCATTCCCCCAAATATTACCGCACCCTGCGCCGGGCCATCGCGGCCATCGTGATCCTGGTCTCGCTCACGCCGCTGGTGCTGGTGGGCGCCATCAGCAGCTCCCAGTTCCGCGAGTCCTACGAGGCCAAGGTGCTCGAACAGCTGCGCGAGGTGGTCCAGAAGCACCAGCAGCTCATCGACTTTTTCCTGGACGAGAAGCGCGGCGAGCTGCGCATGCTGGCCCGCTCGGCCAGCTTCGACGAGCTGTGCGCCCCCGGGCGCCTGGGCCGCGAGCTGCAACTGCTTCAGGAGGAATTGCAGGGCGTGTTCGTGGACCTGGGCGTGGTGGACGCCCGGGGCGTGCAGCAGGCCTACGAGGGCCCCTTCCGCCTCGGCCAGGCCGACTACTCCCAGGCCGAATGGTTCCGCGAGGCCATGCAGAGCGAGGTCTTCATCAGCGACGTGTTCCTGGGCCTGCGCGGGCTGCCGCATTTCATCATCGCCGTGCGCCAGAAGCGCGGCGACGAGCACTGGATCCTGCGCGCCACGGTGGACTTCGTGGCCTTCAACTCCCTGGTGGAGAGCATCCGCATCGGGCGCACGGGTACGGCGTATATCGTCAACGGCCAGGGCCGCTTCCAGACCCCTTCGCCGCGCGGGGCGGCCCTGCCCGACACCGACTGGCTGGCCGGGGAGCTGGACAAGTTCGCCGCGCGCCCGGCCCAGGGCCGGGGCTTCGGCCCGGCCTTCATGCGCGACGCGGGCCCCGGGGCCGTCGAGGTGCTCGAGCGCCCCGACCCCCAGGGCACGGACACCATCTACGTCATGACGCCCCTCAAGCAGGGGCGCTGGCTGCTGGTCTACCAGCAGGCCCGGGCCGACGCCTACGCCAGCCTGCACACGGCGCGGCGCCACGTCCTGATCATCCTCGGCCTGGGCGCGGCGGCCATCGTGATCATGGGCCTGTGGCTGTCGGCGCGCGTGGTGCGCTCCATCGAGGCCGCCGACACCGAGAAGGCCGTGATGAACGAGCAGGTCATCGAGACGGGCAAGATGGCCTCGGTGGGCGAACTGGCGGCGGGCATCGCCCACGAGATCAACAACCCCGTGGCCATCATGCTCGAGGAGGCGGGCTGGGTGGGCGATGTGTGCGCCGACCTAGAGCTGCCCGAGGCCGACCGCGCCGACATCGAGAAATCCCTGACCCAGATCCGCACCCAGGGGCGGCGCTGCCGCGAGATCACCCACAAGCTGCTCTCCTTCGCGCGCAAGATCGACCCCGTGGCCCGGCCCCTGGACGTGAACGCCGTGGTCTCTGAGGTGGTGGGCCTGTCGGAAAAGCGCGCCCGCTACAGCGGGGTGGACCTGGCCCTGGACCTGGCGCCCGACCTGCCCCCGGTGCTGGCCTCGCCCTCGGAGATGCAGCAGGTGCTCTTGAACCTCATCAACAACGCCGTGGACGCCACGGGCTCGCGCGGCGGGCTGGTGCGGGTGTCCACCCGCCGCGAGGGCTCCTGGGTGCTGCTGGGCGTCGCCGACCAGGGCGAGGGCATCCCCAAGGCCAACCTGGGGCGCATTTTCGAGCCGTTTTTCACCACCAAGCCCGTGGGCAAGGGCACCGGGCTCGGGCTGTCCATCGTCTACGGCATCGTCAAGAAGATGGGCGGCGACATCGAGGTGGAAAGCCAGCTGAACCAGGGCACCACCTTCCTGGTGCGCCTGCCCGTCGGGGAGGGCCAGGCGTGAGCGGGCCGGGGCTGCGGGTGCTGCTCGTGCTCGGCGAACCTGCGCATCTGGACGTGCTGGCCCGGCGCATGGCCCGGCGCGGGATCGGGGCCGTGGGCGCCGTCACCGTGGCCGAGGCCCTGCGCGCCCTGCGCCGCGACGAGTTCCACTGCGCGGTGCTCGACCTGGCCCTGCCCGTGGCCGATGGGCTGGAGCCGTTCACGGCCCTGCGGGCCGTGGCTCCGGAGATGCCCCTGGTCCTGCTGACGCCCCGGGCCATGCCCGGGTCGGGGGGCGGGGTCTGCCAGTGCCTGGCCAAGCCCTGCGGGCTGGAGGAAATCATGGAGGCCATCGGCGCGGCCGTGGCCTCGCAACCCGGCAGGAGGGAGCCCCGGACCCCCGTGGCCGGGCAGGACACCCGGGCGGGCCCCGCCCCGCCGGAACAGGACGCACGCGGGCACAGCGAAAATCCAAAGCATCCAACACCGGAGGAACAAAGGGAATGAAACTCGGCAGAAGACTCTACCAGACCATGCTCGAAAGCTCCATGGCCTACGCCAAGTGGGACCTGGAGACCTCGAGGAACATCCTGGGGAGCAGGCGCAAGATGTGGATCCTGGCGGCCATGGTAGTGCCCGTCATCCTGGGCGGCCTGGCCATCGCCGCGCCGGAGCTGCCCGGCATCCTGGGCGGGCACAAGGCCTACAGCCCGGCCTACTACACCCCGGCCATCTTCGGGGTCTCCATCGTCATCGGCATGTGCGCCGGGCTCATCACCGGCTGCATCGGCGCGGGCGGCGGGTTCATCATCACCCCGGCGCTCATGAGCGCGGGCGTCAAGGGCATCCTGGCCGTGGGCACGGACCTGTTCCACATCTTCGCCAAGGCCATCATGGGCACGGCCATCCACAAGAAGCTGGGCAACGTCTCCGTGGCGCTGGCCGTGGCCTTCCTGGTGGGTGCGGGCGTGGGCGTCACCGGCGGCGGCGTCATCAACCGCGCCCTGTACGAGACCAACCCGGTGCTCTCCGACACGTTCATCAGCGTGATCTACGTGTTCCTGCTGGGCTTTTTGGGCATCTATGCCATGACGGACTTCCTGCGCATGCGCAAGGCCGGGGGCGGCGACGCCCACGGCGGCCCGGCGGCGGGCTCCGCTGGCGGCGGCAAATCCCTGCCCGAGCGCCTGCAGTCCAAGAACATCCCGCCGATGATCACCTTTGACGAGGACCTGACCCCCGGCGGCAAGAAGATCAGCGCGCTGTTCGTGGCCGTGTGCGGCTCCATCGTCGGCTTCGCGGCGGCCATCATGGGCGTGGGCGGCGGCTTCCTGACCTTCCCCATGTTCGTGTACATCCTGGGCGTGTCCTCGTTCACCACCGTGGGCACGGACATCCTGCAGATCATCTTCACCGCCGGGTACGCGTCCATCGCCCAGTATGCGGTGTACGGGTTCATCTTCTACACCCTGGCCATGGGCATGCTCATCGGCTCGCTGCTGGGCATCCAGATCGGCGCCATGGCCACCAAGGTGGTGCCCGGCATCTACATCCGTGGCTTCTACGCCCTGTCCATCATGGCGGGCTTCGTCAACCGCCTCTTCGCCCTGCCGGGCAAGCTGGCCGAGATGAAGCAGCTGCCGCACAACCCGGGCCTGTACCACATGTTCGACGTGGTGGGGAACATCCTGTTCTTCATCGTCATCGGCATCTTCGCGGTGTGGGTCATCGGCAAGTTCCTGACCAGCTTCAAGCAGCTGAAGGAGGAAGCGTAGCCATGGCCGCTCCCAACAAGAAAAAGCTCATGCTGTCGCTGTTCATGGCCGTGGTCTTCTTCGGCCTGTTGCTGGCCATGTTCAGCCCCCTGTTCAACGGCGAGAACGCCCTCAAGGCCTCCGACCGGCTGTTCAACTCCATCTCCAAGGGGTCGAGCAACTACATCCCGGGCCTGAAGGCCACGGCGGCCAAGCACCAGGGCACGCCCCTGGCCCTGACCCTGACCTTCGTGGACGGCAAGGCCGAGGGCCACGAGGACGTGGCCGTGGTCGGCGCCGACGTGGCGGCCAAGGCCGCCCAGGTGCTGGGCACCGTGGCCCAGGCCCAGGCCCAGGGCGAGACGGTGACGCTCTCGGGCGACCTGGGGGCCATCCTTGGCGCGGCCCTGGCCGACGCCGAGGCCCTGTTCGAGAACCGGGGCCAGGAGGTGGCCGCGCGCCACGGCATGGACGAGAAGGAGGCGCTGTTCATCTGGTGGAAGGCGCTTACCGCCGTGGACGCCGAGCTGAAGCTGGCCGGTGGCAAGGACAACGTGGCCCTGGCCAAGGCCGTGCACTCGGTCATCGCCAAGGGCGTCGAGGTCGGCTACAACTACTACGGCATCACCCCCGAGAGCGCGGGCTCGCGCGCGGGCATCCTGACCTTCTCGCTGGTGTTCTACGTGATCTACACCCTGTGGTGGGGCATGACCATCTTCTACTTCTTCGAGGGGTTGGGGCTGGTCATGAGCAAGGGCCACAAGAAGGAGGCCTAGGGGCTTTGACCCCGGCGGGCCGGTGGGGCATGATGCCCTGGCCCGCATTGACGGGCCGCCGCCCCATTCCCGGGGCGGCGGCCCTGGTCTTTGGCCCGCCGGGCGAGGGAGCGACATGGGTTGGCTGACGGAATGGCTGGACAGGCACCTGGCCCTGAGCGGCGCCAACCGCGAACAGACCGAGCGGGAGAAGGAGCGCGCGCGCCAGACGTGCTCCATGCAGTTCCAGCATTTCAAGCGCCTGCTGGGGGCCAACGCCAAGGCCCTGGAGGCCATGACCGACATGGAGGACGCCCGCCGGGGCCGGCGGGTGTTCGGCATGTCCTTCATCCGCGCCAAATGCACCACGGTGGTGGTCAACGTGGAGGAGATCATCCGCCACCTGGAGGGCATCGCCCCGGGCCGCTACAGCGTGCTGGCCGAGCGCTTCGACGACATCCGCCGCGGCATCAGCGCCCTGCTGGAATCGGGGCAGCGCGCGGGCGACGCGCCCCTGGTGGTGCCCCTGGACGAGGTGGACAAGTCCATGGCCGACTGGGTGGGCAGCAAAATGGCCAACGTCGGCGAGATCAAGAACCGCATCGGCCTGCCCGTGGCCCCGGGGTTCGTGGTCACGGCGCGGGGCTTCGAGGCCTTCATGGCCCACCAGGGCCTGCGCGACGAGATCGGCAAGCTGCTGCTGCTGACCCGCGTGGAGGAGATGAGCGAGCGTTTCGAACTCTCCGAGGCCATCCAGCGCCTGATCGTGGACCACCCGCTGCCCGACGCCCTCGTGGAGGCGCTCATCGGGCAGTACCAGCGCCTGGAGCAGGCCACCCGCCCGGGGGTGCGCGTGTCGCTACGCTCCAGCGCCCTGGGCGAGGACGCCGCCGGAGCCTCCTTCGCCGGGCAGTTCCGCTCCATCCTCAACGTCGGCGGGCACCAGCTCGTGCGCTCCTACAAGGAGGTCGTGGCCAGCATGTACAGCCTGCCGGCCCTGACCTACCGCCTCAACCGCGGCATCCGCGACTCCGACGCGGCCATGTGCGTCGGCGCCATGGTCATGCTCGACCCCGTGGCCGGGGGCGTCATCTACTCGCGCAGCCCCCTCAACGTGCGCGACGACGCGGTGGTCATCAATTCGGCCTGGGGCCTGCCCAAGCTGGTGGTGGACGGCGTGGGTACGCCCGACCGCTTCGTGGTCGAGCGCCAGGGGCCGGACGGCGCCATGCGCGTGCGCGAGCGGCGCGTGGCGGACAAGCGCACCGTCTACGTCTGCCGCCCCGAGGCCGGGGTGGTGGCCCTGGAGCAGGAGTACGAGCTGGTTGCGCGGCCCTCGCTCACCGACGCCCAGGCCGTGGAGCTGGCGCGCCTGGCCGTGCTGCTGGAGGCGCACTACGGCTCGCCCCAGGACATCGAATGGGCCCTGGAGCGGGGCGGGGGCTTCTCGCTGTTGCAGTGCCGCCCGCTGTCGGTGGCCGTGCCGCCGCGCGAGGGCGGCGCCCCGGCGCCCCGGCGCGACCCGTCGGACCACGGCACGCCGCTGGTGCGGGGCGCGGTCACGGCGGCGCCCGGGGTGGGCTGCGGGCCGGTGCATGTGGTGGAGCGCGACCCCGACGCCCTGCGCTTCCCCCAGGGCGGGGTGCTGGTGGCGCGCTTCGCCCTGCCCAAATGGGCCTCGCTGCTCAACTGGGCCTCGGCGGTGGTCACCGAGCAGGGCAGCGTCACCGGGCATCTGGCCAACGTGGCCCGCGAGTTCGGGGTGCCGATGATCACCGGCGCCGCCGGGGCCATGGCGGCGGTGCAGGACGGCCAGGTGGCCACGGTGGACGCCGACGCGGGCGCCGTCTATCCCGGCTGCGTGGAGGCGCTCTTGCGCCATGCGGCCCCGCGCCGCAACCTGATGGAAGGCAGCCCGGTCCACGCCCTGCTCCAGGAGGTCAGCAGGCTCATCGTGCCCCTGAACCTGACCGACCCCGACGCCCCGGAGTTCCGGGCCTGCAACGTTTCGACCCTGCACGACATCACGCGCTTCTGCCACGAGAAGTCCGTGGCCGAGATGTTCGAGAGCAGCCAGGAGCGCGAGCACGGCGACTGCCCGGGCAAGCAGCTGCGCGACGGCGTGCCCGTGCAGTTCTGGGTCATGGACCTGGAGGACGGCATCGACGGCAACGGCGACGGGCCCTACGTGGACCTGGAGGACATCCGCTCCATGCCCATGCTCGCCCTGTGGGACGGCATCAGCGCCGTGCCCTGGGCCGGGCCGCCGCGCGTGGACGCGCGGGGCTTCATGACCATCGTGCTCGAGGCGGCCACCAACCCGGCCCTCAACCCCGTGCTGCGCAGCAAGTTCGCCAACCGCAACTATTTCATGATCACCCGCAACTACTGCAACCTGCAATCACGCTTCGGGTTCCACTTCTCCACCGTGGAGGCCCTGGTCACCGACAGCCCGTCGCAGAACTACATCAACTTCCGCTTTGCGGGCGGCGCGGCGGACCACGCCCGGCGCAGGCGCCGGGCGGTGTTCATCGCGGGCATCCTGGAGCAGTTCGGGTTCTATTCCGAGGTGCGCGGCGACAGCCTGTCGTCGCGCTACGAAGGCATGCCCAGGCCGCTCATCGGCGAGCGCCTGAAGCTGCTGGGCTACCTGACCATGCACACCCGCCAGCTGGACATGATCATGGCCAACCAGGCCGCCGCCATGGCCCACCGCGAGAAGATCCTGGCCGATATCTACCGCATCCTGCCCGCCCTGCGGCCTTCCAGCCGCAAGACCATGGCCTGAGGCTAGTAGGACAGCACCTTGTCCGCGGCCATGAGCAGTTCGTAGAGTTCGATCTGGGTCGATTTGCGCAGGTAGTCGTCCGCATCCACACCGTGGATGCCCATGCTCTTGCCTCAGGCCAGCAGCACGCCCTCGGACAGGGCGAAGGTCTTGGCCTGCACCGCCAGCCTCAGCGCCTCGCAGTCCCCCGCGCAGTAGTCCACCGCCGGGCCGTCCAGGAAGATGGTCACGTCCTCGTCCTTGTTCAGCAGCAGGTTGGCGAAGCGCAGCGCGTTCCAGCGCGTTTCGGGGTCCGGGCTCGTGACGTGCAGCAGTATTTTCATGGCCTCTCCTTTTCCTGGGATTGGATAGTAAAAACCTATGGCAAAGGCCACGCCGGGTCAAGACGGCGCGGCCGGACGGCGCCGGGCGGGCGCGGGGGCGGGCAGGCGCGGGGGCGGACGCCGTGCGCGAGGCCAGCGGGCGGGCGCCGGGCCGGAGGAGGCGCGGGCGCCGGGCAGGAGAGAAAAAGCCGGGCGCGGGCGGGCGCGGCGCCCGCGCGGGGTCAGGAGCCGGGGGCCGGGGCGGGCGCCGGGGCCGGGGCCGAGGAGGAGAAGCGGCCGCCCAGCAGGTACCAGGTCAGCTTGGCCGTCTCGTTGACCACGCGCACCGCGCTGCCCTGCCTGCTCCACCAGCGCCGGGGGAAGGGCTCGTCGGGCGTGGCCACGGCCAGCACCTGCGTGCCCGGGAAGGCTGCCTCGAAGATCAGCCGCGCGCGCAGCACATGGTAGGGCGAGGTGACCACCAGCAGCGTCTGCGGCGGGCCCTGGGGCCGGGCGCGCAGGGCCTGGGCCAGCAGGGTGGCCTCCTCGGCGGTGCTCTGCACTTCCCGCCCATAGAAGTGGATGGCCGCCTCGGGCACGCCGTGCAGCACCAGCAGGCGGCGGTAGATCTCCTCCTGCGGGGGCAGGTCCACGCCCACCTGGGGCAGCAGGGTGGCCTCGGGGGGCGTCTCGGGGCGCGAGATCCAGACCTCCGGGGCCAGGCCCCGGGCGTAGAGCCGGGCGGCGTGGACGGGGCGGAAATACTGCCCGCCCAGCACGACCATGGCCTCGGCGGAGCGGGGTTCGTCCTGCACGCAGAGCAGCCCGCCGACCACGGCCACGGCCCCGGCCCCGGCCAGCAGCAGCCCCAGGCCCAGGGCCCCCGTGACCATGAACAGCCGCCCTAGAGCGCGGCGCAGGGTGCTTGCGGTCATGCGTTGACTCCGTAGACGGCCTCCACGGCCTGCTTGTAGGCCGCGAAGCGCCCCTGGCGCAGGGCCTGGCGCGCGCCGCGCGCCAGGTCCAGGAAGTAGGCCAGGTTGTGGATGGTGTTCAGCCGGTAGGCGAGCAGCTCGCGGCTGACGTAGAGGTGGCGCAGGTAGGCCCGCGAGAAGGTCCGGCAGGTGGAGCAGGAGCAGGCCGGGTCCAGGGGCGCGTCGTCCTCCTTGTACTCGGCGCGCTTGATGTTCACGCGGCCCTGGGAGGTGAACAGGGTGCCCGTGCGCGCGTTGCGCGTGGGCAGCACGCAGTCGAACATGTCGATGCCCGCCTCGATGCCGTCGAGGATGTCCAGCGGCGTGCCCACGCCCATGAGGTAGCGCGGCTTGCCCTCGGGGAGCAGGGGCGCCGAGTGGCGCAGGATGCGCAGCATCTCGGGCTTGGTTTCGCCAACGGAGAGCCCGCCCAGGGCGTAGCCCTCGAAGGGGATGGCCGAAAGTTCCTCGATGCTGCGCTCGCGCAGGTCCTCGTGGAAGCCGCCCTGGCAGATGCCGAAAAGCAGCTGGCCGCCCCGGCCCGGCTCGTGGAACTCGCGGCAGCGCCGGGCCCAGGCCGTGGTCAGCTCCAGGGCGCGCACCACATAGTCGCGCGGGCTCCCGGCGGCGGCGCACTCGTCGAAGACCATCATGATGTCCGAGCCCAGGTTCTGCTGGATGGAGATGGACTTCTCGGGCGAGAAGAAATGCTTCGAGCCGTCCAGGTGCGAGCGGAATTCCACGCCGTCGGGGGTGATGCGGCGCAGCTCCGAGAGGCTGAAGACCTGGAACCCCCCGGAATCGGTGAGGATCGGCCCATGCCAGCCGTTGAAGCGGTGCAGCCCGCCGCGCCGGGCCACCACCTCGTCGCCCGGGCGCAGGTAGAGGTGGTAGGTGTTGCCCAGGATGATCTGCGCGCCGACCTCGGTCAGGTCGCGCGGGTCCACGCCCTTGACGCTGCCCACGGTGCCCACGGGCATGAAGGCCGGGGTGCGCACCAGCCCGTGGGCGGTTTGCAGCGCGCCCAGCCGGGCGCGGCCCTCGGTGGCGAATACCTGGAAATCGCCCGGGGCGGCCAGGGCGGCCTGCTCCTCGGCGGGGGTCAGAGTCTCTTGCGTGATCACGTCGTCTTCACTCCGCGCTTCGGGCAGATGTCGGCCAGCTCGCAGGCGGCGCAGCGCGGCGAGCGGGCCGGGCAGACCTGGCGCCCGAAGAGCACCAGCATGTGGTTGAAGTCGCCCCAGTCGGGCCGGGGCACCAGGGCCATGAGATCCTTTTCGATACGTGCGGGGTCCTGGCTGCGGGTCAGGCCCAGGCGCCCGGCCAGGCGCCGGACGTGGGTGTCCACGGCGACGCCCTCCTGGAGGCCGAAGGCGTTGGCGAGCACGATGTTGGCCGTCTTGCGGGCCACGCCGGGCAGGGCCGTGAGGTCGGCCATGGCCGCGGGCACCTGGCCGCCGTGGCGCTCCATGAGCAGCCGCGCCGCGCCCACCAGGCTCTTGGCCTTCTGGCGGAAAAACCCCGCCGAATGGATGACCGTTTCCACCTGGGCCGTATCGGCCTGGGCCATGGCCTCGGGGCCGGGCCAGCGGCGGAACAGCTCGGGGGTGATGGCGTTGACGCGGGCGTCGGTGCACTGGGCCGAGAGCATGGTCGCCGCCAGGAGCTGCCAGGGGGTTTCCCAGTGCAGCTCGGAGCGGGGGTCGGGGTAGCGCCGCCTGAGGCGGGCCACGATCTCCAGGGCGCGGTCCTTGGTTTTCATAGGGGTGGCTCGGGGGTCGGGCGCGGCTGTGGCCGCCGCGCCCGGCAGGCGGGACCATACGGACAAACGCCCCCGGGGGCAAGGGGCGGCGCGCGGGGCGGCGCGGGCCCGGCGCCCCGCGCCGTGGCGGCAGAGAGGGGGCGGGGCGCGTGGCCCGGAGGGTGGCCCCGGGAGCACCTGGCTGTCAACTCCGGGTGGACGGCGTTGTCTATTTTGGCTGGTCAATCCATTTGGATTGGACGGAGCGGCTGGCCCGTGCTGCCGGGCGCGCGCAAGGGGGTGGCCTGAAAATCGGCACCCCACAGGCTTGCCAGGGATTTTATGCTCCCGGCCCCGCTTTGGTACGCTCCTTGATATGTCCTGGGCAAGTCTGAACAGGCGGCACGCAGGACGCGACCGCAAGGGGAGGGAAAACCATGGGACATTCCGAGCACTACGAAAGAGCGGCCAACGCGCGCATCCGGCTGATGGCCTTCGCTTTCAATCATAGCAGCGAGATTTCGGCTTGTGACGCCCGGCGCCCCATCTCCCTGGTCAACGTGCACACCGGCGGCGCCCGGCTGCGCAAGCAGCGCGGCGTGGCCTACTGCGGCCTGAACGTGGGCGACAGCGTGGTGCTCGACCTGCGGCTGCTGTCCGAGACCACCAACCTTCAGGGTCGCGTGGTCTGGGCCGCAGGCGAGGACGTGTTCGTGGACTTCGGCACGCCGCTGTCCGTGGGCATGGCCGACCTGCAGAGCGCCATCGGCAACTGAGTGGGTTGGCGGCCGGCAATGGGCTGGCCGCTTGGCCGCCGCGCGGGAATCCCGGACCCGCGCGGCGGCAGCTAAATTTCCCCCCGCCCTGCGGGGGACGGCATTGGCAGGACGGGAGGCATAGGGCCGACCGTCGCCGCATGTCAGGGAATCCCGGACCCGGGCATGCGGCATCTTTGGGCGCCCGTTCACTGGCGCCGCTGCGGCCCGCACAGGATGTGCGGGCCGCCTTTTTTTCGCCGCCGCCCCGGGGGCTGCTAGCCCAGCACCTGGTCGCTGAACTTGCCCACCCCGTATTCGCTGCGCCGGAAGAACCGCTCGGCGGTCGGGCCGATGATCTGCATCTCCGGGTACTTGCGTTGCATGTCCAGGGCGATGCGCATCTCCTTTGTGCAGCCGGTGGAGAACGTCGAGTCCTTGCCGGCCCACACCGGCGGCACCCGGCTGCCCATGAGCTCGAAGCTGCGCTCGATGTCCTGGGCGGTCTGGAAGCGCCAGACCTGGATCATCCCGCTGCGCTGCACCGTCTCCCACATGAACATCAGGTCGTCGGCGTCCATGCCCTCCTCGAAGTGCTCGGCGGGGTTGATGATATAGGCGTGCTCCAGCTTGGCCCGCAGGTCGCGCACGAAGGTGTCCACGACCTTGATGGCCATGGAGGTCTGGCCGGGGATGGAGCCGATGATGGCGCTGTAGAACATCACGGTCTGGCCCTGGGAGCGGGCCTCGCGCATGGCGGCGATGAGTTCCTCGGCCTTGCCCAGCAGCTCGCCCTCGCTGAACTTGACCACCGATTCGGCCTTGGGCTTGAAGCGCAGGCTGAAGGCCCCGTCCTCGTCGCGGTGGAAGCACAGGATGTCGCGGGTGAACTCCTGGGCCGTGCGCAGCAGGCGGCGGTGCTGGGGCTCGCCCTTGGCCAGCACCAGGTCGGCTTCCTTCCAGGCCCGGGCGAAGGTCACGCTGGTGCGGTAGAAGTTCAACTCCTCGCGGGTGCCGTCGGAGATGATCAGCAGCGGGTGCTCGCGCAGGGCGCGCAGGAGGGCGTTCTTGCTGGCGCGGTTGTCCTCCATGAAGTGCGCGCCGTCGAGCTGGCGGTGCAGCACGGGGTCGTGGAAGCGGTCCCAGAAGGTCGGGCCGTCGAAGTGGAAGCCCTCCTTGAGGGCCAGCATGACCCGGTGCCCCTGGCGGATCAGGGTCCGGATGATGCGCAGGTCGAGCATCAGCCCGCCGGAGGTGTCGGGGATGTAGAGGACCTTCAGGCCCTTGTTCCGGCCCCGGGTGAAGGTCTCGGCCAGCAGCCGGGTGGCGCGCTGGTCCTCCAGGTCCTTGTCGCGGATCGTCTCGCAGGCGGCCTGGTAGTAGGGCCCGGTCCACAGCCCGGAAAGGGTGGAAAGGATCATCAGCCGGGTCAGCTCGACCATGTCGAGGTCGAAGCGGAAATCGGACAGGCGGCGGCAGGCCAGGGCGCCGTCGGGGCAGACGTTGAGCATGCGGTCCAGCTCCGGCGACTCCACGGCCTCCTGGGCCTGGGCGTTGTAGCGGGCCTTGATGCCCCGGTAGGGGTCCACCTCGCCGCACAGGGACAGGAAGATGGTGATGAAACGCTTCATCAGCCGCGAGGGGATGATGATCGGCGTGGCCTGGATCATGCGGTACTTGTGGCTGCAAAGGAGCAGGATGCGCTTGCGCAGCGCCCGGTCGCCCACGAAGCGGCGCACCAGCCTCACCAGGGCGACCCACTTCTCGTGGTATTCGCGGCGCAGCCCGGCGTCCATGCGCGAACTGAGCAGCAGCGGCAGGCGCCGGTCGGAGAACGGGCCGTACACCGACTGCTCGTCGGGCAGGGCGACCATGAAGCGGATCTGCTCCGGGGAGGCGTTCTTTTCGGGGTCTATGGCGTGGTCGAGATTGTTCTCGGTCATGAAGTGCAA
The DNA here is from genome assembly GCF_000519125.1 of Desulfocurvus vexinensis DSM 17965. Classification (NCBI taxonomy): domain Bacteria; kingdom Pseudomonadati; phylum Thermodesulfobacteriota; class Desulfovibrionia; order Desulfovibrionales; family Desulfovibrionaceae; genus Desulfocurvus; species Desulfocurvus vexinensis. The sequence continues at coordinate 494,462 of NZ_JAEX01000001.1, forward strand.
GAGCCAGGCGTCTAGCCGGGGCGAGCGCCCGTAGCGCAGGTTGGCCACGGAGGTGAAGCCGTAGTCGGGGGTCATTGTCGCTCCTGTGGGTTGCGTTTCTGCCGTGTTTCGCGGGCCACGATACGTGTAAACCGCCAGGAGTTGAATCTTTTTCCGGGGGTTGGCGCCGCCGGAGTTGTGGCCCCCGGGGGGCGTGTGCTATTTTCGGGGCGCACCAGGAACCGTGTCGCCGGATACCCTGCACCGTGAAAACGCATCGCCCCGTTTCCTCCGCCGTTCCGGCCCGCAACGCAGTGCGCCTGGCATTGCTGGCCCTGGCCCTGGCCCTGCTGGCCGTGGCCGGGGGCTGCGCCAAACCGCCCATCGCGGGCTACGAGCCGCAGGGCACGGCCCCGCCCGAGTTGGCCCACCGCGACCCCGGCTCCCTGCCCGCGGGCTGGGGCTACGTGGACGTGACCTGCCGCCAGGGCCAAAGCGACGGTCGCGGCACCCCCGACACCCTCTTCGGCTGCCTGCTCCACGCCCGCGACCAGGGCGAGGGCACCGTCCACCTGCCCCACGGGGTCTACCTCGGCCATGTGGCCGGGTTCATCTCCCAGGCCCTCAAGTACTACCACGTCGAGAAGAATTTCCAGCAGATCTACGGCTGCCGCATCGTGCTGGCCTTCCGCCCGGCCACGGAGCAGGAGCTGGCCGACGCGCGCAGCGGCAGGCTCGGGCGCCTGGGCCTGGGCCTGGCGGGCGAGGTCGTGCTCACCGTGGCGGCGGGCGCGCCGCTCATCCCCATCGTTGCGCCCCTGGCCTTCGTCTTCGAGAGCGTGAGCGAGGACATGCACTTCCAGGAATTCCGGCGCGAGGCCGCGCGCAGCGGGCTGCCCGAGCCCAGCCGACGCGGCGACGAGATCGTGGCCAAGGAGTATTCGCGGCGCTACGGGGAGTACTGGGAGGCCGTGTCCGGCAACGGGAGCTGGGCCGGGGAGGGGCCCGGGCTCTACGTGGTGCAGCACTGCTTCATCCAGCGTGAGGGCGGCAGGCCCCTGTCGCTGGTGTCGGACCCCTAGCGGCTGCCGGGAAACGCCTTTTCCCGGGTCGCTTAGGCAGTGCGTTTGAGGAGCCAGCGGGCCGCTGGTCCGGGCTGCGCGGGGGCGGGTGCGCCGCCGGGGGCGCGGCTGCGGGGAACCGGGGCGGGCGCGCGGTCGTGGCCGCTCAGGGCCGCAGGTAGGCTTCGATGGCGGTGGCGGCGTCCTCTCCGGCGCGCCAGAGGAATTCGCGGCGCATGTCCTGGGCCAGGGCGTCCAGGGCCGGTTCCAGGGACGGGTCGGGCCGGACCACGACCACCCCGTGGCGCTGGATGGCCGCAAGGCTCTGGGCCGCCTCGTGTTCGACCTCAAGCCACAGCCGCTCCTGGGCCCGGGCGGCGGCGTCCAGCAGTGCCGCGCGGTGCCCCGGGGCCAGGGCGTCCAGGGCCTGGGTGTTGATGGTCAGCATGTTCAGCGGGTAGGCTAGGTCCAGGGCCAGGAAGTGGGGCAGGTGCTCCCACAGGGCAACGTCCACGGCCGAGGTCGGCGAGGTCAGCACGGCGTCCACGGCGCCGCCGTGCAGGGCCGAGAGCAGATCGACCCAGGGCAGGTCCACGGGCCGGGCTCCGGCGCGGGCGAAGAACCCGGCCATGGTCGTGTCGTACACGCGCAGGCGCAGCCCGGCCAGATCGGCCATGGTATGCACCGGCCAGCGCGAGAACAGGCCCGACGGCGGCCAGGGCGCGGCCAGCAGCAGCGTCTGGCCCCAGCGGGCGCACAGGGTTTCGTAGAGCGGGCGGCAGCGGTCGTGCAGACGCCTGGCGTCGGCCAGGGAGCGCGCCAGCAGCGGCAGGGTGCTGATGGCGAAAGCCCGCTCCGTGCGCGAGACCTCGCCCATGAGCATGTTGGCCAGGGGCGGGGTGCCGCCGCGCACGGCCTCCAGCAGGTCCGGCCCGCGCAGCCCCGGGACGCCGCCCGGCAGCACCTGGATGCGCACGGCGCCGCCGGTGCTCTCCCGCACCTCGTCGGCCAGGGCCTGGGCGGCGCGGGTATGCAGGCTGTGGGCGGGATAGACGGAGTGCAGGAGCAGGGCGCCTTCCTGCGCGCGGCCCGGGCGGGTGCCGAGGGCCAGGGTCAGGGTTGCGCACAGCAGCGCGGCGAGGATGCGTGTCATGAGACCTCCGGGGCGGGTTCCCGGCCCGCCCGGAACCGCAGTTCCTGGGAAAACCATGCCACGCCTTGGGCGCGGGGTAAAGGGGTGGCTGGCGGTTTTCCGGCGCGCCCGGGGCCCGGGCCGGTGGTCCGGCGCGCCGGGGGGGGGGCGGGCGGTGGCACGTTTTTCGGGCGGCCGCCCGGGGATGGCGGAAGGGCGGGACGGGGGGCGCCGCCCGGATTTCCTCTGCGACACCAGGGGGGACTGCCCGGTGCGCCGCGCGGCAGGCGCCGTTGCGCGCTGCGGCTACGCGGCCCCGCCCTCGGGGCCGGGGCGCACCAGCACGGCCCGGGCCACGGTGTCGGGGTCGATGTCGCGCATGCACTGCTCGCCCCGGCGGCAGCCCCGGCCCCCGTGCAGCGAGCAGGGGCGGCAGGGCAGGGGCGTTTCGATGACCACATCCTGCGGGCCGCTGGGCGCGAAGCCCCAGGCGCGCACCGTGGGCCCGAACAGGGCCACCACCCGCGTGCCCACGGCGGTGCCCAGGTGCATGGGCCCCGAGTCGCCGGTGACCAGGGCCTGGCACTGGGCGAGGATGGCGCAGGTCTGGCGGATGTCCGTGGCGTTGGTCAGGTCCGTGGTGCCCTCGGGCGGGTCCACGGCGAACAGCGGCGCGGGATGCCTGCCGATGACCACCGTCTTCCAGCCGACCATGGCCAGGCGCTGGGCCAGAGACTGCCAGTGGCCCGTGGGCCAGCGCTTGCCCGCGTGGGTGGCGTAGGGGTGCAGGGCGCACACGGGCACGTCGTCGCCCAACCCGGCCACCAGGTCGCGCCCGTAGGCCAGCTCGTCCTCGCGCAGGTGGATCACCGGGCGCAGGGCCTCGCGGGGCGGGGCCTCGCCCAGGACGGCCAGGGCGTAGCGCTGGGGCACGTTCAGGCGCTCCAGGCGCGCGCGCAGCCCCTCGCCGCGCGTCAGCCCGTACAGGCGCCGCTGCACGGCGAACTTGGGGTGGCGCAGCACCGGCCCGCGCCACAGGGCCCCCAGGGCCCGCGAGCGCAGGGTGCCGTGCAGGTCGAGCAGGCCGAAGCCCTCGTGGCGCGCGGCCAGATCGCGGCAGGCCTTGAGCCACGCGGCGCCGCGCAGGGCCCCGGCCTCGGGCAGAACGAGCTTTTTCACGGCGGGCAGCCCCTGCAGGGCCGGGGCGAAGGCCGCGCGGGTCAGGAAGTGGAACTCCCAGCCCAGGGTGGCCCGCAGGTGTTCCAGCACCCCGGTGGTCAGCACCACGTCGCCCAGGGCGCTCAGGCGCACCACCAGCCAGCGGTCGGGCAGGGCCGTCGTCGCGGTCGCGGTCATGGCGTCATCCCCATCTGTGCGGCCACCGAGGCGAAGGCCGCCTCGGGCGTCACGTCGCGCATGCAGCGGTGGTGCCCCAGGGGGCAGGTGCGCGGCCCGTGCAGCGAGCAGGGGCGGCAGGGCAGGTCCGCCTCCAGCACCGTGGAGCGCGGCCCGCGCGGGAAAAAGCCCAGGCGGCGCACCGTGGGCCCGAAGATGGCCGTCACCGGCACGCCCTGGACCCAGGCCAGGTGCATGGGCCCGGAGTCGCCCGTGAGGTAGCAGCCCAGGCCGCCGATATGCGCGGCCAGGTCCGGCAGGGCCAGGGCCCCGCACAGGTCGGCCACGCGCTCGGCCTTGTGCGGGGCGCGGGCGTCGGCCAGTACCTTGCGCGCCAGGGCTTCCTCGCCGGGCCCGGCAAAGAGCGCCACGCGCATCCCGGCGGCCAGGGCCAGCTCCAGCACGCGGGTGAAGTATTCCGGGGGCCACTGCTTGGTGGGCCAGGTGGAGCCGGGGTGGATGCCCAGCACGGGCTCGCCCCCCAGGGAGTGGAGAAAGGCCGCCGCGCGCTCCAGGGCCGGGGCGGGCAGCACCAGCCGGGGCTCGGCCACGGGCGCGAGCCCCAGGGGTTCGGCCAGGCGCAGCAGGCGTTCGATCTCGTCCAGGCGGTGGAAGGCGCGGTCCACGGTGTGGGTGTAGGCGTACTGGTTGAGCAGGGGCCGCGCGTAGCCGATGCGCCGGGGCGCGCTGGACCAGCGGGCCACCAGGGCGCTGCGCAGGCTGGTGTGGGCCGAGATCCACAGATCGAACCGCTCGCGGGCGGCGGCGCGGCCCATGGCGTAGGCCCCGGCCAGCCCGGCCTGCCCGCCGCGCTTGGCAAAGCCGTGCACGCACGCCAGCTCCGGCTGGGCGGCGAAGAGCCCCTCCAGGCCCGCGCGCACGTAGAAATGGATGTCCGCCCCCGGGCAGCCCTGGGCCAGGGTGTGGAGGAGCGGCAGGGTCAGCACCGCGTCGCCCAGAAAGGCCGTGTTCCACAGGGCGATCTTCATGGCCGCTGCCCCCGGGCGCTGGCGCCCCGGGCCAGCAGCCAGTCGGCCACGGCCCCCAGGTCGCGCGCCAGCAGGTGCGGCTGGCCCGGGGCGCGGGGGGCGATCTCCCGCCAGGGGCCGTCGAGCCCGGGCAGGCCCAGGCGCGCGGCGTGGGCCGCGCCCTTGCCCGTGAGCACCAGGATGGCCGCCGCCAGCCCGGCCCCCAGGCCCAGGCCCACGTCGGCGTCCTTGTCGCCGACCATGACCGTGGCGGCGGGGTCCAGGCCCCAGTCGCGGGCCAGGGCCAGCCACAGGCCCGGGGCGGGCTTGCGGCAGGCGCAGTGCTCCTCGGGGGCGTGGGGGCAGTGGACCGCGCCCGCGAGGGTCACGCCGTGCTCCGCCAGCAGCGCCGCCAGCCGGGCCTGCACGGCGCGCTGGTCGGCTTCGGTGAAGTAGCCGCGCCCGATGCCCGACTGGTTGGACGCCAGGTGCAGGCGCAGCCCCGCGCGCGCCAGCCGCGCCAGGGCGGCCCCGGCGCCGGGCAGCAGTTCCACGCCCGCCGGGTCCGCCAGGTAGTGGCGGTCCACGATGACGGTGCCGTCGCGGTCGAGGATGACGTCGGTGATGGGCTTCATGCGCGCTGCCGGATGGAGGGGGCCCCCGGGGGGCGATACCGCCCCTATGTGTGTCATGGCGGCGGTTTCGTCAAGGGACGCAGGGGCCGCACCGGGGCGGCGCCCGGTTGTTCCGCGCCCGGGAAGCCGCGCCGTCAGGGACTTTTGTGCAAATATTGTCTCTTGCGCGGGCTGTGCCGCTTTGGTACATCGGGCCTACGTATGGTGATGGACGAACCCGTGTGCGACGACCCCTTCCCTCCCGGCAGGCGCCCTGACGCGCCGGGTTGCGGCTTGGTGCCCGGAGCCCGCCGCCCGATGCAGGACGTGCGATGCTCGATCTGATCCTCGCCGTGGGGCTGGCCGTGGGTGTCTCCTTTTTCTGTTCGGTGGCCGAGGCTGTGCTGTTGTCGGTACCCTGGAGCCGCATCGAGCAGCTGCGCAAGGCCGGACGCCCCGCGGGCAATATCCTCTACGCCCTGCGCTCGGACGTGGACAGGCCCATCGCCGCCGTGCTGACCCTGAACACCGTGGCCCACACGGTGGGCGCGGCGGTGGCCGGGGCGGCTGCGGCGCGGGTGTTCGGGCCGGAACACATGGCGCTGTTCGCCACGGCCTTCACCGTGGTCGTGCTGGTGTTCTCGGAGATATTGCCCAAGACCATGGGCATCCTCTACGCCGGGCCCCTGGCCGCCGTGCTGGCCAAGCCTTTGCAGATCCTGGTGTGGGTGTTCAGTCCGGTGATCTTCCTGCTGGGGTTCTTGTCCCGGATGCTGCAACGCAAGGCCGCCGGGCCCCGGCACACGGAAGAGGACATCGCCGCGCTGGTCAGCCTCACGCGGCGCTCGGGAGTGCTCAAGGCCTACGAGGAGCGTTCCATCAAGAACATCCTGAGCCTGGACCGCAAGGTGGTGCACGAGATCATGACCCCGCGCACGGTGGTCTTCTCGGTGCCCGCGCAGACCACGGTCAGCCAGGCCCGGGCCCAGGGCAACCTCTGGCCCTACAGCCGGGTGCCGGTGTTTGCCGACGGCGACCCGGAAAACATCGTCGGCGTGGTCTACCGCCGCGAGGTGCTCCAGGCCCAGGCCGAGGACCGCGACGGCCTGCGCATGGCCGACCTGATGAAGCCCGCGCGTTTTGTCCAGGAGAGCTTGACGCTGGACAGGCTGCTGGTAAAATTCCTGGACTCGCGGATGCACCTGTTCATCGTTTTGGACGAGTACGGCGGCGTGGGCGGCGTGGTGTCGCTCGAAGACGTGCTCGAAGAGATACTGGGCAAGGAGATCGTGGACGAGACCGACGAGGTCGTCGATACGCGCGCCCTGGCCCGGCAACGCAGCGAACATCTTGCCGACGGCCCGGATGGCCGCGACGGGAACTGAACCATGGCCAAAAAAAGCAATGCAGGCATCTATGCCGCCGCCCTGGCCCTGCTGGTGGGCGGGCTGGGCTGGCTGATCTTCTCGGGCGTGTCCGAGAGCAGCGTGTATTTCGTCAACGTGTCCGAGGCCCTGGCCCTGCCCGAGGGCGAGCTGAAGAACGCCCGGCTGTTCGGCGTGGTGGACGGGGCGGACCTCATCGGCGGGCCCGGCACCATGGGCGCCACCTTCCGCCTGCTGGACAAGGACGACACCACCCGGGCCATCATGGTCTCCTACTCCGGCGCGGTGCCCGACACCTTCAAGCCCGGGGTGGAGGTCATCGTCGAGGGCGGGCTGGCCCCCGGGGAGCACGCCTTCACCGCGCGCACCCTGATGACCAAATGCCCCTCCAAGTACCAGAAGATCCGCGACGAGGAGAAGGCCGAGCAGGCCCGGACATCCTGACGGCGCCCCCCGGCGCCCGCCTCCGGCCTGCGGGCCGGTTCACCCCGAAAAGAGGAACTCCATGCAGACCCTGGGATTCTTTTGTCTGGTCGCGGCCATGCTCGCCACCCTGGCCGCCGGGGCCGTGGCCGCCTGGGCCGCCCTGGCCGCCCCCGGCGACGACAGCCGCGCGGCATCGGTGCGCTGGGCCGAGCGCGGCCACGGCGTGGCCCTGGCGCTCATCGTGCTGGCCTCGGCGGTGCTGCTGCGCGCCCTGGTCGGCCGCGACTTTTCCTTCCAGTATGTGGCTTCGTACACCGACCAGTTCCTGCCGCTGTTCTACGCCGTGACGGCCTTCTGGGCCGGGCAGGCCGGGTCGTTCCTGTTCTGGCTGCTGTGCGTGGCGGTCATGGGCTGGGTGTTCCTGGCCACGCCCGCCTACCGGCGGCTGTCGCCGCGCGCCAAGGCCCTGTTCTGGCTCATGCACTGCGCGGTGCAGGTCTTCTTCCTGCTGGTGCTCACCGGGCCGACCAACCCGTTTCTGATCCTCTCCCCGGCCCCGGCGGACGGCAACGGCCTGAACCCGCTGCTGCGCAACCCGGGCATGGTCTTCCATCCGCCGCTGCTCTTCATCGGCTACGCGGGCTTCACCGTGCCCGCCTGCCTGGCCCTGGCCGCGTGGCTGGACGGCGACGCCGAGGGCTGGCTCACGGGGGCGCGCAACTGGGCCCTGGTGTCCTGGGCCTTCCTCACGGCGGGCATCGTGCTCGGCGCGTGGTGGGCCTACATGGAGCTGGGCTGGGGCGGCTACTGGGCCTGGGACCCGGTGGAGAACGCCTCGCTGCTGCCCTGGCTGGGGGCCACGGCCTTCCTGCACACGGCGGTGATCCAGGCCCGGCGCGGTTCGTTGCAGCGGTCCAACGTCTTTCTGGCCGTCTTCACGCTGCTGCTGTGCTTTTTTGCCACCTACGTGGTGCGCAGCGGGGTCATCGACTCGCTGCACGCCTTCGGCGACGGCGGCGTGGGCGGGGTGCTCCTGGTGTTCCAGATGGCCCTGGCGGCGGTGGCCGTGGGCGCGCCCCTGCTGGCCTCCAACGCGGGCGCCCGGCCCCTGGACGAATTCCTGTCGCGCCCGGGCTTCCTGGTGGCGGCGGCCTGGCTGCTGCTGGCCACGGCGCTGGTCATCTTCCTGGGCACCATGTGGCCGGTGATCTCGCACCTGTGGAGCCCGAGCCCCGTGGGCCTGGACGCCGGGTTCTACAACCGCGTGTGCCTGCCGCTGTTCACGGCCATGGCCGTGTTCCTGGTCTTCTGCCCCTGGATGGGCTGGAAGGGCGGGGTGCGCGACAAGCGGCTGTTCATCGCCGTGGGCGTCTCGCTCATCCCGGCGGGCATGTTCTTCTACGCCGTGGGCGTGCGCATGGCCCTGCCGCTCATCGCCGCCTCGGCGGCGGTGTCGTGTCTGGCGGGCATCGCGGCGCTGTTTGCCACCCAGGCGCACATGCGCGCCAGCCGCTTCTCGTGGGGCGCGTACGGCGTGCATGTGGGCGTGGCGCTGATGGTCCTGGGCGTGGCCTTCTCGGGGCCCTACGCCCAGAGCGTGGAGGTCCGCCTGGAGCAGGGCGGCTCGGCCAGCCTGAACGGCTACGACTTCACCTACACGGGCGGGCAGGAGTCCTCCACCAACGCCATGGCCAAGTTCCAGGCCGTGGTGGAGGTCAGCCGCGAGGGCCGCGCCGTGGGCACCCTGCGCCCCGAGCGCCGCGTGTACCGCAACTTCGAACGCCAGGCGTTCTCCGAGGTCTCGGTCATCCCGGGCCTGGGCGACGAGCTGTACTCCACCGTGCTGGCCCACGACCAGTCCGGCGCGGCGACCCTCAAGCTGGCGGTGAACCCGCTGGTGAACTGGGTCTGGATCGGCGGGACGATCATGTCCCTCATCCCGTTCATCGCCCTGGGCCGCAGGAGATAGGCCCGTGCTGCTGCGCCTGTCCGAGGTGGCCAAATTCCACGGGCCCAGGCTCGTCTTCCGCAAGCTCTCCTTCGAGCTGGGGGCGGGGCTGGTGCTGCTGGTGGTGGGGCCCAACGGGGCGGGCAAGTCCACGCTGCTGCGCATCATGGCCGGGCTGTCGCGGCCCACGGCGGGCGCCGTGGACCTGGGCTGCCCCGCCGGGGCCGTGGGCTATGTGGGGCACCAGACCTTCATCTACCCGCGCCTGACGGCCCTGGAGAACCTGCGTTTCTGGGCGCGGCTCTACGGGCTGGACGCGGGCGACGCGGCCCTGGCGGCGGCCCTGGAGCGGGTCGGCCTGGAGCGCGCGGCCCACGAGATGGCCGGGAACTTCTCGCGCGGCATGGCCCAGCGGCTGTCCCTGGCGCGGGCCTTCCTGCCGCAGCCGCAGCTGCTGTTCCTCGACGAGCCCGGCACCGGGCTGGACCAGCGCAGCCTGGGCGTGCTGCACGCCGAGATCGCGGCGGCGCGCGGGCGCGGGGCCGCAGTGGTCTGGGTCAGCCACGACGTGGCGGGCGACCTGCCCCGGGCGGACCTGGTGCTGGCCCTGGAGGGCGGCGGCTGCGCCTACTTCGGCCCGGCGCGGGACTTCACGCCCGCCGGGGCCTTGTGCGCGGCGGCGGCGGAGGGCGCGGCATGATCCGCGCGGCGCTGACCATCGCCCGCAAGGACCTGCGCCTGGTGCTCGGCGGCGGGGTGGGGCTGGCCCAGCCGGTGTTGCTGGGGCTTCTGCTCATCTTCGTCTTCAGCCTGTCGCGCCCGCCCGGGGAGCTGGTGCCGGCCCAGGCGGCGGCGGGCATCTTCTGGCTGGCCTCGCTGTTCGCCATGGTGCTGGTGTTCAACACGCTCTACGCCTTGGAGGAGCAGGCCGGGGCGCGGCTGGCCCTGGTGCTGGCGCCGGTGCCGGTCCACGCCGTGTGGCTGGGCAAGGCCCTGGCCGGGCTGGCCCTGCTGCTCATCGCCCAGGCGGTGTTCTTTCCGGCGGCGGTGGCCTTCCTGGGCCAGGGGGTGCGCGGCGGCGCCGGGCAGGCCCTGCTGGGGCTGGCCCTGGCGGACTGGGGCGTGGTGGTGCTCGGCGCGCTGCTGGGCGCCCTGGCCCAGGGTCAGGCCACGCGCGAGTCGCTGCTCACGCTGCTGCTGTTTCCGCTGCTGGTGCCGCTGCTTTTGGCGGGCATCAAGATTTTCGCGGCCTGCTTCGCGGGCGACGGCGCCGAGGTCTCGGCCTGGCTGGGCCTGGCCGGAGCCTTCGACGCCCTGTTCACCGGCGCGGCGCTGATCCTGTTCCCGTTCGTGTATGGCGGGGAGGAGTAGGGAATGTCTTGGTCCTCGCGTGATGCCTTCAATGCTTTGGAGGACGATCTGTTTGCGTTGTCGCGATATATTGCCTTTCAAGAAGATAATTTTTGTGTGTATTCATTGGAACTAGCTAATTTATTGCTTCGGATTGGTTCTGAGGTCGAGGTTTTTACCAAAGCCTGTATGCATGGTTCGTGTGAGGATGAGTGCAACAAGAAAACAAACATTCATGATTATGTCTCGTTTTGGACTAGCGACAACCGGTTTAAACCTAATATACGAATAAGATTGACCTCGTGCGATTTGCTTTTTTCTCCGTGGCAAAGTCTGGAGAGCAAGGAAAGGCCTCCTTGGTGGATATCGTATAATAGCGTAAAGCATAACAGACTTGATGCATATCGTGATGCAAATTTGGGTAATGTCCTGAATGCTGCAGCAGGTTTCTTTTATTTGCTCTTATTTAAAATGGAAATTTTTGATTTTATGAGGGTCGCGGGCTCGGAGCCATGTCGCGGGCTTCGTCTCTTTCGTACAGTTGATTAGGTGCTGAATATGGCGAGTAACCGTTTTTTGAAATTGGTGAGTTAATCTTATCCTTCTTTTGGTGCCCGGGAAAATATTTTTCACGTTACATCCTACTTTGGGTGCTCCGTAGAGAGGGTCATATGAAACTGGCTGTGCTCATCGACGCAGACAACGCCCAGGCCACCAAGGTTGGGGCTCTGCTGGACGAGATCGCCCTCTACGGGGTGGCCAGCGTCAAGCGGGCCTACGGTGACTGGACCACACCCAACCTCAAGGGCTGGAAGGACGTGTTGCATGAGTTCGCCATACAGCCAGTTCAGCAGTTCGCCTATACTCAGGGCAAGAACTCCACGGACGCGGCCATGATTATCGACGCCATGGACCTGCTCCACGCTGGCACATTCGATGGATTCTGCATCGTGTCCAGCGACAGCGACTACACGCGGCTGGCCACGCGCATCCGTGAGCAGGGCTTGACGGTCTACGGCTTCGGGGAGAAGAAAACGCCCAAGCCTTTCGTCCAGGCTTGCGATAAGTTCGTGTATACAGAAATATTGAACAAGGAAGGGCAGATAGGACCGGGGGATGCGATCGCCCGCCCCCTGGACTTCGCCGACAAGCGCGGCCTGGACAAGCAATTGATTGGGGTTCTTAAGGCGGCGGTGGCTGGGCGCTCTAATGATGACGGTTGGAGTCATCTGGCTCCGGTTGGCGACCAGTTGGCCAAGACCATGCCGGACTTCGACCCGCGTAATTATGGCTACTCGAAATTGAGCCAGCTCTTTTCCGCCCTGAAGGCGTTCGAACTGCGCGTGGAGGGCGAGGCGGCCCGGCAGCAAATGTATGTGAGGATCAAACCGGAGTGAGCAGAGTGGGCGCAAATTCGTTGAAACCGGGCGACTGGCAGGCCCCCGTGGCCGTGGCCGCCGCCGTGGCCCTGTGCGCGGCGCAGTATTTCGTGTGGGTCCATGCGCCGGTGGAGCTGACCATGGGCCCGGTGCAGAAGATCTTCTATTTCCACATCGCCCTGGCGTGGTGGGCCCTGTTCAGCTTCTTCGTGGTCTTCGCCGCCGGGGTGGGCTACCTGGCGCGGCGCAGCCCGGGGCTGGACTTCTGGGCCGGGGCCGCCGCCGAGGTGGGCGTGCTGTTCTCGGGGCTGGCCCTGGTGCTGGGCATGCTCTGGGGCCGCGCGGCCTGGGGCGTGTGGTGGACCTGGGACCCCCGGCTGACCACCACGCTGATCATGTGGTTCGTCTACTGCGGCTACCTTGTGCTGCGGGCCTCGGGCATCGGCGGCGAGCGGCGCGCCCTGGTCTGCGCCGTGGTGGGCATCGTGGCCTTCGTGGACGTGCCGCTGGTGTTCCTCTCCGCGCGCATGTGGCGCAGCATCCACCCCTCGGTGCTGGGCCGCCAGGGCGGCGGGCTGGAGCCCGAGATGCTCACGGCCATGTTCGTCTGCCTGGGGGCCTTCGGGCTTTTGTGGCTGGCCGTGACCGGCCTGCGCGCCCGGCAGATGCGCACCGCCGAGGCCCTGGACGCCCTGGCCCGCGAAAACGCCGCCTCGTTTCATTAAGGAATACACGACCCAAGCGACCAACAACGGGGCCGCGCGCCCCGGGGAGTGAATGACATGGACTACCAGACCTACCTGCTTTCGGCCAACGTGGCCGTGTGGCTGGGCATCGGCGGCTACCTGCTGCTGCTGGGCGCCCGCCAGCGGCACATGGAGACGCGCATCATGCAGATGGAGCGGTTGCGCGATGGCGAGTAAGGCACGCACCAAGGCCCCGCGCGACGGCAAGCCCCAGGCCAGCCCGCAGGCCGCCGCCCCCGCCGGGGGCGGCGCCTCCGGCGGCGTGAAACTCGTGGTCGGCTTCGTGGCCGCCGGGCTGGTGGCCATGTTCCTGTGGTCCTTCGCCTACCGGGTGGACAATCCCTCCCTGGTGCAGGCTCCGCGCCAGCCCCAGGCCCAGGCCGACGACCACGACCACGAGCAGCAGGGCGACGAGGCGGGCATGAAGATGATCGCCACCCTCATGCAGCGCCTGCAGGAAAACCCCAACGACGTGGACACCCTGGCCATCCTGGGCGAGCAGTTCATGCGCATGCAGCAGTGGGAGCGGGCCAGCCAGCTCCTGGAGCGCGCCCTGGTTGTGGCCCCGGGCAATATCGATGTCCTGAGCATGCTGGGGATCTGCGACTTCAACCGCGAGAAGTACCGCGAGTCCGCCGACAAGTTCGAGACCATCCTTGAACTGGCGCCGCAGAACATGATGGCCCGCTACAACCTGGGCATCCTCTACGGGCACTTCCTGAAAGACGCGGCCAAGGCCCGGGAGTTCCTCCAGGCCGTGGCCGATGCGCCCGACGTGGACGAGCAGACCCGCCAGCAGGCCCGCGACGAGATTGCGAACCTGAAGTAGGCCGCAGGCCGGGCCGTAGGCCGGGCCGCAGGCCGGGCCGCAGGACCGGGCCACAGGCTGGGCCGAGGCCAGAGCCTGGGCGCGCCTGGCCTCCGCCCGCCCGGCTCCCGGGCGGCGGGCCGCCCCACGGCCCGTAGGGCTGCCCGCGTGGCCCCGGGTCCGCCCGCCCGGGGTCGCGTCCGCACCTGTCCGTGCGCCTGCGCGCACCCGGGCCGGGGCCGGGAAGGCGTTGCCGGGCCGTCACTTCGGGGCAAACGATTTGACATGCAACCTTGGTTCGTGGCACTTGTTTGCCTTGCGATTGAAAAGCCTCCCGGCGGCGCGCCTCCCCGCGCTTGCGCCCCCGGGCGGCCCGGCAAGGGGCGTCGGCATCCGCCCGCCCGCCAAACTTTATCCGTGGAGGTTCCCATGAAATTTGGATGGTCCAAAGCTGTCCTGCTGGCCTGCGTGATCGCCCTGATGAGCGCTCCCGCCTACGCGAAAACCATCAAGATCGCCTGCGCCTCGCCCTTCTCGGGCCCGGCGGCGGCCTACGGCGACAACGTCAAGGCCGGCGTGACCATGAAGGTGGAAGAGATCAACGCCGCCGGCGGCATCGGCGGCGCCCAGGTCGAGGTCGTGTGGATGGACGAGCTGTGCGACCCCAAGGAAGCCAACACCGTGGCCTCCAAGATCGCGCGTGACGAGGAGATCGTGGGCATCGTCGGCCACCTGTGCTCCTCGGCCCACCTGGCCGCCCTGCCCACCTACACCCGCACGGGCATCGCCGCCATCTCCCCCACCGCCACCAACGTCGCCATTTCCGACCAGAACAAGGACCGCAAGGGCCTGGTGTGGTCGTTCCGCGATGTGTACCGCGACGATTTCCAGGGCAAGTTCCTGGCGCGCTACGCCAAGGAAGTCCTGAACGTGACCAAGGTCGCCGTGTTCTACGAGAACAACGACTACGGCATCGGCCTCAAGGACGCCTTCGTGGGCGAAGCCAAGGCCCTGGGCCTGTCCATCGTCGGCGAGGAAGCCTACGTCAAGGGCACCCCGGACTTCACCCCGCAGTTGACCAAGCTCAAGGCCGCCGAGCCCGACGGCATCTTCCTGTCCGGCTACTACAACGAGGGCGCGCTCATCGCCTCCCAGGCCAAGAAGATCGGCCTGGACGTGCTGAAGTTCGGCGCCGACGGCTTCGACAACATGGACTACATCAAGCTGGCTGGCGACGCCGCCGAGGGCACCTACATCACCACGCCCTTCCTGGCTTCCGAGGCCGGTCCCGAGGCCCAGAAGTTCCTGGCGGACTTCAAGGCCCGCTACAACCGCGATGTTGACTACATGAGCGCCAACGCTTATGACGCCGCTGGCATCCTTCTGCTGGCCATCGAAAAGGCCGGGGCCGACCGCGCCAAGATCCGCGAGTACATGGCCGGGATGAACAGCCCCGAGAAGGGCTACACCGGCGTGTCCGGCCTGACCTACTTCGACGAGCACGGCGACGCCCAGAAGCCCGCCTTCGTGAAGGTGGTCAAGAACGGGGAGATGCTCCCCGCCCAGCAGCTCAAGTAGCCGCGATACCGTAGGAAGTGACCATGAAACAGGCTGGGCTCGGTTCCAGCCTGTTTCTTCATTTTCACCTGCAACCCGCATCTGCCTCCCTTGGGCGCCGCTCCTCCCGACCCTGCGGCCCCTTGGCGACACCGGGGAGTGACCCGTGCTCGAACAGCTTCTCCCGCAACTGGTCAACGGCCTGACGCTGGGCGTGATCTACGCGCTCATCGCCGTGGGCTACACCATGGTCTACGGCGTCATCGAGCTGATCAACTTCGCCCACGGCGAGGTCTACATGTTCGGCGCCTTCTTGTGCGTGACGTTCATCACCGCCGTGGGCATGCCCTTCTACCTGGCCATCGTGGCGGCCATGCTCTGCTGCGCGGCCATCGGCATGTTCCTGGACCTGGTGGCCTACAAGCCCCTGCGCAAGGCCCCGCGCCTGGCGGCGCTCATCACGGCCATCGGCATGTCCATCTTCTTGCAGAACCTGGCCATGGTCATCTGGGGCAGCCGCCCGCTGCCCTTCGTGCAGGAGGCCGTGCCCGCCTATCTGAACGAGACGGCCCTGTCCTTCTCCGGGGTCTACCTGACCTGGTTGCAGCTGTTCATCTTCGGCGTGACCACGACCATGATGATCGGGTTGATGCTCATCATCACCCGCACGCGCATCGGCACGGCCATGCGCGCCCTGGCCCAGAACAAGACTGCGGCCTCGCTCATGGGCATCAACGTCAACTTCGTCATCGCCTTCACCTTCGCCCTGGGCTCGGCCATGGGCGCTGTGGCGGGCATCCTGGTGTCGGTCTACTACAACTCGCTGTACCCGACCATGGGCTACGTGGCGGGGGTCAAGGCCTTCGCGGCGGCGGTGCTGGGGGGCATCGGCTCGGTGCCGGGGGCCATGCTGGGGGGCATCGTGCTCGGCGTGGCCGAGGCCCTGGGCGCGGGCTACGTGTCGTCGCTGTACCGCGACGGCGTGGCCTACGCGGTCATGATCGCGGTGATCATTTTCCGACCCTCGGGCCTGCTCGGCAAGGCCGTCATCGACAAGGCCTAGGAGGACGGACATGGGCAAATTCAAACCGCTTCTCGGCGTCCTGGCCGTGGGGCTGGCGGCCTACCCGCTGCTGCCCTTCGCCAACGAGTATCTGCTGCACGTCATGACCCTGGTCATGATCTACATGGTCCTGGCCATGGGCCTGAATATCGTGCCTGGCTTCTGTGGCCTGCTGGACCTGGGCTTCGTCGGCTTCTACGGCATCGGCGCCTATACGGCGGGCCTGCTCACGGTGCACTACGGCGTGAGCTTCTGGCTCATCGTGCCCCTGGCGGCCTTGAACGGCGCGCTGTGGGGCGTTTTGCTCGGCGCGCCGACTCTGCGCCTGACCGGCGACTATTTCGCCATCGTCACCTTCGGCTTCTCGGAGCTGGTGGTGCTGTTCTTGACCAACGAGATCTGGCTCACGCGCGGGCCCCTGGGCCTGCCGGGCATCGATCCGGTGAACGTGAACCTGGAGTTCCTGAACCCGGACTGGTTCTGGGAGTTCCAGGGCGAGGTGCCCTATTTCTACCTCGCCGTGCTCATGGTCCTGCTGGTCTATTTCGTGCTGCGCCGGGTGGAGGATTCGCGCCTGGGCCGGGCCTGGTTCGCCATCCGCGAGGACCCGCTGGCCGCAGCCAGCTGCGGGGTGGACATCCTGACCTACAAGGTCATCGCCTTTGCCATCTCGGCGGGCATCGGCGCCGTGGGCGGCGCGTTCTTCGCCCGCTGGCAGCTGTTCCTCTCGCCGGACATGTTCAAGTTCTGGGAGTCGTTCCTGGTTCTTTGCATGGTGGTGCTGGGCGGGCTGGGCAACATCCACGGCGCGCTCATCGGCGCGGTGATCATGGTCTGCCTGGGCGAGGTGCTGCGCGAGGTGCTCTACGTGGCCGGGCTGCCGCCCGAGGTGCGCTTCCTGTTCTACGGGCTGATCATGGTCCTTATCATGCGCTTCAAGCCCGCAGGGTTCTTCCCGGCCATCGCGGCCACGGCCAAGAGCAACCCGCTGCTGGTGGCCCTGGCCGCGCGCATCGAAAAGACGTACGGAGGGCGCCGTGAATCCCATTCTTAAGATCGACGGCGTGACCAAGCGCTTCGGCGGCCTGCTGGCGTTGAGCGACGTGGAATTCGAGGTGCGCCGGGGCGAGATCATGGGCCTCATCGGGCCCAACGGCGCGGGCAAGACCACCATGTTCAACTGCATCGCCGGGGTCTACGAGCCCACCGAGGGCCGGGTGGTTTTCGAGGCCGAAGAGGGCGCACCCAGGCAGACCAACGGCTTCAAGCCCGAGCGCATCACTGCCCTGGGCATCGCGCGGACCTTCCAGAACATCCGCCTGTTCTCGGAGCTGACGGTGCTGGACAACGTGCGCATCGGCTGCCACTGCCGCAGCCGGTCCAACTTCTTCGGGGCCGTGCTGCGCACCCGGGCCCAGCGCCGCGAGGAGGCCGAGATCATCGACCGCGCCATGCGCTGGCTGGACTTCGTCGGCCTGGGGCCCCAGGCCCTGGCCCGGGCCAGCGCCCTGTCCTACGGCAACCAGCGCCGCCTGGAGATCGCCCGTGCCCTGGCCACCGGGCCGCGGCTGCTCATGCTCGACGAGCCCGCCGCAGGCATGAACCCCCAGGAGACGCGCATGCTGGTGGACCTGATCCACGCCATCCTGGCCGAGGGCATCACCGTGGTGCTCATCGAGCACGACATGAAACTGGTCATGAAGATCTGCAACCGCTTGGTGGTGCTCGACCACGGCATGAAGATCGCCGACGGCGCACCCGAGGAGGTCCGGGGCGACGAGCGGGTCATCGAGGCCTATCTGGGACGGGGGGCGGCCCATGCTTAAGGTTGACGCCATCCACACCTACTACGGCAGCATCCATGCCTTGAAGGGCGTGAGCCTGGCCATCGCCGAGGGCGAGATCGTGACGCTCATCGGCGCCAACGGCGCGGGCAAGTCCACCACGCTCATGAGCATAAGCGGCGTGACCCAGCCCCGCCAGGGGAGCATCGAATTCCTGGGCCAGGACATCACCCGCCAGCCCTCCAACCGCATCGTGGCCATGGGCTTGACCCAGGTGCCCGAGGGGCGGATGATCTTCCCGGGGCTGACCGTGCGCGAGAACCTGCGCATGGGCGGCTACCTGCGCCGCGACAAGGACGGCATGCGCCGCGACGAGGCCATGATCTTCGACCTGTTCCCCATCCTGCGCGAGCGCCACAAGCAGGCCGGGGGCACCCTGTCGGGCGGCGAGCAGCAGATGCTGGCCATCGGCCGCGCGCTCATGGCCCGGCCCCGGCTGTTGCTGCTCGACGAACCGTCCCTGGGCCTGGCGCCCATCGTGGTGGAGAACATCTTCCGCGTGATCCAGAAGATCAACGACACCGGAACCACCGTGCTGCTGGTGGAGCAGAACGCGCAGATGGCCCTGGCCATCGCCCACAGGGGGTACGTCCTGGCCACCGGCGAGGTGATCATGGAAGGCTCGGCCCAGGCGCTGTTGCGCGACCCCAAGGTGCGCAAGGCCTACCTGGGCGAGGACTAGGACCCGGCAGAACCGCAAGCCCGGCCCGCGCGCCGGATGGAGAAGACGCCCATGGACAAGATCGCGCATGACGGACTGACCTTCGACGACGTGCTGCTGCTTCCGGCCTATTCGGAAGTGCTGCCCGACGAGGTGGACGTGAGCACCTGGCTCACCCCGGGCCTGAAGCTGAACATTCCGCTCATCAGCGCGGCCATGGACACGGTCACCGAGTCCGAAATGGCCATCGCCATGGCGCGCCAGGGCGGGGCGGGCGTCGTGCACAAGAACCTGTCCATCGAGCGCCAGCGCCTGGAAGTGGAGAAGGTCAAGAAGTCCGAGAGCGGCATGATCATCGACCCGGTGACCATTCCGCCGGACATCACCGTGGGCCAGGCCCTGCGCGTCATGGGCGAGTACAAGATCTCCGGGCTGCCCGTGGTCAAGGAAGGCCGTCTGGTGGGCATCCTGACCAACCGCGACGTGCGCTTCGTGTCCGACCCCGACATCCTGGTGCGCGACGTGATGACCCACGAGCGCCTGGTCACCGTGCCCCAGGGCACGACCCTGGAGCAGGCCAAGGCCCACCTGCACGAGAACCGCATCGAGAAGCTCCTGGTGGTGGACGAGAACAACACCCTCAAGGGCCTGATCACCATCAAGGACATCGAGAAGATCCGCAAATACCCCATGGCCTGCAAGGACGACCTGGGGCGGCTGCGCGTGGGTGCGGCCATCGGCGTGGGCGGCGACCGCGACGCCCGGGCCGAGGCCCTGCTCTCCGCCGGGGCGGACTTCCTGGTGCTCGACTCGGCCCACGGCCATTCGGCCAACATCCTGCGCTCGGTGGCGGCGGTGAAGGCGGCCTTCCCGGGCTGCCAGCTGGTGGCGGGCAACGTGGCGACCTACGAGGGCGCCAAGGCGCTCATCGAGGCCGGGGCCGACGCCGTGAAGGTCGGCATCGGGCCGGGCTCCATCTGCACCACCCGCGTGGTGGCGGGCGTGGGCGTGCCGCAGATCACGGCCATCATGGAGGCCCGGCGCGCCTGCGCCGAGGCCGACCGCTGCCTCATCGCCGACGGCGGCATCAAGTTCTCCGGCGATATCGTCAAGGCCCTGGCCTGCGGGGCGCAGACGGTGATGATGGGCTCCATGCTCGCCGGCACCGACGAGAGCCCGGGCGAAACCATCCTCTACCAGGGCCGCACCTACAAGATCTACCGCGGCATGGGCTCCATCGACGCCATGCGCGAGGGCAGCTCGGACCGCTACTTCCAGGAGAAGCAGGCCGCCGAGGACCGCCGCGACCAGGACTGCGCCCCGCGCAAGCTCTCCAGCGAGTCCAAGAAGCTCGTGCCCGAGGGCATCGTGGGCCGCGTGCCCTACAAGGGCCCGGTCATGGACACCCTCTACCAGCTCCTGGGCGGGCTGCGCTCGGGCATGGGCTACACCGGCTGCGGCAGCCTGCCCGAGCTGGCCATCAAGACCCGCTTCACGCGCATCTCCACTGCGGGCCTGCGCGAGAGCCATGTCCACGACGTGATCATCACCAAGGAAGCGCCCAACTACCGGGTGGACTCCTACTAACCGCAGCACAAGGCGGAACCAGCCATGAAGCACCCCGACAAGGTCGTCATCCTGGACTACGGGTCCCAGTACACCCAGCTCATCGCCCGGCGCGTGCGCGAGGCCGGGGTCTACTCCGAAATCCTGACCTGCGAGGCGTCCATCGAGGAGATCGCCGCGCGCAAGGCCCAGGCCATCATCCTTTCCGGCGGCCCGGCCAGCGTCACCGGCGCGGACTCGCCCGCGTTGCAGCAGGGCGTGCTGGAGCTGGGCCTGCCCGTGCTGGGCATCTGCTACGGCATGCAGCTTTTGGCCCACGAGCTGGGCGGGCGCATCACTGCCAGCCAGGACCGCGAGTATGGCCGCGCCGAACTGACCATCGCCGCCTACGGCGCCTGCCCGCTGTGGGACGGGCTGGCCGAAAAGGGCGTGCACAGCGTGTGGATGTCCCACGGCGACCATGTGGAGGCCGTGCCCCCGGGCTTCGAGGTGCTGGCCAGCACCGGCAACGTGCCCGTGGCGGCCATGGCCGACCCGGCCCGGCGCATCTACTGCCTGCAATTCCACCCCGAGGTGGCCCACACCGACGACGGCAGCCTGATCCTGGCCAACTTCCTGTTCAAGGTCGCCGGGCTGACCCCGGGCTGGACCATGAGCTCCTTCGTGGAGTCCAACGTGGCCGAGCTGCGCGAGCGCATCGGGGCGGACGAGCACGTGGTCTGCGGGCTGTCGGGCGGCATCGACTCCACCGTGGTGGCCCTGTTGCTGCACAAGGCCATCGGCAAGCGTCTGACCTGCATCTTCGTGGACAACGGGCTGCTGCGCATGAACGAGGGCGAGGAGGTCATCGGCTACCTCAAGGAGCATTTCGACCTGAACCTGGTCTGGGTCCAGGCCCAGGACGAGTT
This sequence comes from Desulfocurvus vexinensis DSM 17965, assembly GCF_000519125.1. Taxonomy (NCBI): domain Bacteria; kingdom Pseudomonadati; phylum Thermodesulfobacteriota; class Desulfovibrionia; order Desulfovibrionales; family Desulfovibrionaceae; genus Desulfocurvus; species Desulfocurvus vexinensis. The sequence goes on from NZ_JAEX01000001.1 coordinate 515,252, forward strand.
CCTGGACAAGCTCGAAGGCGTGCAGGACCCCGAGCGCAAGCGCAAGATCATCGGCCACACCTTCATCGAGATCTTCGACCGCGAGGCGGCGAAAATCCCCAACGTGAAGTACCTGGCCCAGGGCACCCTGTACCCCGACGTCATCGAGTCCATCTCCTTCAAGGGCGGGCCCAGCGCGGTCATCAAGAGCCACCACAACGTAGGCGGGCTGCCCGACCACATGAACCTGGCCCTGGTGGAGCCGCTGCGCGAGCTGTTCAAGGACGAGGTGCGCCGCGTGGCCGTGGAGCTGGGGCTGCCCGATTCCATCATCTGGCGCCACCCCTTCCCGGGGCCGGGGCTGGCCATCCGCATCGTGGGCGAGATCACCCGCGAGCGGCTGGACATCCTGCGCCGCGCCGACCGCATCGTGCAGAGCGAGCTGCGGGCCACGGATTGGTACCGCAAGGTCTGGCAGGGGTTCGCCGTGCTCTTGCCTCTTAAAACCGTTGGGGTTATGGGTGATGGCCGGACGTACGAACACGTCGTGGCCCTGCGCGTGGTGGACAGCGTGGACGCCATGACCGCCGACTGGACGCGGCTGCCCTCGGAAATCCTGGCTCGGATGTCCAACCGGATCATCAACGAGGTCAAGGGCGTGAACCGCGTGGTCTTCGACATCTCCTCGAAGCCCCCCGGCACCATCGAGTGGGAGTAGGGACAGGCCGGGGGCGCCAGCGCCCCCCGGACGCCCCGCCCGGCCCGAGCACCTGTTACGCGAAGGAAGAGCCATGTTCGGTTCCATCGGTTCCATGGAAATCCTGCTCATCGTCGTGGTGGCGCTGCTGGTGGTCGGCCCCAAGAAGCTGCCCCAGGTGGCGCGCACCCTGGGCAAGACCTTCGGCGAGTTCAAGCGCGTGACCAGCGACGTGCAGCGGACCATCAGCACCGAGGTGGACCGCGCCGAGCGCCAGGAGCGCGTGGCCAAGGCCAAGAGCGAGCTGCTGCTCGACGACGCCGCGCCCAAGGTCGCCCCCGCCAAGGCCGAGGCCACTGCCGACACCCCCAAAGAGCCCGCCAAGGGCGCCTGATCGAGGCACGAGGCCCATGACCGAGGATCGCAAGCCCGAAGAGCTGGAAGAGGCCGCTGTCGAGACGGACGCGCCCGTGGCCCAGGCCGGGCCGGACGCCGACCCCGCCGAGGCCGAAGCCTCCGCCTCCGGCGCCGAGGCCAGCGGAGAATCCGACGCCTCCGGCGCCGAGGCCGATCCCGCCGAGGCCGAAGCCTCCGCTTCTGGCGCCGAGGCTGCCGGGAACGAGGCCTTCGCCTCCGGCGATGAGGCCGGGGCCGACGCCGAGGCCGGGGCTCCCGCCCCCGGCGCCCCCGACGCCGAGGCCGCCGACGCCGCCGACGCTGCCGCCGCGCCCGGGGAGGAGCCCGAGCTTCAGGAAATGGGCCTGCTCGGGCACCTGGAGGAACTGCGCGTGCGCCTGACCCGGGTGGCCATCGCCGTGGTGGTCGGGGCCTGTGCGTCCTACGCCTTCGCCGAGTACCTCTACCGCTTCATCGTCGATCCGCTGATGCCCTTCGTCTCCGGCGGGCATCTGATCTATACCAGCCCTGCCGAGGGATTCATTACCTACATCAAGCTGGCCGCCGTGGCTGGGGTGTTCCTCACCAGCCCGTATTCCTTCTATCAGATGTGGGCCTTCATCGCCCCGGGGCTGTACAAGGAGGAAAAACGCTACATCGCACCCCTGGCGTTCGTTTCCGCCGTGCTGTTTGTCGGCGGGGCGCTGTTCAGCTACTACAAGGTTACGCCTCTGGCCTACGCCTTCTTCGCCAGCTTCGACAACGAGTTCATGGTCATGCTGCCCTCGGTGAAGGAATCGCTGTCCATGGGCCTCAAGCTGCTGTTCGCCTTCGGCATCGCCTTCGAGCTGCCGCTGGTCATCTTCTTCCTGGCGCGCCTGGGGGTGGTCTCCTCCGCCGGGCTGCGCCGCAACCGCAAGTACGCCATCCTGGGCGCGTTCATCGTCGGCGCGCTGCTCACGCCGCCCGACCCGGCCTCGCAGTCGCTCATGGCCATCCCGCTGATCATCCTGTACGAGATCGGCATCTGGCTGGCGCACTACTTCGGCAAGAAGCCCGCTCCCGCCGAGGACGAGGAAGCCGCCGCCTGACCCCGGCCCCGCACCCGCGAGGGGCCCGGGAATGCGCAGGCCGCCGCCCGCAGGGCGCCCGGACCCCCGGGCCCCGCGCAGGGCTTTGACGCCAAAGGCGAATTGGAGCATTGTCGAGGCTGGCGGGCGCCGCGCCCGCCCAGCATTCGCACCGACCACGGAGACCGCCCATGAGCACCCGCACCGCCCGCTACGAGCGGGCCACCAAGGAAACCCGCATCGAGGTCGCCCTGGACCTGGACGGCACCGGCAAGGCCGAGGTCGCCACGGGGGTCGGGTTCGCCGACCACATGCTGACCCTGTTCGCCTTCTGGGCCCGGGTGGACCTGACCCTGACCTGCCAGGGCGACCTGGAGATCGACGCCCACCACAGCCTGGAGGACGTGGGCCTGTGCCTGGGCCAGGCCCTGGCCGACGCCCTGGGCGACAAGCGCGGCATCGCGCGCATCGGGCTGGCCCGCGTGCCCATGGACGAGGCCCTGACCGAGGTGGTCATCGACATCTCCGGCAGGCCGTACCTGGTCTACGAGGACGGCCCCGTCCCCGCCCTGATCGCCGGGCAGGAGAAGGACGTGTGGCGCGAGTTCTTCAAGTCCGTGGCCCAGCGCGCGGGCCTGAACCTGCACATCAATTTCCTGTATGGCCGCAACGGCCACCACCTGCTCGAATCGGCCTTCAAGGGCTTTGGCCTGGCCCTGGGGCAGGCGGCGGCCCGAACCCGCGACGGGGTGCCCAGCACCAAAGGGAGCCTGGACTGATGCCTAGCCGCAACCGTTTTCTCGTGCTGGCCCTGGCCGCGCTGGCCGTCCTGGCCCTGGCGGCGGGATGCAGGCGCGCCCCCGCGCCCGTGGAAGGCCCTGCGGGCAGCCTGGCCGTGGCCGGGTTCCACCAGCCGGGTTCGGCCTCGGAGCTTTTGGGCGGCTACCTGCCCGGGGGCGCCGTGGCCCGGCCCCAGGACCTGGACGCCCTGGACGAGGCCCTGCGCGCGGCCCTCAAGCGCCGCCCCGCCCTGGGCGCCGAGGCCGTGCGCCAGTGCGCCGAGACCGTGCTGGCCGCAGAGTCCGGCTCGGGGCGCGCCTTCGAGCACTGGCTGGCCGTGGGCCGCTGCCTGGACGTGGACTGGCTGCTCATCCCCCAGGTGACCCAGTGGCGCGAGCGCGACGGCAGCGAGGTGTCCGTGCGCGAGCCTGCCGCCGTGACCCTGTGGCTGCACCTGCTCGACGTGCGCGGCGAGTCCTTCGCCGCTCGCTACAAGTTCGAGGAGGCCCAGCAGTCGTTGACCGAGAACTTCCTGGACGCCGGGAAGTTCCTGGACCGCGGGGGCCGCTGGCTCACCGCCGGGGAACTGGCCAGCGAAGGCGTGGCCGCCGGGCTCAAGGAGCTGGGCCTGTGATTGTTTTTCCCGCCGTGGACATCAAGGACGGCAAGTGCGTGCGCCTGCGCCAGGGGCTGGCCGACCAGGTCACCGTGTTCGGCGACGACCCCGCGGCCATGGCCCGCCACTGGGCGGCCCAGGGCGCGCGCTACCTGCATGTGGTGGACCTGGACGGCGCCTTCTCGGGCCAGCCGCGCAATTTCGAGCTGATCCGCGAGATCTGCGCCGCGCTGGACATCCCCGTGCAGCTGGGCGGGGGCATCCGCGACCTGGACACCGCCCGGGCCTACGTCCGCGCCGGGGTCGAGCGGTTGATCATCGGCACCATGGCCCTGGAGGATCCCGCGCTGTTCGGCGAGCTGTGCGCGGCCCTGCCCGGGCGGGTGGGCGTGTCGCTGGATGCGGTGGACGGCCGGCTGAAGACCAAGGGTTGGGTGCAGGACGCCGGGCTGGACGTGTTCGACGTGTTGCCCCGCCTGCGCGAGCAGGGCGCCGCGTTCATCATCTACACCGACATCAGCCGCGACGGGATGCAGACCGGGGTCAACACCGCCGCCCTGGAGCGGCTGTGCCGGGCGGCGGGCCTGCCCGTCATCGCCGCCGGGGGCGTGCATACCCTGGACGACATCAAGGCCCTGCATCCCCTCGCGGCCAAGGGCCTGGAAGGGGCCATCACGGGCCGGGCCATCTACACCGGAACCCTCGATCTGGCCGAAGCCCAGGCCTGGATCGCAGCCCAGGGAGGAACGTCATGATCACACTGGAAGTGCAAGGCATGTCCTGCCAGCATTGCGTGGCCAGCGTCACCGAGGCGCTGCGCAAGGTGCCCGGGGTGACCGGGGTCAGCGTGAGCCTGGAGACGGCCAGCGCCACCGTGCAGGGCAACCCGGACCCCGAGGCCCTGAAGCGGGCCGTTGCCGCCGTGGGCTTCACGCCCGGCAAGGCCGAATAGGCCGCCGCCGTGTGGTGCCAGGCCGTCCGCCGCGCCCCTTGGCGCTGCGGGCGGCCTTGTATTTTTTTGTCGTGCGGGCCGCTATCCGGCCACCAGGGTCGTGAAATTTTCCGCCGTGGTGGCCAGGTAGTCGCGGGCCGTGGCGGGCAGGGCGCCGGGCAGGGGCCGCCCGCCCCGCAGGCGGCGCTCCAGGCGGGAAATCTCCTGGTGCAGGGTTTTGTCCGTGGCGCGCAGGATGTGCAGGGCGACCACGGCCTCGGCGGTTTCCAACCCGCCCCGGGCCCCCAGGGCGTCCAGGTGGCGGCAGGCGTCGAGAAAGGCCCCGCCCCGGCGCAGGGGCCAGGGCAGGCTCCGGCCCGGGGCCCGGCGCGGCACCGCCTGCGCGGCCCGCAGGGCGGCGTCGAAGCAGTCGTGGACGTCGAGTTCCACGTCGGCCGTGAGCAGTCCCTGGATGTCGAGCCAGGCGATGAGGGCGTCCTTGGAGATCATTGCCGCCGTCCTCCCGGGCAAAGTTTTTTCGATATCCCGGGCAACTCCGGGGTACATGAAAACATCGTTCCAGGCAACGCGCCCGGGCGGGCTTCCCATGCGTTTTCACGGGGCTTTGCCCTTGTCAGCATTCTTGTGGCTACTATACCGTAGCCAAAATAGTCATGAAAAACCGGGAGAAAATGGGATGACGATGAATGGTACCTAATGGGAAAACTCTTCGGTGAATACATTCGTACGCGGCGCGAGACGTTGCTCCAGGGCGACCCGCGGTTTTCCATCCGCAAGGTGGCGGACCGCATCCGGGTGCACCACTCGTATCTGAGCAAGATCGAGCGGGGTGAGCCGGGCGCCCTGTCCGAAAAAAAGGTCGTGGCCTTGGCCTGCGAGCTGGGCGAGGACCCTGACCTGCTGTTGGCCATGAACGGCAGGATTTCTGAGACCATGTCCCGGACGGTGACCCGCCATCCCGCGCTGTTCAGGAGCATCGTCGAGAACCTGCGCAAACACTGTGCGGCCCATGGCGATGCCGCGCCCGACGAGGAGGCCTGCACGGCCATGCTCGTGCAGGTCAACACCCTGCTGGAGGGCGGGCCGGGGTGCCTGGTGCTGCACGAGCTGCGCTCGCCCCTGGCAGGCATCGTCAGCGCCGCCGAGGCCATCCTGGCGGCGGACGCCCTGGCCCGGGAGCACGAGGAACTGCTGCGCTGCATGATGCACACGGCGCGCAGGCTCGTGGACGACATCGACGGCTCCCTGGCCCTGGCCATGATCGAGGCCGGGGAGTACCGCCATCAGCCCGAGCCCGTGGACATGCTGGCCCTTGTGGCCGACGTGTGGGCCGAGCTGCGCGGCCTTGCGCAGGCGCGGGGCTTGGGGCTGCGGGTGGAGCTGGAGGGCCGCCCCCTGGCCTGGGACGGCGGCCGGCCAGACCCGGGGGGCCACAGGCTGCTGGCCGCAGGGTCGTGGCGCCTGTGCCGGAGCCTGCTGGCCAATTTGCTGCGCAACGCCCTGGAGGCCGGGCCCGAGGGCGGGGCGGTCACGGTGCGCCTGGCGGGCGGCTGCGGGCGGTGCGCGCTGGAAATCCACAACCAGGGCCTGGTGCCCGAGGCGATGCGCGAGCGGTTCTTCGAGCGCTTCGCCACCCACGGCAAGCCGGACGGCACGGGCCTGGGGGCCTACGCGGCACGAGTCATGGCCCGGGCCATGGGCGGCGACGTGACCCTGGGCACGCCGGCCGGGGCGGACGCAATGGACACGCAGGGCGCGGGGCCGGAACAGGGCACGATTCTGACGGTAAGCCTGCCCGGCCACGGGTAGCCGGGCGGCGGCGGGACCGCCGCAGGGAATTTTTGCGGGCGGCGTGCCGGGATGGCGCGCCGCCCGCCGTGTTTTGCGGGCCGCCTGGGAGGGTTCGCGCGATCAGTCCCCGGGCTGCCACAGCCCCGCCGCGCGCAGGCGCGCGGTCAGCTCCAGGGCCAGGGCGTGGCGGTTGAAGGGCGGGATGAGGTAGACCCCGGCGAAGAGCCCCCAGGCGTGTTCCAGCAGCTCCCAGGCGATGTCCGTGCCCTCGCGGGCGCCCTGGTCCCCGGCGCGGCGCATGCGCTCGCGGATGGCTGCGGGGATGGAGATACCCGGGAATTCGTTGTGCAGGAACTCGGCGTTGCGCGCGCTGACCAGGGGCATGACCCCCAGCAGCACCGGCACCCCGAGCCCGGCAGTCAGCTCGGCGCAGCGCTCGGCGGCCTCGCGGGTGTAGACCGGCTGGGTCAGCAGGAACTGCGCGCCGTTGTCGATCTTGCGCCGCGCGCGCTGCACCTGCAGGGCCGGGTTGCGCGTGTTGGGGTTGAAGGCCGCGCCGATGGTGAAGTTGGGCCGCAGGCGCAGGGGCTCCCCGGCGTGGTTCTCGCCCCGGTTGAAGCGCGCCAGCAGGGCGATCAGCTCGAAGGAGCGCAGGTCGAACACGCCAGTCACGGCGTCGTCGGTGCCCTGGGGCGGCGGGTCGCCGGTGACGGCCAAAACGTTGGTCAGCCCCTGGGCCGCCAGGCCCATGAGGGTGGACTGCATGCCCACCAGGTTGCGGTCGCGCCCCGTGAGGTGGACCACCGTCTGCGCGCCCGTGGCGCGGTGGATCATGCCCGCCAGGGCCACGCCCGACAGGCGCGGCGCGGCCAGCGGGTTCTCGGCCACGGTGATGGCGTCCACCCCGGCCTGGGCCAGGGCGCGGGCGGCCTGCATGGCCGGGGCGGTGTCCAGGTGCCGGGGCGGGTCCAGCTCCACCAGCACCAGCTTGCGCCGCCCCAGGGCCTGACCCAGGCGGCTGGGGGGCAGGGCGGGGCTGGCGCCGGGGTCCGCCGGGGCGGCCTGGGGCTGGGCGGCGGCGAAGGTGGGCCCGGTGGCGCGCGCCGCGCGGGCGGGGTCGCCCTGGGCGTCCAGCAGGCGGCGCAGGGCCGCGATGTGCGCGGGGCCCGTGCCGCAGCAGCCGCCCACAAGGCGTGCCCCGTGGCCCGCGCATTCCAGCAGGGCCTGGGCGAAATATTCCGGCGAGCTGTCGTAGAGCAGGCGGTCGCCCGCGCGCTCGGGGTAGCCCGCGTTGGGGAACAGGGTCAGGGGCACGGGCAGGGGCCCCAGCCCGCGCACCAGCTCCAGGGCCTTGTGCGGCCCGGCGCCGCAGTTGAAGCCCGCCGCATCGGCTCCGGCGGCGGCCAGGGCGCGCAGGGCCGCCGCCGCCCCCGGCGCGGCCAGGGCCCCGCCCTGGGCCGGAAGCACGAGCTGGGCGATGACCGGCAGGGCGCAGGCGCCCTTGGCGGCGGCCAGGGCCGTGAGCAGGGTCTCCAGGTCGGCGAAGGTTTCCAGCAGCAGCAGGTCGGCCCCGCCTTCGGCCAGGGCCGCGGCCTGGGCCGCATAGGCCGCGGCCAGGGCCCCGGGGTCCGGGCGCTGCTCCATGCGTCCGGGCGGGCCCATGGACCCGGCCACCAGGGCCCGGGCGCCCGCCTGGGCCCGGGCCAGGGCCGCGCCGCGCAGGTTGATCTCCCGGGCCTTGTCCGCCAGGGCGAAGCCCGCCAGCTTGAAGGCGTTGGCCCCGAAGGTGTTGGTCTCGATGACCTCGGCCCCGGCGGCCAGGTATTCGGCGTGGACCTCGGCCACCAGCTCGGGCCGGGTCAGGTTCAGGGCGTCGAAGCAGGCCCCGGCGGCCACGCCCTTCTCGTGCAGCCGCGAGCCCATGGCGCCGTCGGCCAGCACCGTGCGCGCGGCCAGGGCGTCGATCAGGGATATGCTTGGGGACATGGACGGTGGCGCTCCTTGGGTTGCGCCCAGTGTGGCTGCGCGGAGCGGGGCTGTCAACGCTGCGGCGGGCGGGCGCTAGTCGCCGCCGGGGGGCGGGGTCTGGTCCGCGTCCTTGCCCGGCGCGGGGCCGGAGGCGTCGGGCAGCCAGCGGCCCTCGTCCTCGAAGCGGGCGGCCAGGGGCGCCTCCACGGGCGCCCCGCCCTCGGGGGTCGCGCGGGCGAGCAGGGTGCGGCGCTTGCCCGGGGCCGTGGCCTCGGCGCCCCGGGCCACGACCTCCCATTTGACCTGGGTGTCGAAGTTGCTCCAGCGCCGCGACAGGCCGCTGGGCAGCTCGTCGAAGGCCTCCTGCATTTCCGCGAGGTCCGAGTCCTCGGCCAGGGGCGCCAGGGGCCCGAGCCAGGCCGCGCGCTCCGCCCCCGCCACGCCGCCCATGGCCGGGGGCGCCTCGCCGGAGCCGAAGCCCTCGGTCAGGGTGCCGAAGAAGCGCTTGGTGGACGTGCAGCCCGCCAGGAGCAGGGCCGCCGCCAGGGCCAGGACCAGAATCAGCAGCGGGGCCCGGACCGGGGCCGGGGGGCAGGGGCGCATGTTTCCTCCGTGGCGGGCGCGGCCCGCTCAGTCCACGTACTTGTCCAGGCAGTCGCGGTAGTAGTCGAAGGTCGCGGCCAGGCCCTGGTCGATGCCCACCCGGGGCTTCCAGCCCAGGGCGAGGCCGATCTTGGTGGCGTCGCCGTAGAAGTCGCCGATGTCGATGCGCTTTTTCTCTTCGGGCCAGGGCACCAGCCGGTAGGAGCCGCGGCCCGCGATGCGGATCATGCGCTCGGTGAGGTCCTTGAGGCTCACGGGCTCGTCGCCCGCGAGGTTGTAGACCTCGCCCACGGCCTCGTCGCGCGCGCCAGCCAGCAGGATGGCGTCCACCACGTCGTCCACGTAGTTCATGTCGCGGCGCTGGGCGCCGTCGCCGAAGATCTGGATCTCGCGGCCCTCAAGCACCAGGCGGATGAACCAGCCCAGGAAGCCCTGGCGGTTGTGGCGCAGCAGCTGGCGCGGGCCGTAGGTGTTGGTCAGGCGCAGCACCGTGGCCGGAATGCCGTACACGCGGTGGTAGAGCAGGTGGTACCATTCCCCGGCGATGCAGTTGATGCCGTTCACGTCCACGGGGTCCAGGGGGTGGTTTTCGTCCACGGGCATGTAGCGCGGGCGGCCGTAGATCTGGCGGGTGCTGGTCAGCACCACGCGGGCGGCCGGGTTGACGTGGCGGCAGGCCTCCAGCACCCCGAGCTGGGCCTTGGCGTTGATCTCCAGGTCCGTCACCGGGTCGAGCATGGAGTCGATGTGGCTGACCTGCCCGGCGAGGTTGAAGATGACCTCCTGATCGCGCACGAGGTGGCGCAGGGAGACCTGGTCGCGCACGTCGGAGATGTTCAGGCGCACGTCGTGCGCCACGGGGGCGATGTTGTGCAGGTTGCCGCCGTAGGCCTCGAACATGGAATCGACGATGGTCACCCGGGCCCCGGCGCGCACCAGCCGGATGGCCAGGTTGGAGCCGATGAAGCCGCACCCGCCGGTGACGAGCACCGCCTTGCCCTTGTAGAAGTCCATTGCGCCTCCGCCGCGCGCGGCTACTTCGCGGCCCGCTGCATGGGCAGGACCAGGTTCAGCACCACGCCGACGATGCCCGCCAGGCCGATGCCCGCCAGGGTCACTTCACCGATGTTGAAGCTCATGCCGCCGATGCCGAAGACCAGGATCACGGCCACGATGGCCAGGTTGCGCGGCTGCATGAGATCCTCGCCCGCGCGCACCAGGGTGTTGATGCCCACCACGGTGATGGCGCCGAAGAGCAGGATCATGATGCCGCCCATGACCGGGGTGGGGATGGTGCCCAGCAGCGCGCCGAGCTTGCCCACGAAGGCCAGGGCGATGGCCGTGATGGCCGCCCAGGTCATCACGCCGGGGTTGAAGACCCGGGTCAGGGCCACGGCGCCGGTGACTTCGGAATAGGTCGTGTTGGGCGGGCCGCCCAGGCAGGAGGCCAGGGTCGTGGCCAGCCCGTCGCCCAGCATGGTGCGGTGGATGCCGGGGTCCTTCACGTAGTCGCGCCCGGTGACCGAGCCGATGGCCAGCACGTCGCCGAAGTGCTCGATGGCCGGGGCGATGGCCACGGGCACGATGAACAGGATGGCCTCCCAGTTCAGCTCGGGCAGGGTGAAGGCGGGCATGGCCAGCCACGGGGCGGCGCCCACGGCGTCGAAACGCACGATGCCCATGGCCAGGCTCACGGCGTAGCCCGCCGCGATGCCGCACAGGATGGGCACCAGCCGCAGGAAGCCCTTGCCCAGCAGGGACGCCAGGATGGTCGTCGCCAGGGCGGCCAGGGCCACCGTCAGCGCGATCTCGCGCGGGAACAGCTCCGCCGAGCCGTCGCCGGTCTTGCCCACGGCCATGAACACGGCGACCTTGGCCAGGATGAGGCCGATGACCATGATCACCGGCCCGGTGACCACCGGCGGCAGCACGCGGTGCAGGATGCCCGCGCCGCGCGCCTTCACCAGCGCGGCCAGGGCAACGTAGAACAGCCCCGCCGCCGCCAGCCCGCTCATGGTCGCCGGGATGCCCCAGGTCTGCACGCCGTAGATGATGGGCGCGATGAAGGCGAAGGACGAGGCCAGGAACACCGGCACCTTGCCCCGGGTGATGGCCTGGAAGAGCAGGGTGCCCGCCCCGGCGGTGAACAGGGCCACGTTGGGGTCCAGCCCCGTGAGCAGGGGCACGAGCACCAGGGCCCCGAAGGCCACGAAGAGCATCTGCGCGCCAAGCAGGCTGTCCTTGAGCCGGAACGAATAGTCGCTTGTGGCCATGGCCGTCGCCTCTCCTTGCAAAAGGGTTCAGGACTCGGATTCAAAAAAGGCGGGGCAAGCCCCGCCGTGTGCTACTTGGTGCCGAAGATCTTGTCGCCCGCGTCGCCCAGGCCGGGCAGGATGTAGCCGACCTCGTTCAGGCGCTCGTCCACCGCCGCCGTGTAGACGTCCACGTCGGGGTGGGCCGCTTCCAGGCGGCGCAGGCCCTCGGGCGCCGCCACCAGGAACAGCCCCCGGATGGACTTGCACCCGGCCTTCTTGAGCAGGTCGATGGTGGCGATGAGCGTGCCGCCCGTGGCCAGCATGGGGTCCAGGATCAGCGCCATGCGCTTGTCGATCTGGTTGGCCAGCTTCACGTAGTACTGCACGGGTTTCAAAGTTTCCTCGTTGCGGTAGAAGCCGACCACGCTGGTCTTGGCGCCGGGCACCATGTCCAGCACGCCGTCGAGCATGCCCAGCCCGGCGCGCAGGATGGGCACCACGGTCAGGGTCTTGCCCTCGATGTTGTCCACCACCACGTCGCCCGCCCAGCCTTTGACGGTTTTCTTCTCGGTCTTCAGGTCCTTGGTGGCCTCGTAGGTCAGCAGGCGGGCGACCTCGTTGGCGAGCTGGCGGAAGTCCTTGGTGGACAGCCCGTCCTGGCGCAGCAGGCCGAGCTTGTGCCGAACCAGCGGGTGGTCCACGACGTGCAGGGGCATGGTGTCTCCGTTTGATGAAGGGTGCGGCGGTGACGGAACCGGGGCAAATCCACAACCGCCTAACTCCGTTGGCGACCCGAGGTCAACCCTTTTGGCGCGCGGCGCGGGGCCAGGGCGGCCCGCCGCGTCCGGCGAAAGCGGTTTGCTTTTGCCGCCGGGCCTGCTATTCTCGGGCTTGCGCCGGGCCTGCGGCGCGGGAGGTGTGCATGGCCATGCTGTCTGCAAAACGCATCCGGCGCGCGGGGGCCGCCCTGGCCCTGGCGCTGCCTCTGGGTTTGTTCCTGTCCCTGGCCCTGGCCATGGCCGCGCAGGACGGCGCGGCCCTGCTCCAGGAGCGCTGCACGGCCTGCCACGGCACGGAGCTGGCCTGCGCCAAGCTCGGCAAGCTCGACCGCGGCGGCTGGGACTGGGTGGTCAACGAGATGCACCGGGGCGGCGCGCGCCTGGACGTGGACGAAAAGCGCATCCTGGTGGACTGGCTGGCGGCCCTGGAGCCGGGCAGCCCGCCCGTGTGCCCGGCCCCGGAGCAGGCCGCCCCGCCCGAGGCCCACGACGGCCCGACCCTGGTCATGAGCCGCTGCACCCGCTGCCACGACACGGTGCGCATCTGCCGCAACCTGCGCGGCAAGGGCAAGGACGCCTGGGACGTGACGGTGACGCGCATGATGATGCGCGGGGCCCAGGTGGACTCCGCAGAGAAGGCCCTCATCGTCGATTACCTTTTCGGCCTTCCGGCGGGCGCCGCGCCGGTGTGCCCCAAGTAGGCCGGGGCAGGGCGCGGCCATGGACACGGGAGCCCTCATCGTCTACATGACGGCGGCGGACGCCGACGAGGCCGCGCGCATCGGCCGCCTGCTGGTGCAGCGGCGCCTGGCGGCCTGCGTCAACGTCCTGGGGTCCGTCCGGTCCATCTATTCCTGGCAGGGCACCGTCCACGACGAGGGCGAGACGGCCTTCATCGCCAAGACCTGGGCCGACCGCCTGGACGAACTGATCCTGGCCGTGCGCCAGGCCCATTCCTACGACGTTCCCTGCATTGTGGCCCTGCCCCTGGCCGGAGGCAGCGCCCCGTTCCTGGACTGGATCCGCGAGCAGACCCGGCCCGACACGACCGCATAATCCCGAAAGGAGATCCCCTGCCCATGCACATCCTCGTCTCCGGCTCCCTGGCCTTCGACCGCATCATGAGCTTTCCCGGCAGGTTCGCCGACCATATCCTGGCCGACAAAATCCACATCCTCAACGTCTGCTTCGTGGGCAACGGGCTGACCGAGCGCTTCGGCGGCACGGCGGGCAACATCGCCTACAACCTGGCCCTGCTCGGCGAGCACCCGCGCATCCTCTCCGCCGCAGGCAAGGACTTTGACCGCTACCAGGAGCGCCTGACGGCTCTGGGGCTGGACCTGTCGGGCGTCTGCCGCGTGCCCGGCGAACTGACGGCCAACTGCCACATCACCACCGACCAGGCCGACAACCAGATCACCTGCTTCAACCCCGGGGCCATGGGCACGCGCTGCGGCTTCGATGCCGCCGGGGTGGACCCGGCCCGCGCCCTGGCCATCGTCTCCCCGGGCAACCTCGAAGACATGGTGGCCCTGCCCGCGCTCTACAAGGGCAAGGGCATCCCCTACATCTTCGACCCCGGGCAGAACATCACCGCCCTGTCCGGCGAGGCCATGGCTGGGTGCATCGACGGGGCCATGGCCCTGGTCTCCAACGACTACGAGCTGGAGATGATCATGAAGGCCACGGGCCGGTCCCTGGCCGAGCTGCTGGGCATGGCCGGCAGCGTCATCACCACCCTGGGCGAGCAGGGCGCGCGCATCCACGCGGCGGACGGCACGGTCACCGAGGTGCCCGCCGTGCCGGTGGCCCGGGTGGTGGATCCCACGGGCGCGGGCGACGCCTTCCGCGCCGGGCTGCTCAAGGGCCTGGCCCTGGGGCTGGCCCTGCCCGAGGCCGCGCGCCTGGGCGCCGTGTGCGCCAAATGGGCCGTGGAGAACCTGGGCACCCAGGAGCACGCCTTCACCCAGGACGAGTTCTGGGCCGTGTACGAGCGCCACTTCGGCCCGGCCCCGGCGCGCTGACGCCTGCGGGCGCCCGGGGCGCCGGGTCGGCCAAACTGCACAAGGAGGCCGACGATGATCGAGCTGACGCGCGAGAGCGTGGAACGCTACCTGGGCGAGGCCCTGGGCGGCCAGGTGCGGGTCACGGCCCTGGGCGCCGTGGGGTCGCTGGACGAGCAGGGCATCAAGGACTTCGGCTATGGCCGCCCGGTGCTGGTGCGCTGGGAGCGCGCGGGCAAGGTGGGCGAGGCCGTGTTCTCGCTCATGCGCGGTGACCGCTACGGCCACCAGGACTACTGGGACCGCGCCCGGGTGGCCATCTTCCAGTATGAGACCGGCGCGCGCATGGAACGCCACGCCCGGCCCCTGGGCATGGGCTACGTCAACGCCTCGGGGCGGCTGGTGCCCGTGCGCGCGGCCCGCGAGTTCTTCATCGTCAACGAGATGCTCCCGGGGTCGGACTATTTCCTGGAGCTGGAGCGCATCGGCGAGCACGGCCTGACGGAGTACGATCTGGAGCTGGCGCGCGAGTTCGGGCGCTGGCTGGCGCGGGTGCATGCCGTGCGCCAGGACGACCCCGACCGCTACATCCGCCACGTGCGCAACCTCATCGGCGACTGCGAGTGCATCTACGGCATCGTGGACGGCTACCCGCACCCCTACGCGGCCTTCCCGCCCGAACGCTTCAAGGCCCTGGAGAGGCGGCTGGTGGACTGGCGCTGGAAGCTGCGCGGCTACACCCACCGCCTGGCCGAGGTCCACGGCGACTTTCACCCCTGGAACGTGCTGGTGACGCGCGACGACGCGGGCCGCTTCGACTTCCGCGTGCTGGACCGCAGCCGCGGCGTGTGGGGCGAGCCCGCCGGGGACGTGGCGACCATGACCCTCAACTACGCGCTGTTCGGCCTGCTGGGCGGGCGGCCCCGGCTGGAAGGGCCGTTCCTGGAGCTGTATACCGCCCTGTGGCAGTCCTGGCTCGAAGCCACGGGCGACACCCAGGCCATGGAGGTGGTGGCGCCGTTCTATGTGTTCCGGGGGCTTGTGGTCGCCTCGCCGCAGTGGTACCCACGCCACACGCCCGAGGTCCGCGCCGCGCTTTTGCGCTTCGTGGAGAACGTGCTGGAGGACGGGAGGTTCAACTACATGGACTTCAACCACTACCTGCGGTGAGCAGCGGCAAGCCCGGCGGGGCTGGCTGGGCCGTGTGGGTCGTGGGGCTGCCGGGGTCGGGCAAGTCGGCCCTGGCGCGCGGGCTGGCCCAGGCCCTGGCCGACGAGGGCCGCGACGTGGTGCTGCTGCAGATGGACGCCCGGCGCAAGGCCTATTTCCCGCAGCCGCAGTACAGCGCCGCCGAGCGCGAAGAGGCCTACCGCCTGTTCGCCGAGGAGGCCGCCGCCCTGGCCGCCGCCGGGCGCGGGGTGCTCATGGACGGCGCGGCGTATCGCGTGGCCTTCCGGGAGTACGCCCGGTCGCTCATCGCGCGCTTCGCCGAGGTCCATGTGCGCTGCCGGCTGGAAACGGCCATGGCCCGCGAGGCGCGGCGGCCCGAGGGGCTGGTCATGGCCGGGCTGTACGCCAAGGCCCTGGAGCGCCGCGAGACGGGGCGCCAGTTCCCGGGCCTGGGCGAGGTCGTCGGCGTGGACGTGCCCTTCGAGGAAGACCCGCGCGCCGAGCTGGCCATCACCAACGATGACATCCCCAAGGATGAAACCCGCCGCCGCGCGCTGACCTGGCTGCGCGGCTGGCTGGACGGCGCCACGGGCGCCGAAGCGAGCCCATGAATCCGGAAAACAAGACCTTTCATATCCTGACCTTCGGCTGCCAGATGAACGCCCACGACTCGGACTGGCTGGGCCGCGCCCTGGGCGCCCACGGCTGGACCCGCGCCCCCGAGGACCGCGCGCGGGTGGTGCTGGTCAACACCTGCTCGGTGCGCGAGAAGCCCGAGCGCAAGGTGTACGACCTGCTGGGCCGCCTGTCGCGCCTGGGGGCCGACGTGCCGGGGCGGTTTTTCGCTGTGGGCGGCTGCGTGGCCCAGCAGGTGGGGCGCGGGTTTTTCGAGCGCTACCCCCTGGTGCGCCTGGTTTTCGGCACGGACCAGACCGCGCGCGTGCCCCGCGCCCTGGACGCCCTGGCCTCGGGCGCCGAGCCCGGGCCCCTGGCCCTGCTGGACTTCGAGTCCGCCTTCCTGCCCCGGGCTCTGCACCTGCCCGCGCTGGCCGGGGAGCCCGGAGCCGGGGGGGAGCAGGGAGCCGTGCAGCCCGAAACCGGAGACGCGGCCCTGGCCCGGCCCGGGCAGGCCTTCGTGAGCATCATGCAGGGCTGCGACAACTTCTGCGCCTACTGCATCGTGCCCTACGTGCGCGGGCGGCAGAAGTCGCGCCCGGCGGCGGACGTGCTGGCCGAGGTCCGCGCCCTGGCCCTGCGCGGGGTGCGCGAGATGACGCTGCTGGGGCAGAACGTCAACAGCTACGGGCTGGACCGCCACGGCGACGGCACGGGCTTCGCCGCGCTGCTGCGCCAGGTCTGCGCCGTGGACGGCGTGACCCGGGTGCGCTTCACAACTTCGCACCCCAAGGACCTGGCCCCGGAGGTCGTCGAGGCCTTCGGAACCCTGCCGCAGCTCTGCCCCGCGCTGCATTTGCCCCTTCAGGCCGGTTCGGATAGGGTACTTGCTGCCATGGGGCGCGGCTACGACATGCGCCGCTACCTGGACCTGGTGGCGGCCCTGCGCGCCGCCCGGCCCGGCATCGCCCTGACCACCGACCTCATGGTCGGCTTCCCGGGCGAAACCGAGGACGATTTCCGGCAGACCCTGGAAGCCATGCGCGCCGTGGGCTACGAGTCGAGCTTCTCCTTCGCGTACTCCGACCGGCCCGGCACGCGCTCGGTGGACATGGCGCACAAGATCGCCCAGGCCGAGAAGCTGGACCGCCTGGCGCGGCTCCAGGCGCTTCAGGAGGAACTGACGGCCCGGGCCCTGGCCGCCCGGGTGGGCGAGCGCGCGGTGGTGCTGCTCGAAGCCGAGAGCCGCCGCCAGGACGGGCGCGGCCCCGTGGCCTGGCGCGGGCGCGACGAGGGCGGGCGCGTGGTCAACGTGCCCCTGGGGGGCGGCTCCGGCCGCGCCGGAAGGCTCCTGGACGTGAAGGTCGTGCAGGCCAAGAAGCATTCCCTGCGGGGAGAGGCGGTGGGAGAGCCATGGTAGAAATGAACGTGTACGGGCTGGCCCTGGACGAAGCCTCCAACGTGCCGGTGCTGGTGCTCAAGGACACGCGCGAGGAGCAGACCCTGCCCATCTGGATCGGGGCCATGGAGGCCATGGCCATTTCCCTGGTGCTCAACAACGTGTCCCTGCCCCGGCCCATGACCCACGACCTGCTGCTGACCCTGGCCGGGCTGCTGGGGGCCACGGTGAGTCGGGTGGAGGTCACGCGGCTGGATGCCGGAACCTACTACGCCGAGGTGGAGCTGGACCAGGGCGGGCGGCTGCATCGCCTGGACGCCCGGCCCTCGGACGCCGTGGCCCTGGCCCTGCGCGCCAAATGCCCCATCTTCGTGGCCCAGGCCGTGCTCGATGACGTGGCCCGCGATGCGGCGGCCTCCGCCGCCGGGGCCAGCCCCGTGCTCAAGACCGAGGAGGCCGCCAAGTGGAACGAGCTGCTGGAAAAATTCTCGGCCAACGACACCAAGTACAAGATGTAGCGCCCTGGCTGGCCAGGGCGCGGGGGGCTTCGCGCATATGATCGACCTGCACACGCACACCACCTTTTCCGACGGCGTGCTTATCCCGGCGGAGCTGGCCCGGCGCGCCCGGGTGGCGGGCTACGCGGCCCTGGCCATGACCGACCACGCCGACCACTCCAACATCGAGGCCATCGTCAGCGGCGTGCGCCGGGTCACGGAACTGTATTCGCCCTACGCGGGCATCGACCTGTTCTGCGGGGTGGAGCTGACCCACGTGCCCCCGGCGCTCATCGCGTCCCTGGTGGCCCGGGCGCGCGAGCTGGGTGCGCAGCTGGTGGTTGTGCACGGCGAGACGCCCGTGGAGCCCGTGGAGCGCGGCACGAACCTTGCGGCCATCGAGGCCGGGGCCGACGTGCTGGCCCACCCGGGGCTCATCACCCCCGAGGAGGCCGCCCTGGCCGCCGCGCGCGGGGTGGCCCTGGAGATCACCACCCGCAAGGGCCACAGCCTGGCCAACGGCCACGTGGCGGCCATGGCCCGGGCTCACGGCGCGGCCCTGGTCATCAACAACGACGCCCACGAGCCGGGCGACCTGGTGTCTGCCGAGCGGCGCCGGGTGGTGGGCCTGGGCGCCGGGCTCTCGCCGGAGGAGCTCCTGCGGGCCGAGGCCAATTCGCGGGCCATCATCCAGCGGCTCATCGCCCGCTGAGGGCAGCAGGCCATGACGCAGGACTGGCAGGAGCAGTGCGCCCGCGCGGCGGCGCTGGTGCGCGGGGCGCGCCGGGCCGTGGCCTTCACGGGGGCGGGCGTGTCCGTGCCCAGCGGCATCCCGGACTTCCGCAGCCCCGGCGGGCTGTGGTCGCGCTTCGACCCCATGGCCGTGGCCTCGGTGCAGGCCCTGGCGGCCAACCCGCGCGGGGTGTGGGAATTTCTGCTCGACGCCGCGCGCATGTTCCACCGCGCCGCGCCCAACCCGGCCCACCTGGCCCTGGCGGCCCTGGAGGCCGACGGGCTGCTGGCCGGGGTGGTGACCCAGAACATCGACGGCCTGCACCAGCGCGCGGGCTCGCGCCGGGTGGTGGAGTTCCACGGCAGCGCGGCGGCCTGGCACTGCCACCGCTGCGGCCAGCCCCACGACCACGCGCGCTACCACGCGCTGGCCCCCGCCGACCTGCCCATGCGCTGCGCCTGCGGCGGGCTGGTGCGCCCGGCGGTGGTCTTTTTCGGCGAGGCCATCCCCGAGGCCGCCGTGCGCGGCAGCGACGCGCTGCTGGACGGAGCCGACCTTGTGCTGATAGTGGGCACCTCGGGCGATGTGGCCCCGGCCAGCGCCATCCCCTGGCGGGTCAAGCGCGCGGGCGGGGCGGTGGTGGAGGTCAACCTCGGGCCCACGGCCTACGCGGAGCTGTCCGACATCCGGCTGGACGCCCCCGCCGAAAGGGCTCTTCCACTGCTTTATGAACTCGTAAAATGCTGATATGCCCCCCTGGAAGCGCGGGGGACCTTCCCTGCGCGAAGCTGCAATGACACTCCCGAAACCCGACTGCCGCCATGGCGCGGCCTGAGACAAGGGGTTGGACGATCATGGAAACGATGCCTCAGATGGGAATTATGGCCATGCTGGCCGGTGCGACGCTGACCGTGAAATTCGTGCTCGCGCTGCTCGTTGTCATGTCCGTGACGAGCTGGAGCATGATCCTGTACAAGTTCTTCGCCCTCTCGGCGGCCCGCAAGACCGCCGCCCAGGACCTGCTGGCCTTCCAGGGCGCGCGGACCCTGGACGAGGGCATGCGCGTGCTGGCCTCGCACCGCTCCTCGCCGCTGTACCGCGCGGGCACCATGGCCGTGAACGAGCTGCGCCGGCTCGACCAGTCCGGCCTGCTGCACACCGCGTCCATGAAGGTGGTCATGGGCAACCTCGACCGCGCCCTGCGCCAGGGCGTGGGTGCGCAGATGAAGGAGCTGACCCGCTCCCTGGCCTTTCTGGCCACCTGCGGCAGCTCGGCGCCGTTCATCGGGCTGTTCGGCACGGTGTGGGGCATCATGCACTCCTTCCACTCCATCGCCAGCATGAAGACCGCCGCCCTGGCCGCCGTTGCCCCGGGCATCTCCGAGGCGCTCATCGCCACCGCCGTGGGCCTGGGCGTGGCCATCCCCGCGTCCATCGCCTACAACTCCTTCCTGGGCATGCTCTCGGGCATCGAGACCGAGCTCAACGGTTTCGCCGGGGCGTTCATGAACACCGTGCAGCGCGAGATGTCCGCCCCGGCCAGGGGCGAGTAGCCCGCAAGGAGCCCCGTCATGGGAATGAGTTCCGGCAGCAGAAACGGGTTCATGGCCGAGATCAACGTCACGCCCTTCGTGGACGTGATGCTCGTGCTGCTCATCATCTTCATGGTCACCGCCCCGCTGATGACCCAGGGCCTGGAGGTGGAGCTGCCCCAGACCAAGACCGTCAGCACCCTGCCCCAGGACAAGGACCATATGGTGCTTACCATCCGCCGCGACGGCAGCGTGTTCCTGGATGAATACGCCGTGCCTGCGGGCGAGCTGGAGGGGCACCTGAAGCGCCTGGTGGCTGCGGAGCGCAAGTTTCTCTACCTGCGCGCCGACCGCGAGGTCCCCTACGGCACGGTGGTCGCCGTCATGGGCGAGATCAAGTCGGCGGGCATCGACCAGATGGGCGTGGTCGCCGACCCCGCCGACGCACCTGCCCCCGCCCGCGGCGGGAAAAAATAGCCGCGCCCCGCCCCCCGGCGGAGCGCACCCTCGTGCGATGCGACCCATATACTTCTGGCTCATCTCCCTGCTGATGCATGGCGGCGTCCTGCTTGCGGCGACGGTCCTGTCCGTGCCCAGCGCCATGCATATCGACCTGGGCGTGCCCGTGTACCAGGTGGACCTGGTGAACCTCAAACCGCTCAAGGGCGCGCCCGCCAAGGCCGCCCCGGCGCCCGCCGCCAAGAAGACCGTGGACGTGACCCCGCCCGCGGCCCCGGCGCCCAAGCCCCCGGCCCCCGAGCCCAAGCCCGAGGCCAAGCCCATCGCCGCCAAGGCCGAGGAGCCCAAGCCCAAGCCCGAGCAGGCCCCGGCCAAGCTCGCGCCCGAGGTGAAAAAGCCCGAGCCCAAGCCCAAGCCGCCGGAAAAGACCAAGGAGCAGATGCTGGCCGAGGCCCTGGCCGACGCCAAGCGCGAGGCCCAGGCCAAGGCCAAGGCCGAGGCCAACAGCAAGCAGAACCTGGAAAAGAGCGCCCTGGCCGACATCGCCAAGATGGTCGCCGAGCAGGACGCCGCCGACACCAGCGAGCCCGGCGACGGCACCGGCGCGGGCGGCGAGGACGACGACGGCGTGCCCATGGGCCTGGAGGCCATCTACGCCGCCAGGGTCCGGGAGATCATCAAGAGCAACTGGCGCTTCCCGAACATCCCGGTCAAGCAGGCGCTCATCGCCAACGTGTTCTTGCGCGTGGACGAGCAGGGCCGCATCACCGAGGCCGTGCTGGCCGCGCGTTCGGGGCGCCCGGATTTCGACGAGTCGGTGCTCAAGGCCGTGCAGGAGACGGAACAACTGCCTGCCCCGCCCGGGAGCGTCCGCGAAATGCGCATCAACTTCAACCTTCAGGACATGCGATAACCATGCTGCGACGAGCTCTTGCGACCATCATGCTGCTTCTTGCCGCCGCCGTGGCGGGCGCGCCCGCTCCGGCCCAGGGCGCGGCGCTGTCCATCGACATCTTCGGGCCCGGCCAGGGCAAGGTCAACATGGCATTTGCCGAGCCGCTGCCCCTGGCCCCGGCCCCGGCCGTGCCCCAGGAGGCCGCGCGCTTCGCGGCCCTGGTGCGCGAGAACCTGGGCTTTCTGCCCTTCCTGCACCTGGTGGGCGACGCCGAAATCCTCGGCGGCACGCGCATGCCCGGCGTGACGCGCGACGACCTGGACATGCGCCGCTTCCAGATCTCCAAGGTGGACCTGATCATGACCACCGGGTGGCAGCCCGGGGCCGAAGGGTCGCGCCTGGAATGCCGCGTGTACGAGGCGTCCTCGGGGCGGCTGGTCATCGGCAAGGCCTACCTGCGCGTGGACGCCGAAGGCCTGACCCGCGTGGCCGACCTGTTCTGCTCGCATTTCATGGAGGCGCTCACCGGGCGCGGCGAGTTCTTCCGCTCGCGGCTGGCCTTCTCGCGCCGCGAGGGCCAGAAGCGCGAGATATGGGTCATGACGCCCCAGGGCCGCGACATGCGCCAGGTCTCCTTCCTGGGTGGCGCCAGCAGCAGCCCGGCCTGGTCCGTGGACGGGCGCTACCTGGCCTTCGCCCACCACAGCGTCTGGCAGCACACTCTGGCGGTGTGGGACTCGCAGAACAACCGCATCTTCGAGACCAAGGTGCCCGGCACGACCATCGGCGGCATGGACTTCATGCCCGACGGCACCCTGGCCGTGGCCATGACCCGCGGCAACATGGACATCTTCAAGATGAGCCGCGACCTGACGCGCGTGGGCGACACCCTGGTCTCCCACTGGGCCATCGACGTGTCCCCGAGCTTCGACTCCGAGGGGCGGCTCATGGCCTTCACCTCCGACCGCCAGGGCAACCCGCAGATCTTCGTCAAGGACCTGCAGACCGGGCGCGAAGAGCGCGTGACCTTCGAAGGCAAGTACAACACCAGCCCGAGCATCTCGCCCGACGGGCGGATGGTGGTCTACTCGCGGCGCACCGACTCCGGGCACCGCATCTTCGTGTCCGACATCCAGACCATGCGCGAGCGGCAGCTGACGTTCGGCCCCGGCAACGACGAGGAGCCCTGCTTCTCGCCCGACGGGTACTTCGTGGTCTTTTCCTCCAACCGCAGCGGGACCTACAGGCTCTACCTGACCACCCGCCACGGCGACGAGCCGAGGATGCTCGAGACGGGCAAGGGCGCGGCCACCCACCCCGCCTTCGGCCTGAGGATAGAGTAAACTGAAAACGCCCTAGGGAACCGGGCCTTAAAAAAGGTTTGGTATCCTATTGATTTCCTCTTCGGGGCAATGTAGTGTGTTGGGCTGGTTGGAACCGCTGGACAGCTCCGGCGTTCATGACCGAGGGGCGGCATAATTTTACATCCCAAGTAACAGTTTTCGAGGAGGATGCAATGCGTACGAGATTCCTGGTTGGCATGGCCATGATTCTGGCCATGATGTTCGTGGTTTCCGGTTGCGCCAAGACCCAGAAAGACGCCGCCGAGCAGCCGCTGGCGTTCTCGACTCCCGATCCCGCCGAGCCGACCATGGTCGACAGCTCTGCTCTGGACGCCGAGGCTCAGAAGGCTTTTGACGCTCTGACCGCCAACAAGATCTACTTCGACTTCGACAAGTTCGACCTCAAGGACGACAGCAAGGAAGTGCTGAAGTCCAAGGCCGAAATCCTGAAGAAGTACGCGGACTGGAAGATGCTCATCGAAGGCCACTGCGACGAGCGCGGCACCGAGGAGTACAACCTGGCCCTGGGTGAGCGCCGCGCCCGCGCCGCCTACGAGTACCTGGTTGTTCTCGGCGTGCCTTCCTCCCGCCTGAAGATCGTCTCCTTCGGCGAAGAGAAGCCCGCTGTCGAGGGTTCCGGCGAGGCCGCCTGGGCCAAGAACCGCCGCGACGAGTTCAAGGTCTTCAAGTAAGGCCGGTCCGCTCCCTGGGAGCTGTGGCGCCGCGCGGGCAACCGCGCGGCGCTTTTTTTTTGCGCACCGGAGGGAGGTTGCGCGCCGAGGGCAGGGGGCGCGCCGGGCTGGCCAGGGGTAGGGCCGGGCGAAGGCCGGGCCAGGGGGCGGGAATCCTTTCCCGGCGGGAAAAGGGTTGTGCAGCCGGAAACAGGGGGAACGCTTGCGTCCGGAACGGGGGGGCGCGTTCAGCGTGGGCGCTTTGGCTCCACGGGGCGGGCCCGCCCCGTGGCGCCGGAACCTTTGGGCGCGCCCGGCAGGGGCGCCGGGGCGCGAGCCAGGGCAGGCGGCGCGCCGCTGTCCGCCGGGCGGCTTGGGCCGGGGCTGGGCAGGGGGGCGCGTGTTCCCGCTCGGGACGGGGGGCTGTCCCGCCTCCGGGCGCGGGGCGCGGGAAGGGCGCGGCGCGGCGCGGTGAGGGCGCGGGCGTTGTCGGTGGCGGCCAGGGCCGCCTCGCGCCTGCGGCGTCCGGCGCGGCCCCGAAGCCCGGGGCGGCTTACATGCCGCCCGAGTGCCCGGCCACGAAGGCCACGTAGCCCCAGCGGGCCAGCCCCAGGGCGCAGGCTGCATAGACACCGGCCACGGCGTCGTCGATCATCACGCCCCAGCCTCCGGGCAGCCAGGTTTCGGCGCGGCGGATGGGGAAGGGCTTGGCGATGTCGAACAGCCGGAAGAAGAGCAACCCGGCGAAGACCTGCCACACGGGCAGCATGGCGAAGGGCAGGAAGGTCAGCCACTGGCCGAGCACCTCGTCGATGACCACGCAGCCGGGGTCCTTGCGGCCCAGGGTGGCCTCGGCGCGCCCGGCGGCCCAGGCGCCCAGCACGAACAGCCCCGCCAGAATGGCCGCGCGCACCAGCGGCGAAAAGGGCAGGAACAGGAAGGGCGCCAGCAAAACGGCGGCGGCGGAGCCCCAGGTGCCCGGAGCCTTGGGCAGCTGCCCCACGGGGCCCAGGGTGGCGATGGCGGTGGCCATGCGGTCGGTGGCGCTGGGGGCGGTGGCGTGCGTGGTCATGGTCCGTCCTGCGGTTTGCGGCCCGGGGCCGGGGTTGCGGGGCGGGGCCAGCCTAGGCGGCGCGCGGCCAAAAGGCAAGGGCCGGAGCGGCGCGCGCCGCCCCGGCCCCTGTGGGTGCCGCCCGTGCGGGTCCGGCTAGATGCCCTTCTTGGCCATCAGGGCGATGAGGTCGGCGATGCGGCAGGAGTAGCCCCATTCGTTGTCGTACCACACGTAGGTCTTGGCCAGGGTGCCGCCCTGGACCAGGGTGAACCCGTCGTCCACGATGCCCGAATGCGGGTCGCCGATGAGGTCCGACGACACCAGCGGTTCGGTGGAGTAGGCCAGGATGCCCTTGAGCGGGCCCTCGGCGGCCTGGCGCAGGGTGGCGCGCAGCTCCTCGGTGGTCGTGGGCTTCTTGAGCAGGGCCACGAAGTCCACCAGGGACACCGTGGGCGTGGGCACGCGCACGGAGTAGCCGTCGATGAGGCCCTTCATCTCGGGCAGCACCAGGGCCACGGCCTTGGCCGCGCCGGTGCTGGTGGGAATCATGTTGCACGCGGCGGCGCGCGCCCGGCGCAGGTCCTTGTGCGGCAGGTCCAGGATGCGCTGGTCGTTGGTGTAGGAGTGGACCGTGGTCATCACGCCCTTTTCGATGCCGAAGGCCTCGTGGATGACCTTCACCGCCGGGGCCAGGCAGTTGGTGGTGCACGAGGCGTTGGACACGATGCGGTGTTTGGCCGGGTCGTAGAGGTGCTCGTTGACGCCCAGCACCAGGGTGATGTCCTCCTCCTTGGCCGGGGCGGAGATGATCACGCGCTTGGCGCCGGACTCCAGGTGCTGCGCGGCGGTGGGCCCGGTGCGGAAGATGCCCGTGGACTCGATGACCACGTCCACCTTGCGCTCGGCCCAGGGGATGTTGCGCGGGTCGCGCTCGGCGTAGCTACGGATGGAGAACTCGCCGCCGATGGTGATGGTGTCGCCGTCCACGGCCACGTCGGCGGGGAAGGCGCCGTAGGTCGTGTCGCGGCGCAGCAGCTGCGCGTTGGTCTTCACGTCGAACAGGTCGTTGACGGCCACGACCTCGATGGCGTCGCGGTGGTATTTCCAGATGGTCTTGACGACTTGCCTGCCGATGCGGCCAAAGCCGTTGATGCCTACTCTGACTTTGCTCATGGGGCCTCCGTGGGCACTTGCCGGTTAGTCCTCGAACGTCTGGTAGACGTACGCGTTGGCCAGCTCCGAGGTGCGCTTGAGGGCGTGGTACATGCGCGCGTTCTCCAGGGCGATGCCCGAGAGGTTGGCGATGCAGGTCAAAAAGTCCAGTTCGTCGGCGGTGAAGGTGCGCGGCGCGCCCGAGTAGATGCGCAGCACGCCGATCACCGCGCCGCCGCGCGCCGTCAGCGGCACCACCACCAGCGAGACGAGGCCCTCCTCGGCGGCCTGGGCGCCGTACTGGAAGCGCGGGTCCGTGCGCACGTCGTCGATGGTCACCATGCGCCCCTGGAGCACGTCCTGGTCCAGCAGGCTCTTGGCCACCTCCACCGGGCCCTTGGACGCGTAGCGCTCGGACAGCCCGTAGGACGCGTCGGGCAGAAGGATCGTGCCGCTGCGGTCCAGCACGCGGATGAAGCAGCCTTTGGCGTCCATGGCCCGTGTGGCCTGCTCGGCGATGCCGGCCAGGACCTTGGACGGGTTGAGGGTCGAGTTGATGACCTTGGCGATGCCGTAGATCGTTTTGTACAGCCGTTCGGTACTCATCTTCCACCTGCCTGTTGCGGGGTTCGACGCCCAGCCCCCCGCCCGCCGGGCGGGGAGACGATGCATGTCACAGCTTACCGTGGACGGTACGCGCTTTCGCGTCTGTTTCAAAGGGAAAATCAAAGGGAAAAGTGGAGGAGCAGGCGGGGGGGCACGGGGCGCGCTGGCCGGGAGGGGCGGACGCAGGGTGGAAGAGTGGCGCAGCGGCCGAGGCCGGGCCCACCGGGGCGGTAGGGGCGGGAAGCGGGGCTGGCTCCGGAAAAGGCTGGCCGCGCGCGGCGGCGGGCCTCAGAGCCCCGCCGCGCGCACGGCGCGGATGGCGAAGAGGGTTTCCACCAGGCGGTGCAGGGGCAGGCCGACCACGTTGTTGTACGAGCCCTGGATGCTCTCGACCAGGAAGCCGCCCCGGCCCTGGATGGCGTAGGCCCCGGCCTTGTCCATGGGCTCGCCCGAGGCCACGTAGGCGAAGAGCACTTCCAGGGGCTGCGGACCCATGGTCACCTCGGTGGACACGGTGAACGCCACGGGCTCGCCGCCGGGGTGGTGCACCGCGCAGCCCGAGACCACGCGGTGCGTCGCGCCCACCAGCCGCGAGAGCATGAGCATGGCCTCGTCGGGGCCCGAGGGCTTGCCCATGATCTCGGAGCCCAGCACGACCACGGTGTCCGAGCCGATGACCACGGCCCGGGGGTGCAGGGCGGCCACGGCGGCGGCCTTGGCCCGGGCGGCGCGCAGGGCGTAGGCCTCGGCGGCCTCGCCCGGCAGGGGCATGGGCTCGGGCTCCGGGCTGGGGGCCACGGTGAAGGCCAGCCCCAGGGCCGCAAGCATCTCGCTGCGGCGCGGGGAGCCCGAGGCCAGCACGATGGGCTGGACGGCTTCCAGGACGCCGGGGGTGGACGGGGCGAAGGTCATGGGGCGCTGCCGGGGCCGCTCAGGCGCCCGCCGGGGCGGCGGGCGCGGCGGTCAGGGCGTGGTACAGGGCCTCGTCCAGGGTCGGGTGGGCCCAGATCAGGGCCTCGGCGTCTTCGCGGGTCCAGCCGTCGCGGACCATGACCGTGGCGGCGGTGACCAGGTTGGCCACGCCGTGGCCCACGGCGGTGACGCCCACCACGCGCCCGTCCAGCCAGACGACCTTGACGAAGCCCTGGGCGCTGGCGTGGCTCTGGGCGATGGGGTTGGCGGCGAGCTGGGCCGTGCTGACCCGGGGCTCCAGGCCCTGGGCCAGCAGCTCGGCGGCCATGCGCCCCACGCGCACGGTCTGCGGCGCGCCGTAGATACACCAGGGCATGGGCCCGGGGGCGTAGGGGCCGTGCTCGCGGCCCGCTGCCTGGGCCGCCGCGTGGCGCGCGGCGTAGCGGCCCTGGTGCGAGGCGGCGTGGGCCAGCATGGCCTTGCCGTTGGCGTCGCCGATGACGGCCACCGTGGGCGCGGCCAGCAGGCAGTCGCCCACCTCGGGGAAATTGCCCCGGCCCAGGCGCACCCCGGCGGTTTCCAGGCCGATGCCCGTCGTGTTGGGCCCGCGCCCGGTGGCCACCAGGGCCAGCTCCGCGCCCAGGGTCTGGCCGGATTCCAGCTCCAGCAGGGCCGCGCCGTCCACTGTGCGCAGGCTCTTCACCCGGCTGCCCAGGTGCAGGGCCCATTTCTCGCGCTTGCACAGCGCGGCGATGGCGGCCGACACCTCGGGGTCCTCCCAGGGCGCCAGGCGGTCCAGGGCCTCCACCACGGTGATGGCCGCGCCCAGGCGGGCGAAGAAGCGGCCCAGCTCCAGGCCGATGACCCCGCCGCCCACGATGATGAGCGAGGCCGGGGCCGTGGTCACGTCCAGGATGGCGTCGGAGTCCAGCACGCGGTCGCCGTCGGGCTCCAGGCCCGGGAAGGCCGTGGGCCGCGAGCCGGTGGCCACCACCAGCCGCCCGAATTCCACGGCCACGGGGCCCTGGTCCGTGGCCACGTCCAGCTCGCTGGCCGAGCGCAGCGTGCCCTGGCCGCGCAGCAGCGCGACCCCGGCGTCGGCCAGCTGCTTTTCGATGGCCTTGCGGCTGCCCGCCAGCATCTGGCCCTTGCGCTTTTGCAGGGCCGCCAGGTCCACGCGGATTTCGCCTTCGAGCAGGCGCAGCCGGGCCTGGGCGTGCATTTCGTGCACGCAGTCCGTGGCGCCCAGGAAGAGCTTGGTGGGGATGCAGCCGCGGTTCAGGCAGGTGCCGCCCAGCTCCGAACGCTCCACCAGCGCCGTGGACAGGCCCAGGGCGGCGGCCTCCAGGGCGCAGTCCACGCCCCCGGGCCCGCCGCCCAGGACCACGAGGTCGAAGCGCAGGCGGCGCTCAGCCGCAGTTGCAGTCATCGGTCAGCACCATTTCGCGCGCGGCGCGGGTTTCGTCCAGGCGCGTCACGGGCAGCGTCACCGGGGCGGCCTGCACCGAGGCCGGGTCCGTGCCCGCGCGGCGCACGATCTCGATGAGGTCGTCCACGAAGGCGTCCAGGGTGTCCTTGCTCTCGGTTTCCGTGGGCTCGAACATCAAGCATTCCTTGACGATGAGCGGGAAGTAGATGGTCGGGGCGTGGTAGCCCTTGTCCAGCAGGGCCTTGGCGATGTCCAGGGCGCGCACGCCGTTCAAGGCCTCGCCCACGGCGCTGGCCACGAACTCGTGCATGCAGATGCGGTCGTGGGGAATCTCCAGCACGCCTTCCAGGCGCTTGCGCATGTAGTTGGCGGCGAGCACGGCGTTTTCCGTGGCGCGCACCAGCCCCTCGCGGCCCAGGCGCAGGATGTAGGCGTAGGCCTTGAGCACCACGCCGAAGTTGCCGTAGAACGGCGCCATGTAGCCGATGGACTGCGGGTGGTCGTAGTCGAGCACGAAGCGGTTGTCATCGAGCTTTTTCACCCGCGACACGGGCAGGAAGGGCACGAGCTTGTCGCACACGCCCACCGGGCCGGAGCCCGGGCCGCCGCCGCCGTGGGGCGTGGCAAAGGTCTTGTGCAGGTTCAGGTGCACCACGTCGAAGCCCGCGTCGCCCACGCGCATCTTGCCCATGATGGCGTTGAGGTTGGCGCCGTCGTAGTAGAGCAGGGCGTCGGCGGCGTGGATCATCTCCACGATTTCCGGCAGGTTGCGCTCGAACAGCCCCAGGGTGTTCGGGCAGGTCATCATCACGGCGGCCACGTCGTCGGTGAGCGCCGCGCGCAGGGCTTCGGGGTCCACCATGCCGTCGCGCGACTCGATGGACACCACCTCGAAGCCCGCCAGGGCCGCCGAGGCCGGGTTGGTGCCGTGGGCGGAGTCGGGGCAGATGACCTTGGTCTTCTTGTTGCCCTTGGCCTTGTGGTAGGCGGCGATGATCATGGCCCCGGTCAGCTCGCCGTGGGCCCCGGCCATGGGGTGCAGGGTGTAGCCCGCCATGCCGGTGATCTCGCACAACAGCTGCTCCATGTGGTACATGACCTCAAGGGCGCCCTGGGTGTGGTGCCCGGCGCCGCGCAGCTGGGCCATGAGCGGGTGCAGGCGGGTGAAGCCCGGCAGGGCGGCCACCTGCTCGGTGAACTTGGGGTTGTACTTCATGGTGCACGACCCCAGGGGGTAGAAGTTGCCGTCCACCCCGTAGTTGCGCCGCGACAGCCGCGTGAAGTGGCGCACCACGTCGAGCTCGCCCAGCTCGGGCAGGCGCGCCCGCGAGGAGCGCACGAGCCCGGCGGGCAGGAAATCCGTGGCGCGGGCGCTGGTCAGCCCGGCGCAGACGCCCTGGCGGCAGGGGATGGATTGTTCGAACAGGGTCTTCATCGCAGCAGTCCTCCCAGCATTTCGGCCATGACGCCGATGTCCTCGCGGGTGTGCTTCTCGGTGCAGGCGACCAGCAGGCAGTTTTCCAGCCCGGGGTAGTAGCGGCCCAGGGGGAAGCCCGGCACGAAGCCGCGCTCGGTCAGCTGGTCCACCACCTGGGGGGCCGGCACGGGCAGGCGCACGGCGAACTCGTTGCAGAAGGGCGCGTCGCCCAGGCGCGAGACGCCCGGGATGACCGTCAGGCGCTCCAGGGCGTAGTGGGCCAGCTCCATGCAGCGCAGGGCGGTCTGCTCCAGGCCGCCGGGGCCCAGCAGGCTGACGTGGACCAGCGCGCGCAGGGCGCACAGGGCCTGGTTGGAGCAGATGTTGGAGGTCGCCTTCTGGCGGCGGATGTGCTGCTCGCGGGCCTGCAGGGTCAGCACGTAGCCGGTGCGGCCCTTTGTGTCCACGGTGCGGCCCACGATGCGCCCGGGCATCTGGCGGACCATCTTGGACGTGCAGGCCATGACGCCCAGGTACGGCCCGCCGAAGGACAGCGGCTGGCCCAGGCTCTGGCCCTCGGCCACGGCGATGTCCGCGCCCATGGCGCCGGGGGTTTTGAGCACGGCCTGCATCAGCGGATACACGGCCATGACGCCCACGGCCTTCACGGCCCGGGCGTGGTCGAACAGCTCGGCGTAGTCGCCCACGTTGCCGAAGAAATCCGGATTCTGCACCACCACGGCGGCGGTGGCGTGGTCCACGGCGTCCATCATGCCCGCCATGTCCGTGGCCCCGTTCTTGTGGGGCACGGTGACCAGCTCGAGGTTCAGGTTCGATGTGTAGGAGTCGAGCATGATGCGGTAGATGGGTGACAGGGTCTGGCTGACCACCAGCCGGGTGCGCTTGGTGGCGCGCACGCCCATCATCATGGCCTCGAACAGCGCGGAGCCGCCGTCGTAGACCGAGGCGTTGGCCACGTCCATGTCCAGCAGGCGGCACATGGCGGTCTGGTATTCGAAGATGGCCTGGAGCGTGCCCTGGGAGGCTTCGGGCTGGTAGGGCGTGTAGGCGGTGTAGAACTCGCCCCGCCCCGCCAGGGCGTCCACCGCCGCGGGGATGTGGTGGTCGTAGAAGCCCGCGCCGAGGAAGCTGACCATGTCGGTCCTGTTCTTGGCGGCCAGGCGCTCCATGCGCGCCAGGACTTCCATCTCGGACAGGCCTGCGGGCAGGTTGAAGCTCCTGGGCCGCAGGTGCTTGGGAATATCCGCGAACAGCTCGTCCATGGACGCGACGCCGATGGTCGCGAGCATGGCGCGCGTCTGCTCCTCGGTATGGGGAACGTAGGGCATGGGGCCTTGCTCCTGGGGTTGGTTAGTGGGCGTCCTGCGCCACCAGCTCTTCGTACTCGTCGGCGGAGAGCAGGTTCTCGGGGTCGGAGGCGATCTTGAACTTCACCAGCCAGCCCTCGCCGTAGGGGTCGTGGTTGACGATCTCGGGGGCGTCGGCCAGGGCGGCGTTGACCTCGATGACCTCGCCGGACACGGGGGCGTAGATTTCGCTGGCGGCCTTGACGGACTCCACCGTGCCCATCTCGCTGCCGGCCTCGAAGGTGTCGCCCACCTCGGGCAGCTCGACGTAGGTCAGGTCGCCGAGTTGCTCCTGGGCGAACTGGGTGATGCCGACGGTGGCCACGTCGCCTTCGACGAGCGCCCATTCATGGGACTTGGCGTACAGCAGATCCTTGGGAATCACGGCGTCCTCCTTGGACCCCCGCGCGGGCGGGGCGGGTGGGGGGTTGGGCTGGCGTCTGCCAGGAAAACGGCGGGCCCACGGCCCGAGCCCTGACGCAAAAGGCCGCACTTATACCTTTCCGCCCCCGGGGGCAAGCGCGGGCGGACGCCCCGGGAGCCGGGGCGGGGCGGTCGGCGCGGTACGGCGCGCCAGCGAC
The DNA here is from genome assembly GCF_000519125.1 of Desulfocurvus vexinensis DSM 17965. NCBI lineage: Bacteria > Pseudomonadati > Thermodesulfobacteriota > Desulfovibrionia > Desulfovibrionales > Desulfovibrionaceae > Desulfocurvus > Desulfocurvus vexinensis. The sequence goes on from NZ_JAEX01000001.1 coordinate 546,973, forward strand.
CGGGAAATTCTTCCCGGCCGCTTGAAAATGGCAGGATGGCGGCGTGCGGACGACCCGGGGCCGCGAGCCGCTGCGGCCATGCGCCCGGGCCCGGGTCGCGCAGCGGCGCGGCCAGCCATTTCGGGGCGGCGACTTCCGGGCGGCCCGCTAGTCCGTCTCGTCCAGGGGCAGGCCCAGGTTGCGGATCTCGTTGAGCAGGGTCTTCTTGCGGATGGGCTTGACCAGGTACGAGGTGGCCTCGCCCAGGAAGAACGCGTCGTGCAGCTCCTTGGTGTCGTCCAGGGCCGAGATCATCACCGCCTTGACGCGCTTGTCCTCGGGAACGCCCATCTCGGTCTCGATTTCGCGGATCTCGCGCAGGGCCTGCTGGCCGTCCATGTTGGGCATGATGATGTCCAGGCAGACGAGGTCGTAGGGCTCCTCGTTTTTCAGCGAGCTGCGGAAGGCCTCCACGGCCTCCTCGCCGTCCACGGCGACATCGCAATACCCGAAAGGATAGAGGATTTTCTGCATCAGGCGACGGCTGTCGAAGTCGTCATCGACGATGAGAAAACGCATTGGCACACCCCCGGGAGTGGTTCGTCAGGATTTTGCATGGAGTCCAGCCATGCTATTAAAGAATTCCGGCCAGCTTGGCAACCGCCGGGCGCTTGTGGCCGCCGGGGGAACAGGGTAGGGTGCCCCCGGCGCGCAGCGTGTGCGCCGCACGCCTTCTCGGGAGCGGACATGGGAATCGAAAGCCTGTTTTCCTTGGATATTCTGGTGCAGGCCGCCGGGCGCAGCGGCTGGGAAGGCTGGCCCTTCGGCGGCACGGGCCCCGGGGGCGTGGTGCTGGCCTCGGCGGCGCGCATCGTGTTCATCCTGCTGGTCTTCGCCCTGCTGGCCTGGGTGCTGCGCAGGCTCTTCGGCCCGGGCGGCCCCCTGCGCCCCCGGGAGTTCGGCACCGGGCACATCGAGCGCCGCCGCCGCCGCGAGGAGGCCGGGCGCGCGCTGTACGCCCGCTGGCGGGCCGGGGAGCTGGACGACGCGCAGTACGCCGCAGCCCGCAAGGCCCTGGACGAGGACTGAGCCCCCGGCCATGCCTGCCTCCGCCGCCGTCTTGCGCCCCGCGTTCCTGGCCCCGCACCTGCGGGCCCTGGACGCCTGCCATCGCCTGCACCTGGAGCTGGCCCCCGACGAGGCCGAAAACCTGGCCTTGAAGCACGAGCACAGCCTGCGCGTGCTCGACGAGGCCGTGCGCATCACCGCCACCCTGGGCCCGGCCCAGGGCCTGACTCCGGCCCTGGAGCGGCTGGTGCTCCTGGCGGCGCTGTTCCACGACCTGGGGCGCTTCCCGCAACTGGTGCGCTACGGCACCTTCAACGACCGCGAATCGGCCAACCACGGGGCCCTGGGCGCGCGGGCCATGGTGCGCCTGGGCCTGCCCCGGGGGCTGGACCCGGCCTGCGCGCGCCTGGTGCGCGCCTGCGTGGCCCTGCACAACCGCAAGGAGCTGCCCCCGGGCCTGCCCGCGGACCTGGGCCTGGCCCTGCGCGTGGTGCGCGACGCCGACAAGCTGGACATCCTGCCCGTGGTCCTGGCGCACCTGCGGCCCGGGGCGGCCAACGATGTGGTCACCCTGGGCCTGTCGCGCGACCCGCAGCTGTGGAGCCCGCCCCTGCTGGACAGCCTGCTGGCGGGGCGCCCCTGCGTCTACGAGGACATGCGCAGCGTCAACGATTTCCGGCTGCTGCTCCTGTCGTGGGTCTACGGGATGCATTTCACGGTGTCGCGCCGGGCGCTGCTCGAGCGCGGACACCTGCGCGAACTGGCCGCCGGGCTGCCCGACACGGCGCCGCTGCGCGGGCTGTACGACCGCCTGCGGGCCGATCTGGAGCGTGCTGTGGGGCCGGGTCAGGACGCCGCAGCCGAGGCCGGGGAGTCGTCCAGCAGCCCGGCCACGGTGCGCAGATAGCCATCGATGCTGCGGCCCACGGCCTCGGGCACGGTGGTGAAGGCCAGGCCCAGGGTGGTCCGCCCGCCGGAGCCCTGCACGCCGCGCACCTGGCAGCCCAGGCGCTGGGCGCCCGCGGCGCCGAAGATGGCGCATTCCAGCTCCACCGTGTCGCCTATGGCCAGCCGGGCCGCAGGGTCCGAAGACTCGCAGGCCAGGCGGCAGCCGTTGCGGCTGATGTCCAGCAGCATGGCCTGGCCGCGCAGGGCCCCGGCCTGGATCTGGACCGGGAACAGGCATTCCACGCGGCTTTCCTTGCGCAGGTTGTGCGAGTCGATGCGCGAGGGGAAGTCGGCGAAGAGCAGGGGGTAGGGCCGCAGGGCGTAGCTCTGGATGCGCGTGGAAAAGCCCCAGATATTGCCGGAATGCAGGTAGCTCACCGTGGCCGTGTTGCCCTGGTAGAGGTATTCGTAGAGCCCGGGCAGGCCCTGGGTCGCCGCGCTGGGCAGGCGCATGAGGAAGTATCTGCCGCGCTCGTGGCCCACGAAGGCGGTGCGCACGCGCTCGTCGAAGCCGGTGATGCCCAGGATGAGTTGCAGGCCGGGCTTGATCTCGAAGATGCTCCGGGGCAGGGGCTGGGGCGTCTCGTCGCTGGGAGGCATGGCCGTCGGTCTCCGTGGTCTGCTGGCGGTGTCGGTGGTGCGGCTCGTGGTGGAATGCCGTACGCCGGGGGCCAGTTTAAGCACATTCCCCGGCTGGTGCGCAAGCCCCTCAGTGAAAAACAGGGCAGCGTCCCAGGGAATCCGGGACGCTTCCGGCGTCCGGCTTGCCAGCGCCGCAGGTTCAATGGATAATGCCCCCCCTGGCCCCAACCCCGATGAGGACGGCTCCGTGACCGAAACGCCCCCCAAGGAACTGGATCTGCAGCAGATGCCCATCGAGGCCGTGGCCGCCTACTGGCTGTCGCTGCGCAAGGTCATGGGCCCGAAGTTCGCGCCCAGGACCCTCCAGGACGAGGCCGCCAACACCGCCGAGCCCTTCATCCGCTACATGCTCGACCTGGGCCTGTGCGGGCTCGACGATGCCACGGCCCGCCGCGCGGGCGTCCGGCGCCGCGACACCGCTCTGCGCGACCTGGGCCTGAAGCTCGGGCTGATGCGCGATGCGCTGTTGTCCATGGCCGCCGCCGAGAACCCGCGCATGGCCCTGGCGCGCATGTTCGCCCGCCTGCCCGCCCCGGCCCTGACCGAGGAGGCCGCCACGCGCATGGCCCTGGACATGGTCCGCCTGGCCGAGCAGGGCGGCGGCGGCCCGACCCTGGACGTGGACCTGGGCCTGGGCGCCGAAGAGCTGCTGGTGCGGCTCATGTTCTACGTGCTGTGGGCCCGGCGCGAGGGCAAGGCCGCCACCTGGCCCCTGGGCGGCTCGGCGCGCTGCCGCTTCTTCCTCCAGGGCCTGGCCCTGGCCGCCGACGGCCACGACCGCAGCTTCGTCAAGGCCTGCCTGGACACCGCCGCCGCCGAGGTCCTGGCCGACGCGGGCACCAAGATGGACCTGTGCGTGGACATGGTCCTGGCCCTGCGCGCCAAGGCCAGCTACGAGGATCTCTACCGCCTGGCCCGGGCCTATGTGCCCTGAGGCGCCTGTGCCGGGCACCCCTGCCCCCGGCCCGCAAACCCGCCAGTGGGCCGTGCCCGCCGCCGCGCGCGGCGAGCGCCTGGACGCCTTCGTGGCCGGGCTGCTGGCCGGGGAGGGCGTCTCGCGCGGGGCCGTGCAGGAGCTGATCCGCCAGGGCCACGTGACCCTGGACGGCCGGGCCCCGGCCAAGGCCGGGCTGCGTCTGGCCGGAGGCGAGGCCCTGGCCGTGCGCCTGGAGCTGCCGGGCACGGCGCTGGCCCCCGAGGCCGGGGAGCTGCGCGTGGTCCACGAGGACGCGCGTCTGGCGGTGATCGACAAGCCCGCCGGGCTCACGGTGCATCCCGCGCCGGGGCTGGAGACGGGCACCCTGGTCCACCGCGTGCTGCACCGCTGGCCCCAGGCCGCGCTCATGGACGGCCCGCGCCCGGGCATCGTCCACCGCATCGACAAGGACACCTCGGGCCTTTTGCTGGTGGCCCTGGACGAGGCCGCGCGGCTGGCCCTGGCCGAGGATTTCGCCGCGCGCCGGGTGCGCAAGGAATATCTGGCCCTGGTCCACGGCGTGCCCGAGGCCCGGCCCGGGCCGTGGGGCGAGATCGACGCGCCCCTGGGCCGCGACCCGCGCCACAAGACCAAGATGGCCGTGACGCCCTCGGGCGGGCGCGAGGCGCGCACCTCGTGGCGGGTGCTGTGGGCCGCGCCCGGCGGGGCGGCCAGCCTCGTGCTGGTGCGCATCCATACCGGACGCACGCACCAGATCCGCGTGCACATGGCCCACATCGGGCATCCGCTGCTGGGCGACGCGATCTACGGCTCGCGCCAGCACGCCGAATTCGCCGCCGCCACGGGGCTGGACCCGGCCCTGGCCGGGCGCCAGATGCTGCACGCCTGGCGCCTGGGCTTCACGCACCCGGGGACCGGGGCGGCCATGATCCTGTGGGCCCCGCCGCCCGAGGATTTCCAGGCCCTGGCCCGCGCCCTGGGCGCCGCAGTGCTGCGCGTGGGGCTGGTGGGCATGCCCGGGTGCGGCAAGTCGGCCCTGGCCGGGCTGCTGGCCGCCGCGGGGGTGCCGGTCTTTTGCGCCGACCGCTGCGTGGCCGGGCTCTACGCCCCGGGGGCCGACGGTTGGGTGCTGGTGCGCCGCCGCTTCGGCGCGGCCCTGGCCCCCGATGGCCGCCCGGTGGACAAGGCCGCGCTGCTGGCGCTGATGCGCTCGGGCGAGGCCGTGCGCCGCGAGGTGCAGGACATGATCCACCCCCTGGTGCGCCACCGGCTGGAGGAATTCTGGCGCGCCCACGCCCGCGAGGCCGTGGCCGTGGCCGAGGTGCCGCTGCTGCTCGAAGGCGGCTGGCCCGCCCAGGGCCTGACGGACATGGTGCTGGGCGTGCGCTGCCCCGAGGCCGCGCGCCGGGCCCGGCTGCGCGAGCTGCGCGGCTGGGACGACGCCACCCAGGCCGCCCTGGAGGCCTGGCAGTGGCCCGAGGCCGACAAGCTGGGCCGCTGCGACCTTGTGGCGGACAACGGCGGCGACCTGGCGGCCCTGGGCGCCGAGGCCGCGCGGGTGCTGGAGCAACTGCGCGGGCTGGCCGCTGCCCGCCGGGAGCGGGTGGCCGGGGCCCTGGCCGCGCTGTGGACCCCGGACCCCCGGGAGCCGGAGGACGCGCCGTGATCCCCCTGCGCGACAGCATCCCCCGGGTGCACACCCCCTGGGCCACCTGGCTGCTCATCGCCTGCAACGCGGCGGCCTTTGCCTGGACCCTCGCCCTGGGCCCCCAGGGCCGCGAGGTGCTCTTCCACCTGCTGGGCGTGGTGCCGCTGCGCTTCACCGAACCGGCCCTGGCCGCCCAGGCGGGCTTTCCGCCCCACGGGCAGTATGCCTTCGTGACCTACATGTTCCTGCACGGCGGCTGGCTGCATTTCCTGGCCAACATGTGGACGCTGTGGATCTTCGCCGACAACATCGAGGACGTGATGGGCCCGGTGCGCTTCCTGGGTTTCTACCTCTGCTCGGGGCTGGCGGCGCTGGCGGTCCACTACGTGTTCGAGATGCACTCGCCGGTGCCGGTGGTGGGCGCCAGCGGGGCCATCGCCGGGGTCATGGGCGCCTATTTCCTGCTCTACCCCCACGCGCGGGTGACCACCGTGGTGCCGCTGTTCTTCATCCCGCTGATCTTCGAGCTGCCCGCCGTGATCTTCCTGGGCATCTGGTTCCTGTCGCAGTTCTTCTCGGGGGTCGCCGGGCTGGTGGGGCCGGGCCAGGGCGGGGGCATCGCCTGGTGGGCCCACGCCGGGGGCTTCATGGCCGGGGCGCTGCTCTTGCCGCTGTTCCGCAAGCCGGGGCGCTGCTATTTCTGCGTGGCGCCCCGCGACGACCCCTTCCGGCGTTTCCCCTTCCTGCGGCGCTGACCCGGCCCCACGCGGCCCCGCGCTGCCCGCGCCGGTCCTGCGCCATGCGTGCGCTCCGGCGCGGCTCCGCCGGGCTTTTGCGCCGCCCCGGGAGTGGACTTTTCCGCAAATCTGTTTATTGGTTTTGGGCGCGCGGACGGGGCAGCCCCCCGGCGCAATCCGAATCGAGGGACGCCAATGCTGAAAATAGAGAACCTGCACGTGCGGATCGGCGAGCGGGAGGTGCTGCGCGGCATCGACCTGGAAATCGCCGAGGGCGAGACGTTCATCCTGTTCGGCCCCAACGGCTCGGGCAAGACCACCCTGCTCATGACCCTCATGGGTTTCGGCAACTACACCATCACCGGCGGGCGCATCCTGTTCAAGGGCGTGGACATCACCCACGCGCCCATCCACGAGCGCGCGCGCCTGGGCATCGGCATGAGCTTCCAGCGCCCGCCGACCATCCACGGCCTCAAGACCCGCCATCTGGTGGAGATGTGCGCCGTGCACGGGCACAACAAGGGCGGCATCGACGTGGAGGCCATGGCCGGGCGCGTGAATTTCGACACTTTCCTGGACCGCGACATCAACGCGGGCTTCTCCGGCGGCGAGATCAAGCGCTCGGAGCTCTTGCAGCTCATGGCCCAGGCCCCGGACCTGGTGCTCTTCGACGAGCCCGAGTCCGGCGTGGACCTGGAAAACATGAAGCTCATCGGCACCACGGCCCGCAAGCTGCTGGACGGCTTCATCGAGCCCCGCCCGGGCCTGTCCATGAAGGAGCAGAAGTCCGGCCGCAGGACCGCCGGGCTGATCATCACCCACACCGGCTACATCCTGGAATACGTCAATGCCGACCGGGGCCAGGTCATGTACAACGGCCACCTGTGCTGCGAGGCCCGCCCGCGCGACATTCTCGACCACGTGGGCCGCTACGGCTACCAGGAGTGCGTGCGCTGCCTGAGCCAGCCGGGCACCATCCAGGAATCCTTGGGAGGCGCGCAATGACCGGACCCGAATTCAAGCTCTCCGACTTCTCCTTCGACGGCGCCAGCGCCCCGGCCATCGAGGATCTCTCCACCCTGGGCGAGGCCGACAAGAAGCGCCTGCTCTACGCGGGCGTGGACGTGGACCAGAAGGACCGCGCCGGGTCGTTTCTGCACATGGACCACTCCGGGGTCCACTGCCGTTCCAACCACCCGGGCGTGGAAATCCTGGACATCAAGCAGGCCCTGAAGAAGTACGACGGGCTGCCCGGCCACTTCTGGACCCAGGTGGACCCCGACAAGGACGAGTTCACCCGCGCCGCACGCGAGCAGCTGCACGGCGGCTACTTCGTGCGCACCGCGCCGGGCGCCAAGATCGTCGAGCCCGTGCAGTCGTGCCTGTTCCTCAAGGGCCAGGCCGTGGGCCAGAACGTGCACAACGTGGTCATCGTCGAGGAAGACTCGGAGCTGCACATCATCACCGGCTGCGCCGTGGCGGGCGAAACCCAGTCCGCCGCGCACCTGGGCATCAGCGAGTTCTTCATCAAGAAGGGCGGCAGGCTGACCTTCACCATGATCCACAACTGGGGCCACAACACCGTGGTGCGTCCGCGCACGGCGGGGGTGGTCGAGGCCGGGGGCGTGTTCCAGAGCAACTACGTGTTGCTCAAGCCCGTGAAGACGCTGCAATCCTACCCGGCCATCACCCTGGCGGGCGAGGGCTCCGTGGCGCGCTTCAACTCGGTCATCGTGGCCCCTCCCGGCTCGCATGTGAACTCCGGCAGCCGCATCAACCTGGCCGCCTCGGGCACGCGCGGCGAGATCATCTCGCGGACCATGACCACCGGCGGCACCATCATCGCCCCGGCCAACATCACGGCCAGCGCCGTGCCCGCGCGCGGGCACCTGGAGTGCAAGGGCCTGATCATCGGCGAGGGCCGCATCTGGGCCATCCCCGAGCTGGACGGGACCATGGAGGGCGTGGAGCTCTCCCACGAGGCCGCCGTGGGCAAGATCGCCCAGGAGGAGATCGAGTACCTCCAGGCGCGCGGCATGGACGAGGCCGAGGCCACCTCGACCATCGTGCGCGGGTTCCTCAACGTGGACATGGACGGCCTGCCCCCGAGGCTCCAGCAGGCCATCAGCGAGCAGATCGATCAGCTCGACAGCAGCGACGCCATGTAGCGCCGCCCTGGGGCGCGCCGCAACGGCGCGGGCAAGAGGCCCGGCGGGGAGCGCTTCCCGCCGGGCTTTTTTGCGGCCCGGGCCGGGCCCTCGGGAAAAGATTCACGTTGGTTGACGGGCCCTGCGAAATGGATGACAAGCAGGGGGCGGGCCGCAATGGTCCGCATTCGTGCATTTGCGAGAAAGGGTGGACGGGTTGTCCGTGACCTGCGGCGGGGGAGCCGCAGGACGACGCGCGGGCGGCCCCCATTGCAGAGCGAGAGGACGGATGCCGGGGTACAAAGGGCACCTGATGGGCGCCGGTCTTGTGGCCGGGGGCGCCTGGGCGGCCCTTGCGGCCTGGCTTCCGGCCCATGATCCGGGGCCCCTGCTGGGCAGCGTGCTCGCGGCCATCTGTGTGCTGGCGGCGCTGTTTCCCGACGTGGACACGGACTCCAAGGGCCGGGGGCTGTTCTACGCCATCCTGGCCGCCGTGGACCTGGGGCTCCTGGTGCGCGGGCAGTACCGCTGGGCCGCCGTGCTCGGCTTCGCGGCCATGCTGCCCGCCCTGGGGCACCACCGCGGCTGGACGCACAGCTGGTGGGCCATGCTGCTCGTGCCGCTGCCCATCCTGGTGCTGCCGGTGGTTTTCTACGGCGCGCAGCCCGTGGCCTTGGTGCCCTTCTACGCCGCCGCCGTGCTGGGCTACCTCTCGCACCTGGTGCTCGACGCGCTGCTGTGACCCGGGGCGCCCGCACAGGGCCGACCTCCCCCCGCCCCGCCAAAGGGAGACCGATGCGAAAGGTTTGTGCCCGCTGCCTGCACTGGGTGCCCCCCAAGAACACGCCCATCGTCTGCGACGTGGAGGGGGAGTGCCGCTATCGCCCGCCGGGGGAACCGGCCAGCAGCGCGCCGCGCTACGAATGCCTGACCGAGGCCTGCGGGTGCTGCGAGTTCTACGAGCCCAACCCGGCGTTTGCCGCCGGGCCGCCGGGCGGCGCCGACCCCTGAGCCGGGCCGCCGGGCCACCCCGCCCCAGGAACGGGAAAAGCCCCGGAGCATGCCGCTCCGGGGCTTTTTCGCGGCCCTGGCCGGGCGCGCTAGTCTTCCTCGTCGCCCATGCCGGGCAGCCACTCGCCGAGAACGTCCACCAGCTGGCGGGCCTGGCGCGCGGAGGAGATGTTGAACTTGGACTGCAACGAGTAACGCCCGCCGCGCTTCTGGTAGCGCCCGACGCGGATCTTGGGCGCCTTGTACTCGCCCGTGCGCTTGTCCATCTCCTGGTACAGGAACATGATCGTGGACCAGGAGCCCTTGGTCAGGACCTCCTTCTTGAGTTCCTTGACCAGTAGGCGGCCTTCCTCGTCTTCCCAGTTGATGGTAATGTCTTCAATGGTTTCGGCCATGCGTCCTCCTCTGGATTCTCGCGCGAAGCGTGCGCCCGGGCCGTGTGGCCCACTGCGCCCGGCCCTGCGCGCGCCCGTTTCACTCGCACGGATGGAGCGCGATGACAAATCTTTTTTCCATGGCGCGCGCCGGGGAGGGTGCCCGCGAGTGGTGCACGGGTGCCTTGGCAACCCGGGTATGTGGACCGGGGGGCTACAGGAAGGCCGGGGCGGCAGAGTGGCAGGGTCCACGGTATCCGTCGCGCAGGGTTTGCCTCGGTGGCTGAGGCGGAGCTATCTCCTGACCACAGGGTGGACCTTGGGGGCGCAGATCATCTTGGCGACGGTGAACGCTTCCTGTGCTGTTGGCCGAGTGAAGGCAAAGCCCCAGGCAGAGCGGCTTGTGGTTTCTTCTTCGTATATAACCTGTTGCTGAGCGAATATTCGCATTTTATCTTCTGGGCATTTTTCCATCGCGCATGGGATATTCAGGTGCTCCTGGTTGATTTCGACAACAATTGCATATACAACGCTTTGAATTTCTCCGTCATTGTAGTGCATGTCTGTTGTTTCACCTATCCAGATGAAGCCAACATTTGAGCAGTCGAGATCGATCCTGCACTCTGCATACGCTTTTGCGTATATGGAGAGTGTGGTGAAAAACATGAAAATGAGCACTAGCTTACTGTGTTTTATATTCAATTTCATAGAGGACAAGGGAGTTGTCTCCTGCTCTGACGTGGATGGATAATTCGTAGTCCATTTGCTTTGTGTCTATGTTCCCAATGTGTTCCTTGATTGCTGATCCTATGGGTAACATTTTTGCGAATGTTTTCCCGTTTTTTATTTCAACATAGACGCCTGAAAGAAGTCCTGGCCCTGCGTTTCGCATGGATACCATCACTTGCCCTTTGGCCTGGAAGCGATGTGTCACTCTGTCGTCGAAGCCGTAGAGTTTGCCGACGATATGTCGTTGGCGTGCGATGGCCGTATGCTTTTGTATCAGGCATTTGCAGTTCGGGTGTGGCCGCTTTGGTTATTTTCGGAAAACTCTGCCTGCCAGGGCTCTGCATTTGGCGCACGCTGTCGCTTCCGGGATCACCGTCCAGTAGTGCGCCCCGCCCGCTGGGTCGAAGGCCTTCTCAAGGTCTTCATCCAGCGGGCCGGGAGCCGGAAGTTCGGCCAATTCACTTTCGAGGCCCTGGCTGTCAATCCGGTTGACCGGATCGTCGATGCAATACTCATAGGTGTCAGGGTCTCCTTCCGGCGAATGGCTTGGGTCGCAGGCGGTGAAGCGGCCGCTTTGCGGATCGTAGTCGCGGTGGCCGAAGCGGATCAGGCCCGTCCAGCGGTCCTGCGCGCCGCCTGCGAAGGTCAGGGGCAGGAAGAAGTGCGGGGCGCTGTCGTCCACCACGTTGCCGAACGCATCGTACAGGACCGTCTTTACCAGATCGCCTGCTTCGTTTGCAACCGTTGTGATGCTGCCCACCTGGTCGCAACCCAGCGCGAAGAGGCAGGTTTCCCGGCCATCACGCAGGGTCATGGCCTTCGGGATGCGCGCCTTCCCGGCGTAATGGAAGTCCATGACCAGCCCCCGGCGGAGATCCTCATAGCGCGCCAGGCGCGACAGATCGTGCCAGGTCCAGCGTTCGGCGAGGTGGCCGTCCAGGGTGCAGGACAGGGGCTGACCGGCGGCATTGCGCTCCCAGCGCACCGTGCTGCCGCCGGGCAGCTGGGCCCGGATCAACCCGCCGTGCGGGCCGTAGGTGAAGTAGGTGGTGCCGCGTTGCGGGTCGCGGCGCACGCTGAGGGTGCCGTCCGGGCCATACCATAAACCTACGCCTCCCATGCGCCGGAGCTTGTCGTCCTGATACTGCAGTTCCATGCGCACCATGCCCAGGGCCTCGCTGCGGCTCATGACCCGGCGCCCCGCTGCATCGTAGGCGTATTCCTCGGTCAGCCGTCCATCGCGGCGGGCTTCCACCAGGCGCCCCTGCCTGTCGTAGGCGTACTGCGTGATCACCGTGCGCGGGCCCAGCCTGTGGCGCTTGCGGACGATGCGACCGCTTTCGTCACGTTCCAGGGTCAGGGCCGAACCTGCCCGGCCCTGGACGGGCGCCGCACCCGGGGCCTGCGGGAGGTGCCGCTGTCCCGTCGAGGCCCGGGGGGCCGACGCATTGCCTTCGTTTGGCCTGCCCGGCCCACCCTGGCCGTCGCCAAAGAGCTGTGCGAAGTAGGCCGCCGATCCGAAACGCTCCCGGGCTGCCGCCTCCTGGCGTTGACGCGCGTGCTCGTCCGCCTTTGCGAAGACTTCCGCCCCGAATTGTCCGCCACCGTGTCTGCCTGTCCTCTCGCGCCCCTTGCTCATGGCTGCTCCTCCCTGGCTTTTTTCGCCTTTCATCGGGTACGGCATCCCCGCGCCATGGCTGGCAATGGTGCTCTGCCCTTGGGGATTGCCTCATTCGCTGTGGCGTGTCCTCGTGACCGTGCCGAAGGGTGTCCGTATAGGCGAATATTGCCTATGTGTCAAGCGGGGAAGATGAAAAATCCTTGCTCGTGGGTGCGCGCGGTCGCGGGGCGTTGGCGATGGGGATGGCGGCCCTGCAGCGGCAATCCGGAATGCGGCGCAGGCACGCTGGGATGTGGCGGCCCCCGCGCCCGGTTCCATGGTGCGGCGAAAAAGGCCGAGGGTGGCGGCAAGGCAAGGCGGGCGGGACGCGAAATTTGTGAGGATCGGGGGACGGCGAGGATCAGGGGACGGCGGGGAGTGGGGGACGGCGAAGAGCGGGGGCTACGGGGCGCGGGGCGGCGCTCCGCTTGCGGGCGGAGGGCTCTACAGGGCCATCAGGCGCAGGTAGAGGTCGCCCTTGAGGGGGCCGAGCTTGCGGCCCAGGCCGCGCAGGCGCAGGGCGCGGCCGATGACGTAGTCGGGCGGGATGGGCACTTCCACGGTGATGGGGTCGCCGGACCAGGCGCGGCGCACCTGCAGGCGCAGGCGGTTGCCGGGCAGGAGCTGGGCGGCGGGCAGGCGCACGGTCTGCTCGTCGTCCATCTGGCGGCGGACCCAGCCCTTGAGCCCGCGCCACAGGCCGAAGGTCAGGTCCAGGGACATTTCGCGGTCGCCCCAGCGCAGGGCCAGGCTGCGGCTGCGCGTGACCCCGGGGGCTCCCGGGGCCCCGGCCGGGGCGCCCCGGCGGATCTGGCTGTAGATGTCCTCGAAGACCTTGCGCGCGAAGGGGTCGTTCAGGATGTTCTTGAGCACCTCCTCCTTGCGGTAGAAGAAGCGCCCGTCGGCCCCGGGCCGGGGCCCGGCGGGGCCCGCGCCGTTGGCGGCCCCGTTGCCCGTACCGTTGCCCGGGGCCTTGGCCTGGGCCTGGGCGCGGTAGCGCGCGGCGCCCTCGGCCTGGTCCGCCGTGGGCTTGGCCTCGGGGCGCGCCCCGGGGCGGGGCGGCGGCTCCTGGGCCAGGGCCTCGCGCAGCAGCACGTAGGCCTCGTTGAGCTTCTGGAATTCGGCGTGGGCCTGGGGGTTGCCGGGGTTCAGGTCGGGGTGCAGCTCGAAGGCGCGCTTGCGGAAGGCCGACTTCACGTCGTCCAGGCTCGCGCCCTTGTGCAGGCGCAGGATGCGGTAGCACTCGCGGATGTCCACGTCGCCCCCGGCTAGTCGGGCAGGTTCAGCAGGGCGCCGGGCGCGCCCTCGTCGGTTTCGTCCACGCCCAGGGCGCGCACGTAGGCCAGCCCCTGGCGGCGGAACTCCGCATGGCCCGCCGGGGCGCACACGCCGGGGCAGTCGTCCTGGATCATCTCCCAGCTGGAGCGGTCCACCAGGTTGCCGCGAAAGAAGGGCCAGGCCCGGCAGATGTCCGGCCTGCCCGCATGCACGGCGCAGCCGCGCTCGCGGCTGTAGAACACGCAGAACCCGTCATCCCCGCAGCGCAGGCGGACCTTGCCGCCCACGGTCTCGGCATAGCGTTCGGCCATGGCCGCCTCGGGCAGGCCCAGGTGCGCCGCCAGGCGCGCGCGGTCGCGCGCGGCCAGGACGATGCCCCCCGTGCCCTCGCAGCAGTGCCCGCACATGCGGCACACGAAGACCACGGGTGCCTGCGGCGCGGCGCTCACAGGCCAAGCCTCCGCCATTCGACCATCAGGCAGGCGTCTTCCACCACACGGATGCCCGACCCGGCCAGCACGGCCCCGGCCTCGGGGCTGGTGATGCCCGACTGCATCCAGAAGGCCAGGGGCCGGGGCGCCAGGGCCAGGGCCTCGGCGGCGTGGGCCGCGCAGTGCTCCGGCGCGCGGAATACGTTGACCAGGTCCACGGCCACGGGCACCTCGGCCAGGCTGGAGTAGGTCGGCAGGCCCCACACGTCGCGGCGCCTGGGGTGCACGGGCACCACGGCCAGCCCCGCGTCCATGAGGGCGCGGCCGACCATGTCCACCGGGCGGCCCGGCTTGTCCACGGCGCCGATGACGGCAACGGTCTTGACCTTTTCGAGCAGGGTCTTTAGCTCATCGTCGAACAGCATGGCATCTCCGCAGGGGGGCCGGGCCGCAAGGGCCGTGGCCGGGAGCCCTGTTCTGTGTGAAAAACACCGCCCCGTCAAGCATCCCGGAGGACCGATGACCCAGCGCCTGACCCCCGAGGCCGCCCGCGCCCTGTATGAAAGCCAGGACGTGTTCGCCCTGGGCCGCATGGCCCACGCCCGGCGCCTGGAACTGCATCCGGAGCCCGTGGTCACCTACATCGTTGACCGCAACATCAACTACACCAACGTCTGCGTGTCGGGCTGCCGCTTCTGCGCCTTCTTCCGCGCCCCTGGGGACCCGCAGGGCTACGTGCTTTCGCATGGCGAACTGGAGGCCAAGGTCCGCGAAACCGTGGAGCTGGGCGGCTACCAGATCCTGCTCCAGGGCGGCATGCATCCGGACCTGGGGCTGGACTTCTACACGGACATGCTGGCCTTCCTCAAGGCGCGCTTCCCGCAGGTGGCCATCCACGGCTTCTCGCCCACGGAAATCTGGTACCTGGGCCAGGCTGCGGGCCTGGGCCACGCCGAGGTCCTCCGTCGGCTGGTGGCGGCGGGGCTGGACTCCATCCCCGGCGGCGGCGCGGAAATCCTCACCGAGCGCATGCGCGCCCTGGTCTCGCCGCGCAAATGCACCGCTGCGCAGTGGCTGGAGGTCATGCGCGAGGCCCACGCCCAGGGCCTGCGCACCACGGCGACCATGATGTTCGGCCAGGGCGAGACCCTGGACGAGCGCATCGAGCACCTGGACCGCCTGCGCGCGCTCCAGGACCGGACCGGCGGCTTCACGGCCTTCATCCCCTGGACCTTCCAGCCCGCCAACACGCGCCTGGCCGCGCCCGAGGCCTCGGCGGTGGACTACCTGAAGACCCTGGCCCTGGCGCGGCTGTACCTGGACAACGTGGCCTCGGTGCAGGCATCGTGGGTCACGCAGGGGCCCATGGTCGGGCAGCTGGCCCTGCTGTGGGGCGCCAACGATTTCGGCTCGACCATGATCGAGGAGAACGTGGTGGCGGCGGCGGGGGTGCATTTCCGGCTGCCCGAGGCCGAGTTGCGGCGGCTGGTGGAGGCCGCCGGGTTCGCCCCGCGCCGCAGGACCATGGATTACACCCTGCTGGAGTGACGCGGTGACGACCTTCTGGATGTACGGCCTGGGCCTGTGGCTGGTGCTGCTGGCCCTGGCCATGCTCAACGGCGCGGCGCGGGTGCTCGTGAGCCAGCCGCGCCTGGGGCCGGACCGCGCGCGCCAGGTGCACACCGTGCTGCTGGCCCTGGCGGCCCTGGGGCTGGCCGTGCCCTTCGTGCGCGCCCAGGGCGTGGCCCAGGCCGGGCCGCTGTGGGGCCTGGGCGCGGCCTGGGCCGGGCTGACCGTGGCCTTCGAATGCGCCATGGGCCGTGCCCGGGGCCTGCCCTGGAGCGAGATCTTCGCCGACTGGAACCTGGCCCGGGGCCGCCTGTGGCCGCTGTTCCTGCTGGTTCTGGCCGCGGCGCCGTGGTGTGCGGCGCGCCTGACCCTTGCCCCGTAACCCCGACCCGGGAGCCCCCATGTCCGCCCCGTTTTCCGCTGCCTCCGCCCCCCTGTGCTGGGCCCACCGCGGCCACAGCGCCGCCTTTCCCGAGAACACCCTGCCCGCCTTCGAGGCCGCCGTGGCCGCCGGGGCGGACGGCGTGGAGCTGGATGTGACCCTGTCTGCCGACGGGCGCCTGGTGGTCATCCACGACGCCACCCTGGAGCGGACCACCAACGGCCACGGCCCGGTGAGCGCCCGGCCCTGGGCCGAGTTGGCCGGGCTGGACGCCGGGGCGTGGTTCGGCCCGCAGTTCGCGGGGGTGCGCCTGCCGCTGCTGGAGGAGGTGCTGGAGGCCGTGGGCCGCCGGGTGCTGGTGAACATCGAGATCAAGCCCGAGGCGGCCTGCGTTCCGGCCTGGGCGCCGGGGGTGGAGCCCGTGGAGCGCCAGGTGGCGGCCCTGGTGCGGCGCATGGGCCTTGGGCGGCGGGTGGTGGTCTCCAGCTTCAACTACCAGAGCCTCATCACCCTGCGTTCCCTGGACGCGGAGCTGCCCCTGGGCGTGCTGTGCGAGGGCGAGGCCAATGTGGATTTCCTGGCCCTGCTGGGGGCCATCGGCGCCGCCTCGTTCCACCCCTGGCTGGACGCCCTGGACGCGGACCTGGCCGGGCGGGTGCGCGCGGCGGGCTATGGGCTGTTCCCCTGGGTCTACACCGCCGCCAACACCCCCGAGGGCATGGCCCGGGCCCTGGACCTGGGCGCCACGGGCTTTTTCGCCAACGACCCCGCGCTCTTCCTTGCGGCCAGGGCCACCCGGGCTGCCCGGCCCACCGGGACCGCCCCGGGCACGCGCGCGGGGCGCTGATACGCCGACGAATCCCCGGGCAAGGGGTTGGTTGGTCACCCGGGGCGGGCGCGCCGCGCGCTGACTCAGCCCCGGGCGCCCACGCCCACGAAGAGCTTCTTGGCTTCCATGACCTTGTGCAGGTAGCGCCGCGTCTCCTCGGCGGGCAGGCGGGTGCGCAGGTGCTCGTAGACCTGGGCCGGGCCCAGGGCGTTGATGCGCGCGGTGGCCCGGGCGCGGTCGGCGTCGAAGCTGCGCAGCACGGCGCCGGACCCGCCGTTGTACGCCGCGATGACGCAGTATTCGCGCGACACCGGGTCGGCCACGGCGTCCAGGTGGCGCGTGTCCAGCAGGTGCAGGTAGGCCGTGCCGTAGAGCACGTTGTTCTCCGGCTCGAAGAGGAATTCCTTGCTCGGCTGGCCCTTCTTGCCCGACAGGAACAGGGTCACGTCGGCCCCGGCGGTGCCGGGCACGATCTGCATCAGCCCGAAGGCCGGGGCGGAGCTGACGGCGAACGGGTTGAAGTCGCTCTCGGTCTTCATGATGGCGTAGACGAGGTTCTCGCTGACGCCGAAGCGCCGGGCGCGCTCGCGCACGGTGGCGGCGTAGCGCGCGGCGCGCACGTGCAGGTGGCCGGGCACCAGCTCGAAGCGCACCGCGCGCGCCGTGAGCGGGCCTGCGTCGCCCTGCACCGTGCGCGCGGTCGTGCCCCGGGCCACCAGCTCGCGGGCGAAGGCCTTGGCGCGCCATTCCCAGCGGATGTCCTGGCCCTGGAAGTCCTTGACCTGCCCGTAGAGGAAGGGCTCGTCGCCCAGGGTGATGTCCGAGGCCGAGTAGAGGTCCACGGCGCGCGGGTCCGCCGGGGCGAGGACGGTGGCCGTCACGGCGGCCTCCAGGCTGGCCTGGGGCGCCCGCTGGTCCACGGTCTCCACGGTCACGACCCCGGTGTCGAAGTCCACCATGGCCCGGCTCTTGTAGTCGCCGCTGTATTTGACGTAGCGGCGCGGGGTGGGCTCCTCGCGGTCCTTGGGCCCCCAGATGCCGTCCACGGCCTTGCGGAAGGCCGCCAGGCGGTCCTTGAAGGCCTTGAGGTCCCAGGCCAGGGCCTGGGGGTTGGCCGCGTAGCGCACGGCCTTTTCGGCGGCCAGGACCTGGGCCCCGGCCACGTCGCCCGTGGCCAGGATGCGTGCGGCGCGCACGGTGTCGCCGGCGCTGCATGCGGCCAGCAGCAGACACAGCGAGGCCAGGAGCAGGCGCAGCGGGCGCGGGCGGCCCGGGGGCAATGGCGCGTGGCGCCGGGCGGGGCCGGAGGGCATCGCGCGGCCCGGCGCCCCGGGGCTTTTGGAGCTCGGCATGGCCCGAACCTAGCCCAAAAAGCGGTGAACCGGAAGAGTGCCCCGGCGGGGAGTCCGCGACGGCGGAGGCAGGGCCGCCGGGGCCGACGAGAGGGAGGCGGCGCGGGGCGCGGGCCGGAGCCGCGCGCGTTCAGCTGCGCAGGGTGGCCGTCAGCCGTGCGGGCGTGAGCAGCAGGTCCAGGGCGTCGCAGATGTCGGTGCACACGGCGTCGGCGGCCAGCAGGGCCGCGCCCGCCGCGCCTTCGGCCAGGATCACCGCGATGCCCACCCGGGCCAGGGCCAGCATGGGCGCGTCGATGCGCCCGTTGCCCACGGCCACGCAGCCCGCCGGGCCCAGGCGGCGCACCAGGGCGGCCTTGGCCTCGGCCTGCCCCGTGGCGGGCAGGGGCTCCAGGGCCACGCCCAGCTCGCGGGCCAGCCGGGCGGCGTTGCCGCGCGTGTCGGCGCTGGTCAGATGGATGGACAGCTGCGCGCCCAGGGCCTCCAGGCGCCCGGCCACTCCCGGCAGCAGCGCGCCGTCCACGGTGAGCGTGCCGTTGAGGTCCAGCACCAGGTGGGTCAGCTCCAGGGCGCCGAAGCCCGGGATGTCCGCGCGCAGCATGGCTGTGCTCAGGCCCGGCCCTGTTCCAGGGTCTGTTGCAGGGCGGCCAGGGCGGCCTCGGCCTCGGCCTGCCCGGGGCCGAAGAAGGCGCGGACCTGCTCGTCGGGCAGGACCTGCGGGTCGTAGCGCAGGGTCACGGTCATGGCGAAGACGTTCACGTCCAGGCCCAGCACGCCCCGGGGCAGGGGCGTGGCGCCGCTGGCCAGGCCCTTGAAGCGCGCGTCGCCCAGGATGGCGGGGTTGACCCCCAGGCGCAGGGCGCCGGGGGCGTGGTCCTTGAGGGTCAGGTACTGCCGGGCCTGGAACAGGGTGGCGAGGTCCATGGGGGGTCCGTCCTTGGGGTGGAATGTGCCGCCGGGCGGCGCCCGATGGATAAACCATGCCCGGAGGCTTGGCAACCCGGGGCGCGCGCGTCGTGCACGGCCCCGGGCGGCCGCGCGGGTTGCCAGGTCCGGACAGGTCTCCCCGGCGCTTGCCCGGGGCACGGCCCCGGGCGGTCGCGCGGGTTGCCAAGGGGGGCGGTCTTTTCGTATGACCGTGGGCCCGGGGAATCGATTCCCCTTTCCTCTCCCCACCCGAACCCGGAGCGCCGCATGTTCGCCGCCGTCGAAACCGTTCCCGCCGAAGAACTGGCCCTGCGCTGGGCCCGCTGCCGCACCCTGCTGGACCGGCACCTGCCCGAGGCCGGGGGCCTGCTGGTCTTCTCGCGCGTGGCCATCTACTGGTTCACGGGCCACCTGGGCAACGGCCTGTTCTGGCTGCCCCGCGAGGGCGCGCCGGTGCTGCTCTGCCGCAAGGGCGCGGAGCGCGCGCGGCTGGAATCGCCCCTGGAGACCATTTTCCCCTTCCGCTCCTACCGCGACGTGCGCGGGCTGCTGGAGCAGGCGGGCTCGCCCCTGGCGCCGGTTGCGGCCTGCGAGATGTCCGGGCTGCCCTGGAGTTTCGGGCTCAAGCTGGAGCAGGAGCTGGACCACGGCACGCGCCTGGTGTCCGGCGACACGGTGCTGGCCCTGGGGCGGATGAAGAAGACCGCCTGGGAGCTGGACAAGCTGCGCCTGTGCGGCGAGCGGCACCACCTGGCCCTGCACGAGATGCTGCCCGGGGTGCTGCGCCCGGGCATGAGCGAGCGCGAGGTGGCGCATCTGGCCTGGGAGGCCTTCTTCGCCCTGGGCCACAGCGGGCCGCTGCGCATGGGCGCCTTTGGCGAGGAATGCTTCCTGGGGCATGTGGCGGCGGGCGACAGCGCCAACTACCCCAGCGTGTTCAACGGCCCGGTGGGCCTGCGCGGCGAGCATCCGGCGGTGCCCTTCATGGGCTACGCGGGCAAGCTCTGGCAGCCGGGCGAGCCCCTGGCCTGCGACATCGGCTTCTGCCTGGAGGGCTACCTGACGGACAAGACCCAGGTCTACTGGGCCGGGCCGGCCTCCAGCGTGCCCGACGCCGCGCGCCGGGGCCACGACTTCTGCGTGGAGGTCCAGGCCCTGCTGGCCGGGCGCATGGTGCCCGGGGCGCTGCCCGAGGAGCTCTACCGCGAGGTCATGGAGCTGGCCGCCGCGCGCGGGATGCAGGATGGCTTCATGGGCCTTGGCGCCAACAAGGTGCGCTTTTTGGGCCACGGCATCGGGCTGGTCATCGACGAGTTCCCGGCCATCGCCGCCAAGATCAAGACGCCCCTGGAAGAGGGCATGGTCATGGCCCTGGAGCCCAAGTTCGCCGTGCCCGGCCTGGGCATGGTCGGCGTGGAGAACACCTTCGAGGTCACGCCCACGGGCGCGCGCTGCATCACCGGCGACGAGTTCGACCTGGTGTGCGTGGAGTAGGGCGCGCGGCGCCCGGGCCTGCGGCCCGGCGCATGGGAAAGGGGGCGGCCCGGCGGGCCGCCCCCTTTCGCGTGGCAGACAGTTGCGCCCGGGTCGCAGCCCCGGGGCTCAGTCGAAGACCCCGCGCGCGGCCATGGCCACCTCGCCGCCCATGAGCACGCGCGCCGGGGCCTCGGGCGGCCCCTCCACGCGCACGCGGATTTCGCTGGGCCGGTGCACAAAGCGGCCCTGGCGGATGGTCAGCACGCGGCCCGGGGCGGCCAGGCCGTGGCGGACGAGGTAGGCCCCGGCGGGCCCGGCGGCGCTGCCCGTGGCCGGGTCCTCCAGCAGGCCGTGGTTGTCGAAGCTGCGGCCCTCGCGGGCGGCCACGTCCAGCGGATAGCAGAAATGGGCGCCCACGGCCCCGAGCAGGGCCGCGAAGTCCGCGCTGGCCGGGCGGGCGCGCTCCAGGCCCCGGCGCAGGGGCACCAGCAGATAGGGCAGCCCGGTGGAGACCATCTGCAGGGGCAGCCCGGGCACGAGGTCGTCCGCGTCCAGGCCCTGGGCGCGCAGCAGGGCCCGGGCCGTGTCCGTGTCCGCATCCAGGGGCGGGCCGAACTGCGGCGCGCCCTGGTCCATCTCGGCCTCGTACCAGCCCCCGAGCGGGCTCTGGGCCCGGCGCGTGGTCACGGCCACCGCGCGGGCGTTCAGGGCCAGGGTCCAGGTGGCGTCCTGCGGGGCGGCGGCGCCCAGGGCCTCGTGCAGCACGCAGGCCGCCCCGAGCACCGGGTGCCCGGCGAAGTCCAGCTCCTCCTCCACGGTGAACATGCGCGCGCGAGCGGTGCCCGGGCCCGGGCCCGGGGTCAGGAAGATGGACTCGAACTGGCGCAACTCGCGGGTCAGGGCCAGCATGCGCGGCGCGTCCAGGCTCCGGGCGTCGGGGAAGACCGCCAGCCCGTTGCCGCCCAGGGGCTCGCGGGAGAACACGTCCACCTGCCGCCAGGCGAGCCCCGGGGGCACGGGCGGGGCCGCGCTCACTGGGCGCCCGCTCCGGGTGCCAGCACCCGGGCCAGGGCGTCGTCCATCTGCCCGGCGGTGAACAGGTCGCGCAGCACCAGGGGCCGCAGGCTGTCCTGCCCGGTGGGGAACACGGCCACCACCGGGATGCTCTGGCTGCCCAGGGCGCGCAGCAGCTCCAGGTGGCCCGGGTTCTCGCGGGTCATGTCCACCTGCATCAGGCGCAGGCCCCAGCGCTTCTGCCAGCGGGCCAGAT
Organism: Desulfocurvus vexinensis DSM 17965; assembly: GCF_000519125.1. NCBI lineage: Bacteria > Pseudomonadati > Thermodesulfobacteriota > Desulfovibrionia > Desulfovibrionales > Desulfovibrionaceae > Desulfocurvus > Desulfocurvus vexinensis. The sequence goes on from NZ_JAEX01000001.1 coordinate 568,367, forward strand.
TGGCGGGGGCCAGGGCCGTGTGCTCCAGCAGCTTGCAGTTGGGGCACCAGTCGGCGGTGAAGTCCAGCAGCACGGGCTCGGTGCCCAGGGCGGCCCGGAAGGCGGTTTCGTCGTAGGGCTCCCACTGCGCCTTGGGCCCGGGGGGCGTGAGCAGCAGGAACCACGCCGCCACCACCACGGCCAGGGCCGCCGCGCGCACGACGGCGCGCCGCAGGGGCGGGTCGGACAACCCCGTCCAGCCGCCCCACATCCAGGCCGCCAGCCCCACGGCCCACAGCAGGGCCAGGGCGGGCACGAGCATGGCCCCGGGCAGGGTGGAGAGCAGGTACACGCAGGTGCCCAGCAGGAAGAAGCCCACGCCGCGCTCCAGATGGCGCATCCAGGCCCCGGGCCGGGGCAGCAGCCGCGCCAGCCCGGGCCGCGCGGCCATGACCAGAAACGGGCTGGCCATGCCCAGGCCGATGGCAAGGAACACGGCCAGGATGACCTCGGGCCGCTGGAGCAGCACCCAGCCGAGCACCCCGCCCAGGAAGGGGCCGCTGCACGGCGTGGCCAGCAGGGTGGCCAGCATGCCGGTGAACAGGGCCTGGGCCCGGGGGCTGCCCGGGCGCCCGGCCTTGAGGTCCACCACCGGCAGCGAATACAGCCCGAACAGCGACAGGGCCAGGGCGAAGACCACCAGGGTCAGCCCCAGCACGATGGCCGGGCTCTGGAACAGCTGGCCCCAGGCCAGGCCCAGGGCGGCCAGCACCCCGCCCAGCAGCAGGAAGTAGAGCAGCACGCCCGCCGAGAAGTACAGGTTGTGCTCGCGGAAGGCGCGCGCGCGGGCGCCCTGGTCGGCCTCGGCGGCCCCGGCCAGCAGCGAGGAGAGCTTCAGGCTGACCACGGGCAGCACGCAGGGCATGAAGTTGAGCAGCAGCCCGGCCAGGAAGGCCAGGGCCAGGGCCAGCCCCAGGCCCGAGACCTCCAGCCCGGGGTTGAAGAAGCGCGGCTCGAAGCGGGGCGCGGACGCCTCCTGCCCGGGCTGGCCGGGGCCGGGGGCCAGCTCCTGCACGGCGGCGGCCAGGGGGTCGCGGGCCTTGTCGTCAGCGGCGGCCAGGGTCGAGAACAGGGGAAACCAGAAGGTGAACTGGGCGTCGGGCAGCTCGGCCACGGGGCCGTCGTGGATCAGGGAGACCTCGGCGCGCAGGGGCCAGCAGTTCTTGTCCGAGCAGGCCGCCAGGGAGAGGGTGCCGCGCAGTTGGACGCGCTCGCCGGGTTCGGCGTCCAGCGGTACGAACAGGGGCACCGTGCCGTGGTAGGCGTTGACCGTGAGCTTGGGATCGAAGACGTCGGGCTCCTGGCTCCCCGGGGGGTAGAACACCGTCAGCGGCAGGAGCGATTCGCCCTCGCGCAGGCGCAGGGTGGTGGGCATGCCAGTTTCGCCCGGCGGGTTGGCGTAGGCGTGGAAGCCTTCCTCCAGGGTCAGCCAGAGCACGGCCACCAGCGGGGTGGGCCCGGACTGGGCCGCCTCGCCCACGCGAAAGAGCGCCCATTTGGTGGAGAAGGGTTCTGCGGCCCCCTGGGCCCGGGCGGGCGAGGGCGGCAGCACGGCCAGCGCGGCCAGAACCAGCAGCGCCGCCACGGCGGCGCGCGCAAGGCGGGAGTGGGTGACGGTCATGGCTCCGGGTATAAAGTTGAATTTTGCTGTTGACAAGGGCGGTCAGGATGCATAGGTACTTTTCCGCGCCACGAGCGCCAGGAACGTGGGTCATTAGCTCAATTGGTAGAGCAGTGGACTCTTAATCCATTGGTTCGGGGTTCGAGTCCCTGATGGCCTACCACGATTTCCGAAGCCGCCCTCCCGCCGGGGGCGGCTTCCCTTTTGGGGCGCTGGCGCCGGGAAGGCCCCGGCTGGCGTCGATTTTCAGAAAGTGACGGGACGGCGACTTTTCCTGTTGACTTCCTCGGCCCCGGGGGATATTCAGGGCGTCCCAAACGGGAAACGTGGGTCATTAGCTCAATTGGTAGAGCAGTGGACTCTTAATCCATTGGTTCGGGGTTCGAGTCCCTGATGGCCTACCACGATTTCGTAGCCGCCTCCGCAAGGAGGCGGCTTTTTTCGTGCCCGGCGCGGCGGGGGGCTGGCGATGCGGGCGGCCAGGGGCCACGGGCGAGGCCGGGGGCGCGGGTCGCCAGATGCCATGGGCGCGGGTGCGCGGGCGGCTGGGGCAAACCCAGCCGCGAGAGCCAGGCCGCCGGGGCGGGCGGCTGGCGCGGGTGCGCGGGGCGGCTGGCTGAGGCCATCGACACGGCCAGGAAGACCCTGCTCGGACGGCTGGCGCAGGTGGGCCGGGGCCGGGCGGCCACGCGGGGGCGGTGCGGTCCGCAGTGGCAGGGGCAGGGCGGGGGATGTCGGTGGTGCGGGGCGGCTGGCGCAGCCAGGCCGGGGGCCGTGCGGGCCGCGCGGAGGATGCGTTGCGGGCGCTGCGGGCCGCTGCGGGGTGGAAGGGGAAAACAATTTTTATCCAAAGGAGTTAGAAAGAGTCTAGACATTCTCGATATGCCTTGCTAGGTTCGGAAAACCTGCAAGCTCCACTCCCCGGGGGCCCGGGCCACGGCGCGAACGGCCTGCTTCCGGGCACCGCCCGCCCGGGCACCGCCGGGGCCGTGCCGTCGGCTGCCGGAGGGCCGGGGATGCCGGTGGCCGGGGAGGTGGCGGGGGCGATTGCCGAAGTCGCCAGAGGTGCCGCCGGATGCCGGACGCGGCGCCGATTGCCGGGGATGCCGGATGCTGCGCCAGGGAGACTTCGAAGAGAGCCAAACGCGGGCGGGCGCCGCCCCGGGAGGAACTGCGCATGGACGACCGCACCGTACACGCCGCCCGGGCCGGGCGCGAGGCCGCCGCGCGCTTCGGGCGCCATGCCGGGCCCCCGCGCGAGGGCGCCGCGCCCGCGCCGGGGCTGGACCCGGCCCTGCCCGGCGCCCTGGCCAGCGTCATGGACCGCGTGGCGGGCGTGCTCGAAGGCCAGGCCGTGTACCGCCGCGAGATCGCCGCCTTGCAGGACGAGGTGGCCGGGCTGCGGGCCGCCCTGGCCCGGGCCGACGAGGCCCGCCTCCTGGCGCTGGCCGCCCAGGCCCGGGCCCGCGACGAGGGCGAAGCGGCCCTGCGCGCCGAGGCCCAGGCCCTGCGCGCCGAGAACGCCCGCCTGCGCGAATACGTGCGCCAGCGCATCGAGAAGGACAACCCCCTGCGCGCCCGGCCCGGGGACGCCTTCCTGGACCTGCCCCTGGTCATCCGCAGCGGGCGGGGCGAGTTTTTGGGCGTGGCGGGCCGCCAGCACGGCGCCTTCACCCTGCGGGCCCTGCTGGCGCTCATGCGCTCGAGCCAGCGCGCCGGGCGCGACGTGCAGCTCGGCTGGGAGCGCGAGCAGGAGCACTGGGTCCTGCGCGTGGCCGTGTGCGAGGCCGGGCGCGAGCAGCATCTGGTGCTCATGCTGCGCGGGACCGTGACCCCCAGCGGCAACCGCGTGGCCCGGCTGGAGCACATGATCGTGGACGGCAACGAGGCGCCCGACGGCGTGCTGGTGTCGCTCTTCCGCCAGATCAAGGACAGCTTCGACGCCTGACGGCTCCCGGCGCGGCGCCCCGCCGCAGGAAGGCGCAGGCAGGGCAGGCCCCGGCATACCGCAATGGTATGCCGGGGCCTGTCTTGTCCGCTTCCGGCGGGCTCAGTCCGTCTCTGCCTCCGGGTCTGGTCCGGCCCCGCCCGGCTCCGGGGGGGCGGCCACCACGCGGTTGCGCCCCGTGCGTTTGGCTTCGTACAGGGCGTCGTCGGCCAGCTTGAACAGGTTGTCCAGGGCCAAGCTGCCCCGGGTGGTGGCCATGCCGATGCTGATGGTCAGGCGCAGCTCCAGCTCCTGGTAGCGGACCACGAGGCGCTCCACATCGCTGCGGATGCGCTCGGCGATCTGCCGGGCGCTGTCCTCGCCGGTTTCGGGCAGCAGCACGGCGAATTCCTCGCCGCCCACGCGCCCCAGGACGTCCGTGCCGCGCAGCGCCCCGCCCACGCAGGCCACCAGGGCGCGCAGCACCTCGTCGCCCGCCGGGTGGCCGTGGGTGTCGTTGATGCGCTTGAAGTGGTCGATGTCGAGCATGAGCAGGCTCACGGGGCGGGGGTAGCGCTGCGTACGCAACAACTCGCGCCCGGCCAGCTCCATGAACTGGCGGCGGTTGGCCGCCCCGGTCAGCGAGTCGTGCGTGGCCAGCCGGCGCAGCACCTCTTCCATCTCGCGGCGGCGCGTGGTGTCGTGGGCCACGGCGTAGACCAGGCCCTCGTCCAGCAGGGCCAGGGCGTTCCAGCTCACCCAGCGGAAGGAGCCGTCCTTGCGGCGGAAGCGGCTCTCCTGGCCGAGCATATTCCTGCCCCGGGCCAGCTGGGCGAAGGTCTGGCGCACGGCGTCGGCGTCTTCGGGATGGGCGAAGGCGGCCCAGGGCAGCCCGAGCAGTTCGTTGCGCTCCCAGCCCAGGATGCGCGTCCAGGCGTCGTTGACCTTGCGGAAGCGGCCGTCGAGCCCGGCGACGCAGAGCATGTCCAGGGACACCTCGAAGAAGCGCTGCTGCTCTTGCTCGGCGCGCCTGCGCAGGGTGGCGTCCTGGAGCATGAGCACCAGCCCGGCGACCCCCTCTGCGGTGCGGTGGGGGATGCAGGAGGCGTCGAAGTGGTGCGTCTCGCCCCGGGCCGAGGTGAAGGGCAGCTCGAAGCGCTGGGCCCACCCGGCCAGGGCCCGCTGGCAGTGGGGCAGCACCAGGGCGCTGGTCTGCTCGCCGAGAACGGCGCGCAGGGAGCGCCCGACGATGTCCTCGGGGGTCAGGCGGAAGACCTCGCCGTGGTAGGCGTTGGCGAAGCGGTAGCGCAGGTCCTGGTCCAGGTAGGCGATAAGCGCCGGAGTGTGGTCCATGACCATCTGCACCAGCTCGCGGCGGCGGGCGGGGGCGTCGGCGTGCAGCGGGCAGAGGGTGGCGGCCTGGTCGGTCACGTCGGCCAGCAGCACCAGCGCCCCGCCCACGGGCTCGTCGATGTCCAGCAGCCGAGCCAGGGTCAGGGTGTAGGTCCGCGACCCGGCGGGGTCGCCGGGCCGGATCTGCTGGCGCAGGACGCTGCGCTCTCCGGCCAGGAAGGCCGCCACGGGAGCGGCCAGCCAGGGAATCAGCGCCGCCAGGGGAATGCCCCGCAGGCTGCTGCGGGTGCGCAGGCAATGGGCGCCCTGGCCATCGTCCCGGCCCGGGGCGTCGCCAGCGTGCAGGCTCCCGGGGGCCAGGGGGATGCCCAGGCGGGCGGCGGCGGCCAGGTTCAGGTGGCGCATCCGGCCCTGGCCGTCCACCAGCAGCAGCGGGTCGGGCAGGCTTTCCAGGGCGCTCAGGTACAGGTCGGCCTGGCGGCGCAGCTCGCGGTTGCCCGCGTGCAGTTCGGCCAGGGCCTCGTCGCCGTCCGGGGCGGTCCATTCCGTGCACAGGGCGATTTCGAAGGCGTCGAGGCAGCGGTGGACGAACAGCGCCCCGGGATGGGCGGCGTCCATGGGCAGGGGGCGTTCCTGGAGCAGCTCAAGCAGGGCCTGGCGCAACAGCTTGAGCAGCCCGAGGTACAGGCCCAGGCGGGCGCCGCTCCCGCGGTGCTCGCGGGCCTGGCGCGCGGCCAGGGCTTCCAGGGGCCCGGAGGCCGGGGCGCCGGGCGGGGCCGGGGGCGGGGGTTGGCCGTCGTAGTGCCGCGCCGTTTCCACGAGACAGGTGCAGACCGCGGCCACGGCCCGGCGCCAGGTGTCGGCCAGGGGCGAGACGTGCCGCGCTAAACCCCGTGCTGCGGCGTGGTGCAGCAGGCGCTCCATGATCCAGCCCTGGCTGTCGGCGAGCAGGGCGGGCAGGGTTGTCGGCTCGGGCCGTTCGGGCATGGGCCGCCTCGGGTCTGGCGTCGCCGTGGATGCGCGGCCTGCGCGGGGCGACGCCTTTCCCTTGAGTCTACCATGGTTGCGCAGGAAAGAAAACTGCGCCAGGGGCGGCACCCGGCTGTTCAGACCCGGGCGGGGGGGTGCACCAGGGCCAGGTGGACGAGCATCCTGTCGGGCGACAGGATTTCGGCCTGGCCGGGGGTGATGGCAAGGGCTCCGGGGTGTCCTTCGTTGATGGTCACGCGGGTCAGCACCCCCTGGAGGGTCGCCCCGCCCCGGGTGCCCACCAGCTCCAGCAGCAGCGTGGCGTTGACCAGCAGGGGGAAGGCCCAGCGGCAGGTGTGTTCCCTGCCGTCGGGCACGCCATGGTGGTTGTCGCTCACCGGCTGGCGGAAGGGTTGGCGGTAGCTCACGGTGGCCCGCAGGGTGCCATGGGCGCCCTCGGGCATGACCAGGGTCGCGCTGATCAGGGTCATGGGCGCGGCGGGCAGGGGCGGGCGCATGGCCGCCAGACGCGCCAGGTGGAAGGATTCGCCGATGCCGCCCAGAGCCAGGACCAGCCCGCCCAGGTGTTCGCGCAGCAGGCCCACGCCGCGGCGGTGCTCCGGGCCCAGGCCGCGTCCGCTCCGGGCATGCTGCGCCGCCAGCCGCCGGGCCAGCCGCCGCACCCCCCGGGCGGCGAGGGCGAACTCTTCCAGGAACGCGCGCAGGGGCGCCAGGGTCTCGCCGGGCGGGGCGGGCAGCACCGACCAGGGGCCGGGCGCCGGGGCCGGGGCCCGCAGCGGTTCCAGCGCCCGGAGCGCCCGAGTCAGCAGGGCGTCGGCCCGGGCCAGGATGGCGTCCGGAGCCAGGAGTTCGCCACCGCCCAGGGGCTGCTGGCGCGTCAGCATATCCAGGGGCTCGGCCAGCAGGGGGGATTTTGGGGTGGCCTCCTCCAGCAGCAGGCAGTGCTTGTGCATCTGTTCCAGCCTGCCCAGGCAGGAGTTGAGCCGCAGGAAGGGCGTCTCGTCGATGAGCGCGGCAAAGCCCTCGTGCTGGCGCAGGCGGTACAGGCCCGCGAGTTCGTCCTCCACCCCGGCGACGATGGCCTCCCAGGCAGGGGCGGGCAGGAGCGCCTCGGGGGCCAGACGCAGCCGGGCCCGGCTCTGGCGCTTGGCGCCCAGGGCCAGCAGCAGCCAGGAGCAGGCGGCCTCGGGGGGGCGCCCTGCGGCGGCCATGGCCCGGGCGGCGTCCGCGCAGCGGCGCGCCACGTCGGCCTCGCCGAGCGGGGGGCCGTCGCCCCCGGCCAGGGGCCCTGCGGTGAGCAGGTGGCGCGCCAGGCGCATGGCGGCCAGGCGGTGGGCCTGGGCCGAGGGGTGTTCGTCGGCCTTGGAGACGAACAGCCCCGGGTCCGCGCTGGCCGACTGGGGCCCGGTGAACTCCAGGGACAGGTCCAGGAAATCGATGCCCAGGGCCCGGGCCTCGCCCGCGATCTGGGCGGCCACGCGCCTGTCGGTGGGGCATTCGCCGGTGACGGACCAGAAGCACAGCACCAGGGGCACCCCGGCGGCGTCCAGCCCGGCCTTGAATCCGGCCAGGGCCCGGCGGAACAGGGGGAAGACCGGGCCCTGCGGGTCCCAGTTGCGGTCCAGGTGCTCCAGGTAGCTCCGGCCCTCGGGCGTGCAGTACAGCTCCGCGTCGTTGTTGCACAGGGTCAGGATCACGAGGTCCGGCGCCATGGCCGCCCCGCGCAGATTGAACCCGGACACGCTGTCGTGCAGCGAATGGCCGCAGGCCCCGAGGTTGACCACCTCCACGGCCCGCTCCCAGCAGAAGCGGTTCAGGTGCTCCTCCAGCACCGCCGGGTAGGCCTCGTGGGGCAGCACGCCCTGGCCGAAGGTCAGCGAATCGCCCAGGCACAGGACGCGGGTCACGCCCTCGGGCTTGCGCGCGGTGTTCCAGTAGCTTCGGTGGCCCAGGCTCTGCATGGTGTGGTCCGGCGGCCCTAGTGGGGGTAGATGTACTCGACGACGAACCGCTCGGGGTCGTCCTGCGGGGGCAGCAGGTCGGCGCTGTCGGCCAGCAGGCGCAGGGCCTGGGCCAGCCACGCCGGGGCCGGGGACTGGGCGCTTTCCAGTTCGCGGGCCTTGGCCAGCAGGGCCTCGCGGTCGAAATGGCTTTCGCTCATGGCTAGAACCCCTTGTCTGCCAGGTAGTTGCCCATGACCAGGAAGTCCAGGTCCGTCTTCAGGAAACAGCGGCAGGCGTCCTGCGGGGTGCAGACGATGGGCTCGCCGCGGATGTTGAAGCTGGTGTTCATGACCACCGGCACCCCGGTCAGGGCTTCGAAGGCCGTGATCAGGCGGTGCAGGCGCGGGTTGTCGGCGGGGCTGACGGTCTGCACCCGGGCGCTGTTGTCGCAGTGGGTCACGGCGGGGATGCGCGCGTCCATGCCCGGGCGCACCTGCGGCGCCAGGAGCATGTAGGGGCTCGGGGCGTCGAGGTCGAACCACTGCCCGGCGCGCTCTGCGAGCACCGCCGGGGCGAAGGGCCGGAAGTCCTCGCGGAACTTGATGCGGGAGTTGACGATGTCCTTCATGGCCGGGTTGGTGGCGTTGGCCAGGATGCTGCGGTTGCCCAGGGCCCGGGGGCCGAACTCCATGCGCCCCTGGAACCAGCCCACGATCTGGTCGCGGGCGATGAGCTCCGCCGTGCGCCGCAACAGGGCCTCGTCGTCCAGGCGCTGGAAGGGCAGCCCGGCGGCGCGCAGGGCGGCCTCGATGGCTTCGTTGCCGAAGGCGGGGCCGAGCAGGGGGCTGTGCGGCGCCAGGGGCCGGGCCTCGTCGCGCCCGTGCCAGTAGCAGTACAGGGCCGCGCCCATGCTGCCGCCGCCGTCCGCCGCCGCCGGGGGCACGTGCAGGGCCGTGAAGGGCGACTCGCGCAGCACCCGGGTGTTGGCCACGCAGTTCAGGGCCAGCCCCCCGGCCAGGCACAGGGCGTCCATGCCGCCGCTGGCCTCGTGCAGCGAGGCGGCCAGGGCGACCATGGCCTGTTCCGTGAGCGCCTGCACCGAGGCCGCGAGGTCCATGTGGCGCCGCGTCAGGGGGGCGTCGGGCGTCCGGGGCGGGCCCAGCAGCTCCTCGAAACGCCGGGAATGCATGCGCCGGGTGTCGTGGGTGAAGTCGAAATAGCCGAGGTTCAGGCGGAAGCTGCCGTCGGGGCCCTGGCGGAAGACGCGCGCGAGCTGGTCCATGTACGTCGGCTGGCCGTAGGAGGCCAGGCCCATGACCTTGTACTCGTCGTTGTTGACCTTGACGCCCAGAAACCCCGTGACGGCGCTGTAGAGCATGCCCAGGGAGTGGGGGTAGCGGATCTCGCGCAGGCGGCGGATGGTGTTGCCCTCGGCCACGAACTGGACGGTGGAGGCCCATTCGCCCACGGCGTCCACGGTCATCAGCGCGGCGGCGGGGAAGGGCGAGGTGAAATAGGCGCAGGCCGCGTGGGCGAGGTGGTGGTCGCAGTAGCGCACGGGCCCCGCGTAGCCCAGGCGCGCCGCCAGCACGCGCTCCATGAACAGCCGCTCGTGCAGGAACAAGGAGAGCTGGCGCGCCACGGAGCCTTCGGACAGGCCGCGCCAGGTGCGGCCCGTGGCCAGCAGGCGCTCGAGCTTGCGCAGGGGTTTTTCGTAGAAGCAGACGGCGTCCACCTGGGCGATGTCCAGCCCGCCCGCGTCCAGGCAGTGGCGGATGGCGGCCTCGGGAAAGCGGCTGTCGTGCTTCTTGCGCGTGAAGCGCTCCTCCTCGGCGGCCGCGACGATGGCGCCGTCGCGCACGAGGGTGGCCGAGGCGTCGTGGAAATAGCAGGAGATGCCAAGGACGTTCATGGCCGCGCCCTAGTACTGGCTGTCCAGGTCGCAGGATGGGTCGTCGGCGTCCAGCCACGAGGAGCTGGCGTCGAAGGCCGTGTCCAGCTCCGTGGCGGCGAGGTCGAAGAGTCCTTCGAGCAGGGCGGCCAGGGCCTGGCCGGGGGCATCGTCCTGATGCATGGCGTCCTCCTTCCTGGGGGGCGGATGCGTTGCCGCCGGGCTGGCGGCCTGCCGGAAACATGCACGGAACATGCCGGGCATGTTTCCGGCGCGGGGTCAGCTTGCCCGGGCGGGGCTCATGGCTCGTCCTGGCGCAGCGGCGGCAGGAAGGCCGGGTCGTCCAGGGATACGATCTTCTTGCCTATGGAATTGTAGATGCGCACGTCCTCGTGGGTGCGCTTGAGCCGGTAGGCCCGGCCCTTGATGGCGATGATCTTCTCGTCCTCCAGGGGGATCTTGTCGATCCAGCGCGCGCAGTCGCGGCAGGCGTCCACCTCGTCGAAGCGGCCCTGCTCGTGGCACTCGAAGGTCCGGATGCGCTCCAGGGAGAGGAACATGTCCTCGAAATTCTGAGCGCGCAGGTTGCCCGCCTGGACGAAGCCGCACTGGCAGCCGATGGTGTCGCCGCCGGAATTCACCGCGAAACAGCCCGGCAGCCGCGGGCAGAAGAGCCGCGGCCCGGTGTACCTGCCCTCGTGCTCGGCGCGCGTTTCGCCGTGCACGGGCATGTAGCGCTGGATCCATACGTCGTCGGCCCTGGGGGCCCAGTATTCGCAAAAGGCCTTCCAGTCGTTCCTGTTGAACGGCGAGTGGCACAGCGAGACGGTGATGTGCGGCTTGGGCTTCATCCGCCTGCACTGGACGATGAAATTCTCCACGTTGCGGACCACGCGGTCGTACATGCCCTTCTGGCGGATGGCCGCGTAGGTCTCTTCCGAGGCCGCGTCGATGCTGATGTGCAGCTCGTTCAGGTTGGCCTCCAGCAGGGCCTGAGCCCGCTCGCCGTGGAGCATGGAGCCGTTGGTGGTCAGCCGGGTGCTGTAGCCGAAGCGGGTGATTTCGCGGATCACGGCGTGGAAGTCGGGGTGGATGAGGGGTTCCCCGCCGCCCTGGGGGTGGATGATGATCCGCCGCCGGTCGTAGCGGATGCCGTAGGCCTGCTCCATGATGCGCAGCCCGCGCTCGACCTTGTGGATGTACTCCCTGGCTTCCTCGAAAGGCATGTATTTGCGGATGTCGTGCTCGTCGGTCCAGCGGTGGGCGGCGAACCCGCAGTGGGCGCAGCGGTAGTTGCAGAAGTTGGTGATGTCCAGATAGACCACGCTCAACCGGAAGAAGCGCTCCACGTCGGCCAGCCGGGCCTGGATGAGCTTGCCGCGCTCGATGATGTCCTGCGGGCCCAGGGCCTGGGGCTGGGCATCTGCGGCCGCGCGGGCGGCGGCGTCGGCCTCTTCCAGGGCGCTCAGGCGGGCCTGGCCTTCGCCCTCGGGGTCCAGCTCGATGACGCGGCAGAAGGCGTTGACGGCCTTCTCGCGGTCGCCCAGCTCCTGGTAGAGCAGGCCGAGGTCGAGCCAGACCGGGGCGGGCTTGCTGCGGTCGCTGTAGGCCTGCTCCAGGTACTGCGCGGCCTGGGCCGGGGAGGGCAGGGCCCGGGCCTGCTCCTGTTCGGGATAGGACGGGGCGGTGATGGAATTCATGGGCTTCTCCTGGAAGGATGCTCGGTTGCGGAACCCGGGGCGGCGTGGAAGGTCACGCAGGTGGCCTCCAGGGCGGACGCGGGCAGGTGCCTGTAGGGCGGGGCCAGCAGCGGGCGGATGGCCGCCAGGGCCGCCGGGTCCGTGGCGTGGATTTCCGTGCGCCAGCCGCCGAATCCGGCCCCGGCCAGGGCCTGTTCGTAGTCGGCCACGCGCCAGCGGTTGAGCAGGCAGGGCGCGCGCGGCGACAGGGCGCGTTGCCACAGCCACTCGGGAAAAGTCAGCATGATGAACGGGTTGTGGTCGCGCTCGTGGCTGGTGAGGTCCACGCAGTGGGCCATGGCTCCGCCGGGGCGCAGCCAGGCCCGCAAGGCCAGGAACACGGCGCGCGGATCGGCCACATGCTCCAGCACGGAGCCGCTGTAGATCAGGTCCACCCGGCCATCGGGGCGCGGGACGGGCAGGGTTTCGATGCTGCCGCGCAGCAGGGTCAGGCGTGCCTGGGCCTCGGCCCAGGGCAGGCCCGCGCGCTGGCATTCGGCCCGCAGGCGGCGCTGGTGGCCGGGGTGATCGGCCGGTGCGAGCTGCGGGTCGGCCAGCACGACCCGGGCGAACCCGGCCCCCAGCAGGTGCACGCCCTCCAGGGCGTAGCGCCCGCAGCCCAAAAGCAGCAGGCTCGTTGCGGCGGGCGCGCGGCCCTGGCGCGCGGCCAGGTCGAGCAGCTCCGCCGCCAGGGCCCGGGGCCGGGCCTCGCCCGCGTTGGTCCGCCCGGGGCGCACGAGGTCCAGGGCGCGCAGGGCCGCAGGCGGCAGAAGCCGCCGCAGCAGCGCCTTGGCTGTGAAGCGTATCCGGGCCTGGGGGGGCATGGGCTGGGGTGGTCCTCCTGCGGTCCCGGAGCTTCGGGGCCGGGGTCGTTTGTGCCGGTATGCGGTTTTTCGCAGAAAATGCATGAATCGTTCCAGGCCGGGCAAGCCCGGGCGGGCGCCGCCCGCGCGCACTTCCCCCGGGGGCGGTGTCGGTGCCTTGACGCCGTCCGCCCGGGGCCGTACCCTGCGCCGCGCAGCACTTCATACAGCCACAGGACGGCCATGCTCAAGCACACGTTCTGCCATATCCCGCGCGTGGGCGTGGGCACCGAGGAAAAATACTGGAGCCGGGGCCTGGCCTGCTGGGACGACGCCCTGGCCGCCCCGGAAACGGGCCCGCGCGCCCTGGGCCCCCGCGCGGCCTGGGTCCGCCAGCACCTGGAGCTGTCGCGCCAGCGGCTGGCGGCGGGCGACGCGCTGTGGTTCGCCCGGCAGCTGCCCTCCGGGCAGGACTGGCGGCTGTTCGCCGACTTCCGCCACGGCGCGGCCTACGTGGACATCGAAACCACCGGCCTGTCGCACGACGGAGGGGACCACATCACCACCATCGCCCTGTACGGCGGCGGGCGCGTGCGCACCTACGTCCATGGCCGCGACCTGGAGCGCTTCGCCGATGACATCCAGGCCTTTTCCCTGCTGGTGACCTTCAACGGCAAGAGCTTCGACGTGCCCTTTCTGCGGCGCGAGCTGGGCCTGAAGCTGGACATGGCCCATATCGACCTGCGCCATGTCATGAAGCGCGTGGGCCTGTCGGGCGGGCTCAAGGCCATCGAGCGCCAGCTCGGCCTGTCGCGCGACGGGCTGGACGGCGTGGACGGCTATTTCGCCGTGCTGCTGTGGCACGAATACCAGACCACGGGCAATCCGGCGGCCCTGGAGACCCTTTTGGCCTACAACGCCGCCGACGTGGTCGGCCTGGAGCCGCTCATGGTCCACGCCTGGAACGCCCTGGCGGGAGCGACGCCCCACGGCGTGGCCCTGGCCCTGCCCGCGCCCCCGGCCCCCGCGCCCCTGCCCCATAGGCCGGACCCGGCCCTGGTGGCCGCCCTGCGGCGGCGCTACGGGCTGTAGCCCCGGCGGGGGCGCGAAAAAGGCCGTCCGGGCGTTCCCCTGCGGGAGCCCGGGCGGCCTTTTTCGTCCTGCGGCGCGCGGCGCGGCCTCAGGCCGGGGCGTCTTCGCGCAGGTCCTCGGAGAAGGATTGCAGGTTGCAGCGCAGGCTTTCGAGCAGGGCCACGCTGTCGCGGACCCGGGCCTCGGGGATGCCGCCGTACAGGGCCTTGTTCAGCCGCTGCATGGCGTCCATGAAGATCCGCACGAATTCCTGGGCCTTGGGTTCCATGGACACCAGCTTGATGCGCCGGTCCAGGGGCGAGACCGCGCGGCGCACCCAGCCGTCGCGCTCCAGGGCGTCGATGATGCGCACCAGGGTCGCGCCCTCGATGTCCATGCGCAGGGCCAGTTCCTTCTGGGACAGGGGCTCCAGGGCGTCCTTGAGGATGGCCAGGGCCATCCAGCGCGAGCTGCTCATGCCGTAGGGCTTGAACATCTCGTCCATGGTCTGGCGCAGCTCGCGGGCGAAGAGGATGGCGTTCATGGCGTGGGCCTTGAAAAGCGGGGTGACGCCGGTGGTCGGGGGGCAGGTGTCCATGGTGCTCCTTGGTCGGGGGCGCCGGGCCCCGGGTTTGCCCGCTGCGGCGCCCCGCCCGGAGGAGTGTCGGGCGGGACGCCGGTCGCGGGGGGTCAGCCGTCGCCCTTGGGGCGGCGGCGGAGCCGTTCCGTGAGGCCGATGATGGTCTTGTAGAAGGTCGGGATGAAGAACGGCGCGATGAACGTCGCCGCGAGCATCCCGCCGATGACGCCGGTGCCGATGGCGTGGCGGCTGGCCGCGCCCGCGCCGCTGCTGATGGCCAGGGGCAGGCAGCCCAGGATGAAGGCCAGCGAGGTCATGACGATGGGCCGGAAGCGCAGCTCGGCGGCCTTGGCGGCGGCCTCGGCGATGCCCATGCCCGACTTGTGCTGCTGCACGGCGAACTCCACGATGAGAATGGCGTTCTTGGAAGCCAGGCCGACCAGGGTCACCAGGGCGATCTGCAGGTAGGTGTCGTTGGACAGCCCGCGCAGCAGGGTGGCCCCGGCGGCGCCGAACAGCGCGAAGGGCACCACCAGGATCACCGCCAGGGGCAGGGTCCAGCGCTCGTACTGCGCCGCCAGGATCAGGAAGACCATCAGCAGGCCGAGCAGCAGCACGGTGAGCGAGGTGCCGCCCGTAGCGCGCTCCTGGTAGGCCGAGCCGGTCCAGGCCAGGTGGTAGGTCTCGGGCAGCTCGGCGCGGGTGACCTCCTCCAGGGCGTCCATGGCCTGGCCGGAGCTGTAGCCCGGGGCCGGGCTGGCCATGACCTTGGCCGCCGGGAACACGTTGAAGCGCTCCACCACCTCGGGGCCGGTGGTGCGCTCCACCGTGGCCAGCACCGTCAGGGGGATCATCCGGCCCGTGTCCGAGCGTACGTACACGTCGGCGAGGTCATCGGGGTTGTCGCGGAACTCCCCGCGCGACTGGAGCTGGACCTTGAAGGTCCGGCCCATGCGGTTGAAGTCGTTGATGTAGTAGGCGCCGAAGGTGGCCTGCATGGTCTCGAACACGCGGTCGATGGGCACGCCCATGGCCCGGGCGCGGTCACGGTCGAGCACCACGTTGATCTGCGGCGCGTTGACGCTGAACATGGCCTGCACGCTGCCCAGCTCGGGGCGGGTGCGGGCCTTGGCCACCAGCTCGTTGACCCGCGCGGCCAGCTCGGTCAGGCTGTTGCCGCCGCGGTCCTGCACGTAGCCCTCCACGCCGCCGGTGTTGCTCATGCCCATGATGGGCGGCAGGTTGAAGGCCAGCACGAAGGCGTCGGTGATGGAGGCGCCCGCGCCGAAGGTCATGCCGATGACTTGGTCCACCGTGGGGCCTTTCTTGCGCTCGTCCCAGGGGGCGAGGGTCACGAAGGCCGTGCCGGTGTTGGTCTTCATGGCGCCGGAGAGCAGGTCCAGCCCGGTCAGGGTCATGATGCCGTCCACCCCGGGGGCCTTGAGCATCGTGCCGGCCAGGGCGTCCATGGCGGCCTCGGTGCGCGAGAGCGAGGCGCCCTCGGGCAGCATGGTTACGGACAGGATGTTGCCCTTGTCCTCCTCGGGCACCAGGGCGTGGGGCAGGGCGGCGAACATGCGCCAGGACACCACGCACAGCACGGCGAAGAGGGCGAAGGCCAGCAGCGAGCGCTTGAGCAGCAGGCGCACGCCCGCCGTGTAGCCCGCCGTGAGCCGCGTGAAGAAGCGCTCGAAGAGCAAAAGCGGCAGGATGGGCTGGCGGTGCTCGTTTTTCAGCAAAAGCGCGCACAGGGCCGGGGTCAGGGTCAGGGCCACGATGCCCGAGATGATCACCGACACGGCGATGGTCACCGCGAACTGGCGGTACATCTCGCCCGACAGCCCGCCCATGAAGGCCACGGGAATGAACACCGAGCACAGCACCAGCACGATGGCCACCACCGCGCCGCTGACCTCGCCCATGGCCTTGATGGTCGCTTCCTTGGGCGGCAGGAACTCGGTTTTCATCACCCGTTCCACGTTCTCGATGACCACGATGGCGTCGTCCACCACGATGCCGATGGCCAGCACCAGGCCGAACAGGGTCAGGGTGTTGATGCTGAAGCCCAGGGCGTACATGCCCGCGAAGGTGCCGATGATGGACACCGGCACGGCCAGCAGCGGGATGAGGGTCGCCCGCCAGTTGTGCAGGAAGATGAAGATGATCAGCGACACCAGCAGGAAGGCTTCGATGAGCGTCTGCTGCACCTCCTGCACCGAGATGCGCACGAAGGTCGTGGTGTTGTAGGGCACGGAGTAGCCGATGCCGTCGGGGAACTGGGCCGAGAGGCGCTCCATGGCGGCGATGACGCGGTCGGCGGTTTCCAGGGCGTTGGCGCCCGGGGCGAGGTAGACGCCCATGGCCGCCGCGGCCTTGCCGTCGCGCTTGCTGACCATGTTGTAGCTCTGGGCGCCGAGTTCGACCTCGGCCACATCGCGCAGGCGCAGGAAGCTGCCGTCCTCGTTGGCACGCAGGATGATGTCCGCGAACTGTTCGGGGTCCACCATGCGGCCCTGGGTGGTCACGGTGTAGGTCATCTCCACCGGGGCATCCAGGGGCTCGCTGCCGATGGACCCGGCGGCGAACTGGGCGTTCTGCTCGCCCACGGCGGCGGCCACATCCGAGGGCGTGAGGCCCATGGCGGCCAGCTTGTCGGGGCGCAGCCAGATGCGGATGGAGTAGTCGCGCGAGCCGAAGACCATGGCGTCGCCCACGCCGGGGATGCGCTTGAGCTCATCGATGACGTTGACCAGGGCGTAGTTGCTGACGTCCACCGCGTCGTAGCGCCCGTCGCCGGACTCCATGGCCAGGACCATGAGCATGCTCGACGACTTCTTGCTCACGGTGACGCCCTGGCGGCGGACCTCCTCGGGCAGGGACGACTCGGCGGCCTGCACGCGGTTGTTGACGTTGATGGTGTTCTGGTCGGGGTCGGTGCCGACCTCGAAGCTCACGGTGATGGTCAGGCTGCCGTCGCCCGCGCTCACCGAGCGCATGTAGAGCATGTTGTCCACGCCGTTGATCTTCTGCTCCAGGGGCGCGGCCACGGTCTGGGCGATGGTCTCGGCGCTGGCGCCCGGGTAGCGGGCCGACACCTGCACCTCGGGCGGCACGATGTCGGGGAACTCCGCGATGGGCAGGACGCGCAGGGACAGGGCGCCCGCCAGGACGATGAACAGCGAGACGACCGTCGCGAAGATCGGCCTGTTGATGAAAAAGCGCGAGAACATCAGCCGTTGCCCTGCCCGTTGTTGGCGCCGGGGGCCGCGGGGGTCTCGTCGATGACGGCGACCTTGGCCCCGGGGCGGACCTTGATCACGCCCTCGGCCACGATGGTCTGCCCGGCGCTGAGCCCGCCCTCGACCACGAAGCTGTCGCCCACGGCGCGGCCCAGGGCCACGGGCACGGGCGAGGCGGCGTTTTCGGCGTCGAGCACATAGACCAGGGGCGCGTCCTTGGTAAAGAGCACCGCGCGCTGGGGCACGAGCAGCACGTCCTTGAGCACCATGCCCTCGACCATGACCCGCGCGTAGCCCCCGGGCAGCACGAGCCCGTCGGGGTTGGGCAGGGTGGCGCGGAAGCTCACGGTGCCGGTCTGCGGGTCTTCGCGGCTGTCGGCGAAGCCGATGCGCCCGGTGTGCTCGTAGATGCTGCCGTCGGAGAGCTTCAGGCGCACGGTCATGCCGCCCTCGGGCACGGCCAGCCGGCCCTCGGCCTCCAGGCGCTTGTCGCGCAGCACCTGGCTGCCGGGCACGGAGAAGTTCACGTACAGTGGGTCCACCTGGGTGATGGTGGTCAGCAGGCTGTTGCCGCCCACGCTGACCAGGCTGCCCTCGGACATGGACTCCTTGCTGGTCACGCCCGAGATGGGCGCGCGGACCTCGGTGCGGCCCAGGGTGATGGACGTCTCGCGCACGGCGGCCTCGGCGGCCTCCACGGCGGCGCTGGCCTGGTCGAAGGCGGTCACGGCGTCGTCGCGCTCCTGGGCGCTGACCACGCCCTGGGCGAACAGGGCCTCGGTGCGCTCGCGGTCCACCTGGGCCAGCTCCATGGTCGCGCGCAGGCGCTTGAGCTCGCCCCGGGCCTGCTCGTTGCTGGCGCTGGCGGAGTCGGGCTCGATGCGGAAGAGCAGGTCGCCCTTGCGCACGTAGGCGCCCTCCACATAGGTGCGCTCCAGCAGGATGCCGCCCACCTGGGCATGGACCTCGACATCGCGCGAGCCGGTGATCTGGGCGGCGAATTCGCTGGTCAGGGGCAGGTCGGCGCTGGCCAGGGTCAGGGCGCGGACCCGGGGCGCGGGCGGGGCGGACGCTGCACCCGCCTGGGGCTTGTCGCCGCAGCCAGCCAGGGCGGCGGCCAGGGCGATGGTGAGCAGCAGGGCGGACAGGCGCCGGAGCGCCGGGGAAGCAATGCGCGGCATGGACGGTGACTCCTCTGCGGGGAAGGTTCTCTCGCACGCAAATAGTTAGCGTGCTATTTGATAGGGGTGCAGGTAATCTCTTTTGCGAGCCCTGGCAAGGGGGGAGCGGGGGCTTTTGCCCTGCTGGAACAAGGCAACTAGCTGGAGAGGTTGGAAATATTTTTTGAGGACCTGGCGGTCAGGACCCGGCGGAGCGCAGGGGGTGGCTCTGGCCGCCGTAGAGCACGCGCGTCAGCTCGCCCCCGGGGCCGAACACGGCGGTGATGACGAAGGGCGTCTGCCTGCGGCCCGCCAGCAGGCGCATGGGCGGGGCCGTGGAGTGGAAGCGCACGTCGGAGAAGTGCACGGCGCGTTCGGCGCCCGGGTCCGGCGAGGCGGGGGCGGGCTCCATGGCCGGGTGGCGGGCGAACCAGGCCCAGGTGGCGAACACCGGGGCCTCGCGGGTCAGCCGCTCCAGCAGGGCCGGGTCGGCGCGGGTGAAGGCGTCGAACTCCAGGGGGCGGCTGGCGGCGGGCAGGGCGGTGGTCGTGCCCACCAGCAGCCGGTCGCCGTCCTGCACGGTGACCTTCCAGTAGATGGGCGTCAGGGCGTCGGGGGCGACCTCGAAGGGGCGGCCCTCCAGGCCCTGGGCCGCCAGCACCCCGGGCACGGCTGCGGCCACGGCGGCGCGCACGCCGTGGCAGGCCAGGGGGTAGGCCACCAGCAGCGCGAGCCCGGCCACGGCCAGGCGCCGCCCCGGCTCGCCCCGGGCCCCCCTGCGCAGGGAGAGGCCGAACAGGGCCAGGGCCCCCAGGGTCAGGAAGGGGTCGATGATGAACACGCTGCCCCAGGCAAAGCGCGTGTCGTCAAAGGGCGCCAGGAGCTGGGTGCCGTAGGTGGTGATCACGTCCAGCCACAGGTGCAGCCCCAGCAGGGCCAGGGCCAGCAGGAAGGTCTTAAGCGGCGCGAAGGCCCTGCCGAAAAGTCGGAAGACCCCGGTGAGCAGCAGCGCCTGGACCACGATGCCCGCCAGGGAGTGGGTCACGCCGCGGTGGTGGCGCAGGTAGGCCTCGGGGCCCAGGCCCACGAAGTTGTCGATGTCGGGCAGCCAGGCGGCCAGCACGCACAGGGCGTAGGCCGCGCGGGTGCCCAGGCGGTCCGCCGCGGCGCGCCCGGCCAGCGCGCCGGAGACGATGTGTGTTACCGGATCCATGGCCGGGGTGTATCCCACCCGGCGGGGCCGTGGCAAGACGGCCCGGCGGCGGGCCCCGGGCGTCCTTGACCAGGAGGCGGCGATATGTTCATGAATGCACCTTTGCGGTGGAGGTTTTCGACCATGATGCACAAGGTGCTGGACATGGCGGGCGGCCCGTGCCGGGCCCTGGACGCCGTGATCTTCGACTTCGGCGGCGTGCTGGCCGAGGAGGGCTTCTTCGAGGGCTTCCGGGCCATCGCCGCGCGCCACGGCATGGACCCCGGCGGGCTGGCCGAGACGGCGGTGGACGTGGTGCGCCGGGGCGGCTACGTGGAGGGCCGGGTCAGCGAGGCCGAGTTCTGGGAGGAACTGCGCGCGCGCACGGGCATCGCCGAGCCCGACGCCGCCCTGCGCCGCGAGCTGCTCTCGCGCTTCGTGCCGCGCGACTTCATGTTCACCCGGGTGGACAAGCTGCGTGGCGCCGGGTACAAGGTGGCCATCCTGAGCGACCAGACCAACTGGCTTGAGGAACTGGACGCCGCCCACGGCTTCTACCGCCGCTTCGACCTGGTGCTCAACAGCTACCGCCTGGGCAAGACCAAGAAGGACCCCACGCTGTTCGACGACGTGGTGGCCGCCCTGGGGGTGGAGCCGGGCCGGGCGCTGTTCATCGACGATTTCGAGGGCCACATCCGCCGCGCCCGCGAGCGGGGGCTGCTGGCCATCCACTACACGGGCCGCCAGGATTTCGAGCGTCAGTTCAGGAAATTCTGCCCCGGCCTGGAGGGCTGAGATGAAAAGACCGTCCGTCGGCATCACCCCGGAAGGCATTCCCGCCATAGGCCTCGCGGCCTTCTTCACCCTGGTCCTGGCCATCCTGGACTGCGTGACCGGCACGGCCATCGGCCTGGCGCTCACGGCTTTTGCCGTGAATTTTTTCCGCGACCCCGAGCGCTACCCCTCGCCCGAGCCGGGCGTGGCCGTGTCGCCCGCCGACGGCAAGGTGGTCAAGGCCGGGCTTGCGCGCGACCCCTTCACCGGGCAGGAACGCAAGGTCGTGTGCATCTTCATGAACGTCTTTGACGTGCACGTGAACCGCATGCCCGTGGCGGGCACGGTGGAGCGCCTGAAATACCACCCCGGCAAGTTCCTGAACGCCAGCCTGGACAAGGCCAGCGAGGACAACGAGCGCATGTCCCTGGACATCCGCGGCGCCGAGGGCGGCCAGTGGAGCGTGGTGCAGATCGCGGGGCTCATCGCCCGGCGCATCGTCTGCCGCGTGGAGCCCGGCGACACCCTGGGCCGGGGCGAGCGCTTCGGGATGATCAAGTTCGGCTCCAGGGTTGACCTTTACCTGCCCGATGCCTATGACATAGCAGTGCACGTCGGGGAACGGGTCCTCGCCGGGCAGACCATCATCGCCCGCCGCAAGGGCGGGCGCACGCAAGAGTGACGCGGACCATGAACGAGCCCAAGGACAGACCGTTCCATAAGGGTGTCTACATCCTGCCGAACATGCTCACCACGGCGAGCCTGTTCTCCGGGTTTTTGGGCATCATGTGGGCCATCCAGGGCCAGTTCGAGGCCTGCGCGCTGGCCATCCTGGTCAGCGCCCTGTTCGACGGCATGGACGGCAAGGTCGCCCGGCTCACCGGCTCCACCAGCGAATTCGGCGTACAGTACGACTCCCTGGCCGATCTGGTGGCCTTCGGCGTGACCCCAGCCATCATGATGTACCAGTGGCAGCTGCACGCCTACGGGCGGCTGGGGCTCATGGCCGCCTTCCTGCTGGTGGTCTGCGGGGCGCTGCGGCTGGCGCGCTTCAACGTCAACTCCTCCACCTCGTCCAAGAAGCATTTCATCGGCCTGCCCATCCCGGCCCAGGGCTGCGTCATGGCCACCCTGGTGCTCTTCGAGCCCTTCGCCCCCGGGTTCGTTGCCACGCATCTGCCCGAGGCGGCCCTGGTCCTGGCCTACGGCCTGTCCTTCCTCATGGTCAGCCGCGTGCGCTACGCCGCCTTCAAGGAATACGATTTCGTCAAGGCCCACCCGTTCAGCAGCATGGTCACCGTGATCCTGCTCTTCGTGCTGGTCGCCTCGCAGCCCAAGGCCCTGGGCTTCCTGATCCTGTTCGGCTACGTGCTCTCCGGGCCTATCCACACTTACTATCTGCTCCTACGCCGCCCCCATATCCTACGGGAGCGGACTCGCACGCACTCGTAGCGCCACGGCGCACCTCCTTCCCCTCGGTCCACCACCAGGGCGGCGCGCGCCGGGCGCGGCGCCCGGAACGCCTGTTTTCCCTCCGGGTGCCACCGGCAGATTCCCGACATCGCCACCACCACCAGCGGCGCGCCGCCGGGCCCCGCCCGGGCCGCCCGCCGCAAGGCACATCAAGGAGATACCCATGTCCGACCGCGTCTATTTCTTCGACACCACGTTGCGCGACGGCGAACAGTCCCCGGGCTGCACCATGAACCTGCGCGAGAAGGTCCGCCTGGCGCGCCAGCTCGACACCCTGGGCGTGGACATCATCGAGGCCGGGTTCCCGGCGGCCAGCGAGGGCGATTTCGAGTCCGTGCGGGCCATCGCGGACGCCGTGGAGCGCGCCCAGGTGGCCGGGCTGGCCCGGGCCCTGCCCCAGGACATCGACCGCGCCTTCGACGCCGTGCGCGGCGCGCGCAACCCGCGCATCCACACCTTCATCGCCACCAGCCCGCTGCACATGAAGCACAAGCTGGGCAAGGCCCCGGACCAGGTGCTGGCCATGGCCGAGCGCGCCGTGCGCCACGCCGCGAGCCTCACGCCCAACGTGGAGTTCTCCGCCGAGGACGCCTCGCGCTCCGAGCGGCCCTTCCTGGCCGAGATCTGCCAGCTGGCCATCGAATGCGGCGCCCGGGTCATCAACATTCCCGACACCGTGGGCTACGCCCAGCCCGGCGAATTCGCCGAGCTGATCGCCTTCCTCATGGAAACGGTGCCCAATGCCTCGCAGGCCGTGTTCTCCGTGCATTGCCACAACGACCTCGGGCTGGCCGTGGCCAACACCCTGGCCGCCGTGCGCGCCGGGGCGCGCCAGGTGGAGGTCACCCTCTCGGGTATCGGCGAGCGCGCGGGCAACGCGGCCCTGGAGGAGGTGGTCATGAACATGCGCACCCGGCCCGCGTACTACCCCGTGAGCCACGGCATCATCACCGAGCAGCTCTTCCCGGCCAACCGCATGCTCTCGCGCATCATCGGCCGGCCCATCCCGGCCACCAAGGCCGTGGTCGGCGACAACGCCTTCGCCCACGAGTCGGGCATCCACCAGGACGGCGTGCTCAAGCACCGCGAGACCTACGAGATCATGACCCCCGAGAGCGTCGGGCGCTCGGGCACGGACATGGTCATGGGCAAGCATTCGGGCCGCCACGCCGTGAAATCCAAGGTCGAGGCCATGGGCTTCCGGCTGTCCGACGCCGAGGTGGACGTGGTTGCGGGCGCCGTCAAGAGGCTGGCGGACATCAAGAAAAAGATATACGACGAGGACGTCGAGGCCATCGTGCTCGAAGAGGTCTTCCGCATCCCCGACAAGTACCGCCTCAAGCACCTGCACATCCAGTCCGGCACCATCAGCGTGCCGCCCACGGCGGCGGTGATCATGGAAGTGGACGGGCAGGAGCGGAAGCTCGCGACCTTCGGCGTGGGCCCGGTGGACGCGGTGTTCAACACCATTGCCGAGATCATCGGCAAGCGGCCCACCCTGGAGCAGTACCTCGTCAACGCCATCACCGACGGCACCGACGCCCAGGGCGAAGTGACCGTGAAGATCGAGCACGGCGGCCAGCGCGCCGTGGGCCGCGGCACCGACGCCGACATCATCGTCGCCAGCGCCAAGGCCCTGCTCAACGCCTTGAACCGCCTGGAAAAGAAAAGAGAGGACAAGTAGATGCCCCAGACCCTGGCCCAGAAAATCCTGCAAAACCAATGCGCCGAGGCCGTGGGCGAGGCCGGGAGCATCGCGCGCTGCCGCGTGTCCCTGGTGCTGGCCAACGACATCACCGCGCCCCTGGCCATCAAGAGCTTCGAGGCCATGGGCGCCCGCGCGGTGTTCCACAAGGAGCGGGTCGCCCTGGTCTGCGACCATTTCACGCCCAACAAGGACATCGACTCCGCCGAGCAGGTCAAGGCCGTGCGCGAGTTCGCCCGGCGCATGGGCGTGGTCCACTACTACGAGGGCGGCGATGTGGGCGTGGAGCACGCGCTGCTGCCCGAGCTGGGGCTGGTCGGCCCCGGCGACGTGGTGGTCGGCGCCGACAGCCATACCTGCACCTACGGCGGCCTGGGCGCCTTCGCCACGGGCATGGGCTCCACGGACATCGCTGCGGCCATGGCCCTGGGCGAGACGTGGTTCAAGGTGCCGCCGACCATCCGCGTGCAGATCGACGGCACCCCCGGCGCGTATGTGGGCGGCAAGGACTACATCCTGCGGATCATCGGCGAGATCGGCGTGGCCGGGGCGCTCTACAAGGCCCTGGAATTCGGCGGCGCTGCGGTAGAGGCGCTGACCGTCGAGGGCCGCATGACCATGGCCAACATGGCCATCGAGGCCGGGGGCAAGGTCGGGCTGTTCGAGGCCGACGCCAGGACCCTGGCCTACGCCGCCGCCGCCGGGCGCACGGGCGACGCCGCCCTGGCGCCGGACCCCGGCGCGGCCTACGAGCGCACCGTGCGCCTGGACGTGACGGGCATGGAGCCCCAGGTGGCCTGCCCGCACCTGCCCGAGAACGTGCGCCCCGTGTCCGAGGTGCGCGGCGTGGCCGTCCATCAGTCGGTCATCGGCTCGTGCACCAACGGGCGCATCGAGGACCTGCGCGAGGCCGCCGCCGTGCTGCGCGGCCGCCGGGTGGCCCGGGGCGTGCGGCTCATCGTGCTGCCCGCCACTCCGCGCATCTGGCGCCAGGCCCTGGCCGAAGGCCTGCTGGAAATCTTCATGGACGCCGGGGCCGTGGTCGGCCCGCCCACCTGCGGGCCGTGCCTGGGCGGGCATATGGGCATCCTGGCCAGTGGCGAGCGGACCATCGCCACCACCAACCGCAACTTCAAGGGGCGCATGGGCAGCCTGGAGTCCGAGGTCTACCTCAGCGGGCCCGCCGTGGCCGCCGCCTCGGCCGTTGTCGGCGCCATCGCCAGCCCGGCGGACCTCTAGGACGGAGACGCGACAATGCAATACACCGGCACCGCCCACGCCGTGGGCGCCAATATCGACACCGATGCCATCATCCCGGCGCGCTTTCTGGTTACCACCGACGAGGCGCAGCTCGGGGCCAACTGCATGGAGGGCCTGGAGGCGGGCTGGGTTGCCCGGGTCCGCCCCGGGGACATCATGGTCGCCGGGCCCAACTTCGGCTGCGGCTCCTCGCGCGAGCACGCGCCCATCGCCATCAAGGGCGCGGGCATCCCCGTGGTCGTGGCCCACAGCTTCGCACGCATCTTCTACCGCAACGGCTTCAACATGGGCCTGGTGCTCATCGAGGTCGGCGACGGCTACGCCCAGCTTGGCGACGGCAGCCGCATCGAGGTGGACACCGACGCGGGGGTGGTCCGCAACCTGGACACCGGGGCCGAGGTCCGCTGCCAGCCCGTGCCGCCGTTCATGCAGCAGATCCTCGACGCCGGGGGCCTGGTGGGCTACGTGGGCCAGCGCCTGGCCGGGGAGGCCCGCTAGCCATGCGCAAGACCATCTGCATCCTGCCCGGCGACGGCATCGGCCCGGAGATCATGGCCCAGGCCCGCAAGGTCCTGGACCGCCTGGGCGCGCGCCAGGGCTGCACGTTCGCCTGCACCGAGGCGCTCATCGGCGGCGCGGCCATCGACGCCACGGGCGGCCCCCTGCCCGGGGACACGGTGGCGGCCTGCAAGGCGGCGGACGCCGTGCTGCTGGGCGCCGTGGGCGGCCCCAAATGGGACACCATCGACCCCGCCATCCGCCCCGAGCGCGGCCTTTTGGGCATCCGCAAGGCCCTGGGCCTGTTCGCCAACCTGCGCCCGGCCAAGCTTTTCCCGCAGCTGCGCCGGGCCTGCTTCCTGCGCCCCGACATCGTGGCCGACGGCCTGGACGTGATGGTCGTGCGCGAGCTGACCGGCGGGGCCTACTTCGGCGAGCCCCGGGGCGTGGAGGTGCGCGACGGCGTGCGCGTGGGCTACAATACCATGATCTACGACGAGCACGAGGTGGCGCGCATCGCGCGGGTGGCCTTCGAGGCCGCCATGCGCCGCTCGCGGCGGCTGTGCTCGGTGGACAAGGCCAACGTCCTCGACGTGTCGCGCCTGTGGCGCGAGGTGGTCATCGAGACCGCCCGCGACTACCCCGAGGTCGCGCTCTCGCACATGTATGTGGACAACGCGGCCATGCAGCTGGTGCGCGACCCCGCGCAGTTCGACGTGCTGGTCACCGAGAACCTGTTCGGCGACATCCTCTCCGACGAGGCCGGGTGCATCACCGGGTCCATCGGCATGCTGCCTTCGGCGTCGCTGGGTGCGGACGGGCCGGGGCTCTACGAGCCCATCCACGGCTCGGCGCCGGACATCGCCGGGCAGGACAGGGCCAACCCCCTGGCGACCATCCTCTCGGTGGCCATGATGCTGCGCCACTCCCTGGACATGCCCGCCGCCGCCGACGCCGTGGAGGCCGCCGTGTCCGCCGTGCTCGACGCGGGCTGGCGCACGGGCGATATCCGCGAGGAGGGCTGCCGCATGGCCGGGTGCGAGAAAATGGGTGACCTTGTGGCCGAAAAGCTGTAGAAGCGGTGCGGCGCGAGCCCGCATATTGCCAGCAAACCCGAGACCCGGGAGGCCGCGCGGCCTCCCGGGTCCTTCTTCGTCAGCCGCCCCAGCCGGGCGCATGTGAGCCATGTCCAGAATCAGCATCCAGTCCCTGTCCAAGTCCTTTGGCGGGCGCGACCTGTTCCAGGCCTTTTCCCTGGAGGTCACGCCCGGCATGCGGCTGGCCGTGGTCGGCCCCAACGGCTGCGGCAAGTCCACCTTCCTGCGCATCCTGGCCGGCGTCGAGGACCCCGACTCCGGAACGGTGTCCATGCCCAAGGACGCGCAGCTCGGCTACTCCAAGCAGGAGCTGGCCGAGCGCGACCTGGGCGAGTCCGTGACCAGCTGGGTCATGGAGGGGCTGCCCTCGTGGGGCGACTTCTGGGAGCGCTGGGAGGCCGCCACCCGCGCCGGGGACAAGCCCGCCCTGGGCGCCCTGGCCCAGGAGCAGGCCCACCTGGAGCACGTGTGCGGCTACAACCCCGAGCACAAGGCCCGGGCCGTGCTCTCGGGCCTGGGCTTCACCGCCGCGCAGCTGGGCAGCCCGCTGCGCGAGCTGTCCGGCGGCTGGCGCGAGCGGGCCAAGCTGGCGCGCATCCTGGTGGAGGGCGCGGGCGTGCTGCTGCTCGACGAACCCACCAACCACCTGGACCTGGAGGCCGTGGAGTGGCTCGAGGACTACCTCAAGGCCTTCGAGGGCGCCCTGGTCTTCGTGGCCCACGACCGCATGCTCCTGGACCGCGTGTCCACCCACGTGCTGTTCCTGGGCGGGGTCAAGCCCGTGGTGCGCAAGGGCACCTTCACCCAGTTCTGGGCCTGGATGGACGAGACCGAGGAGCAGCGCCGCCGCGCCGAGCAGCGCGTGCAGGACGACATCGCCAAGAAGATGGACTTCGTGCGCCGCTTCCAGGTCAAGGCCACCAAGGCCCGCCAGGCCAACAGCATGAAGAAGCAGGTGGCCAAGCTGGAAAAAGAGCTCGAAGGCGTGCGCGCCGAGCCCAAGGCCAAGGAACTGAAGTTCGCCTGGCCCGCGCCCGAGCGCGGCAACAAGACCGTGCTCTCGGCCATCGGCGTGCAGGTGGCCTATTCCGGCGGCACGAGCCTGTGGCGGCCCCTGGATTTCCACATCTACGCGGGCCAGAAGATCGCCCTGGCCGGGCCCAACGGCTGCGGCAAGACCACGCTCCTGCGGGCCATCACCGGCCAGCTGGCGCCCAGCGCCGGGGCCATCGAGGTCGGCTCCAAGATGCGCGTGGGCTATTTTTCTCAGCACCAGGCCGAGACCCTGAACCTCGACCGCACCGTGCTCGGCGAGATCCGCCGCCTGTCCGACCCGCGCACCACCGAGGAGGAGCTGCGCAGCGTGCTCGGCCTGTTCATGCTGCCCGAATCGTTCTGGGACCGTGAGGTCCGCGAGCTGTCCGGCGGCGAGAAGAACCGGCTGATCCTGGCCACGCTGTTCCTCAAGCGGGCCAACTTCCTGGTGCTGGACGAACCCACCAACCACCTGGACCTGGAAAGCCGCGACGCGCTCATCAAGGCCCTGTGCGACTACGAGGGCACCATCCTCATGGTCGCCCACGACCGGCACCTGATGAGCGCCGTGGCCCGCGAGGTCTGGTGGCTGAAGCCTGAGGGCATCGAGACCTTCCCCGACGGCTTCGAGGGCTATGACCGCGCCCGGCGCGCGGCCCTGGAGCCCGCCTGCGCGCCCCAGGCCGAGGCCGTGCGCCGGGGCAACCGCGCCGACGCCAAAGAGGCCAAGCGCCGCCAGGCCGAGGCCCGCAACGCGCTGTACAAGAAGCTGCGCCCGCTCCAGGAGCGCTACGCCGCCAAGGAGGCCGAGCTGGAAACGCTGCTGGCCGAGCAGGGCGAGGTGGAGCAGACCCTGGCCGACCCCGAGGTCTACGCCGACGCGGGGCGCTCCGCAGGGCTCATGAAGCGTTTCGCGGAGTTGCAGGGGCTGACGGAAAAGCTCGTGGAGGCCATGGACGCGCTGGAAGGGCAGATCGCGGCCCTGGAGACCGAGCGCGAAGCCCTGGGCGAGGGCTGCTAGCGCGCCGCGCCCGCGAAAGACGGGCATGTTTGTTCTGCAACGCCTTGGGTCAAAGGCTTTTGGTGCTCAACCCCCTGGCGTCATTGTGCGGGCGTGGCGCTAGCGGTAGGCGTCCAGGATGGCCTGGAGCCGTCCGTCGGCGCGCATGCGCTCGATCTCGGCGTCCAGGCGGGCGATGAAGGGCTCCCAGTCGCGGGCGCGAGTGAAGGCGAAGCGCAGCCAGGCCAGGCCCACGGCGCCGCGCGAGAAGCGCAGGGCGTCGGCTCCGTTCTCGCCCTGGTCGCGCAGCACCCAGCGCGCCACCAGCTCGTTGACCACTGCGGCGTCGGTCCTGCCGTGCAGCAGCTTGCGCAGCTGGGAGGCGGTGTCGGGGGCGTCGTCGCGCGTCACGGCGCCGCTGGCCAGGGCCTCTTCCAGCGCGGGGTAGCTGTAGCCGAGCACCGTGCCCAGGCGCAGCCCCGCGAGGTCCGCGGGGCCGTCGATGGCCCGGGGGCAGTCCGCCGGGACCGCCAGCACGTCGCGCGAGGGCAGCACCGGCGTGGACCAGGCGAAGCGCTCCGGGTCGGTCACCCACTGCTTGGCCTTGCTGTACACGTCCACCCGGCCCTCCTCCAGCAGCAGCAGGCTGCGCTTTTCCGGGAAGTTGCGGATGACCACCTCCGCGCCCAGGGCCCGCGCGGCCTCCAGGAAGATGTCGGGCATGATGCCGCAGCCGGGGCCGCTGGCGCAGGGAACGTTATAGGGCGGCCAGCCCGCCTCCGGGCAGCAGAGCACGAGGGTGACGCCCGGCGCGTCCGTCGGCCCCTGGGCGGACGCCGGGGCGGGCGGCAGGGCCGCGGCCAGGGTCGAGGCCAGGGCGAGCAGGAGCAGGACAACGCGGCGCATGGACCCTCGCGGCAAGTGGTTGTCGAAAGATAATCTTTTCCGTACAAGGGCTTCGGGTGGCCTGTCAACGTCGTGGCGATATTTTGTCGCCACCGGGCCGCCCTGCGTCGCGCTTGCCTTCGGCGGGCATCGGGAATAAGGTCTGCGGTTGCCGCAAGGGCTTGGCCCAGGGAGGGCGCACAGGTGCAGACGTCCGGAAACACGCCGCCCGGAGCGGAGATCGACGTGGTGGCCGCCGTGATCTGGCGGGGCAGCCGGTTCCTGGCCGTGCGCCGCCCGCCGGGCAGGCCCCAGGCCGGGTTCTGGGAGTTCCCCGGCGGCAAGGTCGAGCCCGGGGAGACCCTGGAGCAGGCCCTGGCCCGCGAGCTGGACGAGGAGTTGGGCATCGCCCCCACCACCTGGGCCTTCTGGCGCGAGAAGCGCCACGCCTACCCGCATCTGCGGGTGCGGCTGCATTTCTTTCACGTCTACCAGTACGCCGGCCTGGCAGCCCCGCGCGAGGGGCACGAGCTGCGCTGGCTGGCCCCACAGGCGGCGGACGTGCCGTTCCTGGAGGCCGACACCGAGATCGTCGCCCTGCTGGCCCAGGGCCCGGCCCGCTGAGGAGAGAGCATCGTGCGCATCATCGATATGATCCGGACCGGGGGCAAGTTCGTGTCCCTGGAATTTTTCCCGCCCAAGGACCCGCAGGAGTGGCCGGGGTTCTTCCAGACCGTGGAGCGCCTGGCGGCGGTGGACCCGCTGTTCGTCTCCGTGACCTACGGCGCCGGGGGCGGCACCCAGGGCAACACCCTGGAGATCGTGCGCCGCCTGCGCCGTGACATGGGCCTGACGCCCATGGCTCACCTGACCTGCGTGGGCGCCAGCGCCGAGCGGGTGGACGGCTTTTTGTCCGCCCTGGAAGAGGCCGACGTGCACAACGTGCTGGCCCTGCGCGGCGACCCGCCCAAGGGCGACGCCCAGTTCGTGCCCGATTCCGATCAGTTCCGCCACGCCTCGGACCTGGTGACGCACATCCGCCGCCATTACCCCGACATGGGCGTGGGCGTGGCCGGATACCCCGAGGGGCACCCCGAGTGCTCCACCTTCCGCGAGGATTTCGAGTTCCTGAAATTCAAGCTGGACCGGGGCGGCGATTTCGCCATCACCCAGCTGTTTTTCGACGCGCGGCTGTACTGGAACTTCACCGAGCGCCTGGGCGAGATGGGCGTGAAAAAGCCCATCATCCCCGGGGTCTTGCCGGTGATGAGCGTCAAGTCGGCCAAGCGCGTGCTGGGCTTTTGCGGCGCGAGCATCCCGGGGCGGCTGCTGCTCGACCTGGAGGAGGCCGACGCCCGGGGCGGCGCCGAGGCGGCCTGCCGCGTGGGCCTGGAATGGGCCAAGCGCCAGTGCCGCGAGCTGCTGGAAGGCGGCGCGCCCGGTGTCCACCTGTATACGCTCAACCGGCCCGAAGCCTGCCTGGAAATCGTCGGGGGCCTGGACCTGTAACCCGTCCGGCGCCCTGCACGGGGCGCGCCGGGCCATCGCCACAGAGAGGTCGCAATGAAGAAGGACGGATACGTCGTCGCCGTGTGCGGCGCCACAGGGGCCGTGGGCCGCGTGATGCTCGAAGTGCTCGCCGAGCGCGATTTCCCCGCCGCCGAGGTGATTCCCTTCGCCTCCAGCCGCAGCGCGGGCAGCACCGTGGAATACAAGGGCCGCGAACTGACCGTGCGCGAGCTGAAGGAAGACTCCTTCGCGGGCATCGACCTGGCCCTGTTCTCCGCCGGGGGCAGCACCTCCGAGAAGTTCGCCCCCCTGGCCGCCAAGGCCGGGTGCGTGGTGGTGGACAACTCCAGCGCCTGGCGCATGGACCCGGGCTGCCCGCTGGTCGTGCCCGAGGTCAACCCCCACGACCTGGCCTGGCACAAGGGCATCATCGCCAACCCCAACTGCTCGACCATCCAGATGGTGGTGGCCCTCAAGCCCATCCACGACGCCGCGGGCATCCGGCGCATCGTGGTCTCCACCTATCAGGCCGTGTCCGGCACCGGGCAGAAGGCCATCGAGGAGCTGGCCAACCAGGTGCAGCTCATGTTCAACGGCCGCGTGGAGGAAATCGAGCCCAAGGTCTACCCGCACCGCATCGCCTTCAACTGCCTGCCGCAGATCGACGTCTTCCTGGACAACGACTACACCAAGGAAGAGATGAAGATGGTCAACGAGACCAAGAAGATCATGGGCGACGAGTCCATCCGCGTCACGGCCACGGCGGTGCGCGTGCCGGTCTTCTTCGGCCACAGCGAGGCGGTGAACATCGAGACGGCCAAGAAGCTCACGGCCCGGGACTGCCGGGCGCTGCTCTCCCAGGCCCCGGGCGTGCGCGTGCTGGACAACCCCAGCGAGCGCATCTACCCCATGCCCATCGAGGCCCAGGGTCAGGACGCGACCTTCGTGGGCCGCATCCGCGAGGACGAGACCATCGACAACGGCCTGAACCTGTGGGTCGTCTCGGACAACATCCGCAAGGGCGCGGCCCTCAACGCCGTGCAGATCGCCGAGAAGCTCATCGAGATGAACCTGCTGCGCGTGGCCTGACGCGCGGCAAGGAGAGCACCGGAATGATAAGTGTTTTGGATTCCGAGGAGTACCTCAAGCGCATGCTGGCCGTGAAGCGGCCCGGCACCGGCGAGGTGTTGGCCTTCTACGAGCACCGCATCGGCGCCGTGTGCAAGGACCCGCGCCTGATGCTCATCCCCCTGGACGACCATATCGTCCACCGCGGGGACGGCATCTTCGAGACCATGAAATACCTCGGGCGCAAGGTCTACCAGCTCGACGCGCACCTGGCGCGCATGAAGCGCGGGGCCGAGGCCATCGGCCTGACCCCGCCCTGCACCTGGGAGCGCCTGCGCGAGATCGTGCTTGAGGTCTGTGCGGCGGGCGGCGAGGACGACGGGCTGGTGCGCATCCTGCTCGGGC
This sequence comes from Desulfocurvus vexinensis DSM 17965, assembly GCF_000519125.1. NCBI lineage: Bacteria > Pseudomonadati > Thermodesulfobacteriota > Desulfovibrionia > Desulfovibrionales > Desulfovibrionaceae > Desulfocurvus > Desulfocurvus vexinensis. The sequence goes on from NZ_JAEX01000001.1 coordinate 600,624, forward strand.
GCGGCCCGGGCGGCTTCGGCATCGACCCGCGCGAATGCCCGCTGCCCAGCCTCTATGTGGTGGCCTACCGCTTCACGCCCAAGCCCTCGCAATGGTTCGAGAAAGGCGTGACGGCCTTTCGCGCCTCCATCCCGGCCAAGCAGGACTGGATCGCCCAGATCAAGTCCGTGAACTACCTGCCCAACGTGCTGATGAAGAGCGAGGCCACGGCCAAGGGCTACGACTACCCCATCTGCTTCGACGAGCACGGCTTCGTGGCCGAGGGCGCCACGGAAAACATGGCCATCGTGGACGCGGCGGGCACCCTGGTCATCCCCGAGTTCACCAACGCCCTGCCGGGCACGACCCTCATCCGCGCCGTGGAGCTGCTGGCCGGGCAGGTCAAGGCCTTCTTCCGCAAGGTCACGGAGGAGGACCTCTACCAGGCCCGCGAGGTGCTGGTTTTCGGCACCACCGGGGACTGCCTGGCCATCGTGCGCTACAACGGCAAGCCCATCCACGACGTGCGCCCCGGCCCCGTGTGCCGTCTGGCGCGCGAGCTGATCGTCAAGGACATCGCCGCAAGCGGCGTGCCCTTCTAGGAACCCCGGGCCCCGGCGGCGCATGCCCCGGGGCCCTTTGCCCCCGTCCGGAGGCGCGCGCGTGAAGATCCTGCACCTCGACCTGGGCCGCGAGATGCGCGGCGGGCAGCGCCAGGTTCTGTACCTCATGCGCCGCTTGCACGCGGCCCCCGGGTTCTCCACCCTGCTGGCCGCGCCCCGGGGCTGCCCCCTGGGCGCGGCGGCCCGCGAGGCGGGGCTCACCGTGTGCGACCTGCCCGGGCGCCTGGGCTGGGACCCGCGCTCCCTGTGGGCCCTGCGCGCCCTGGTCCTGCGCCAGGGGGTGGACGTGCTCCACACCCACTGCGCGGCCAGCGCGCTGCTCGGCGCCCTGCTCAAGGGGCTGACCGGCGCGCGGCTGGTGCATTCGCGCCGCGTGTCCTACCCCCTGCGCCCCGGCCCGGGCCGTGCCAAGTATCTGGCCGGGGACGCCGTGGCCTGCGTGAGCCGCGAGATCGCCCAGGTCATGGCCCGGGGCGGCGTGCCGGGGGCGCGCCTGAGCGTGATCCACAGCGGCATCGACCCGGCGCTGTACGCCCGGGCGGCGGCCACGCCGCTGCCGGAGCGCCCGGTGCTGGGCGTCGTCGGCGCCCTGACGCCGCAAAAGGGCGTGGGCGTGTTCCTGGAGGCCCTGGCCGCGCTGGCGCGGCGCGCCCCGGGGCTGGGCTGGCGGGCCCTGGTGGTGGGCGACGGGCCGCTGGGGCCCGGGCTGCGCGCCCGGGCCGAGGCCCTGGGCCTGGGGGGCCGGGTGGAGTTCACGGGCTGGCGCGAGAGCGCGGCCGTGCTGGGCGAGCTGTCCGTGCTGGCCGTGCCCAGCGTGGACGGCGAGGGCTCGAGCGCGACCATCAAGGAGGGCTGGGCCGCCCGGCGCCCGGTGGTCTGCTCGGACCTGCCCTCCAACCTGGAGCTGGTGGAGCCCGGGGTGAGCGGACTGGCCTGCCCCCGGGGCGACGCCCCGGCCCTGGCCGCGGCCCTGGAGCGGCTGTGCGCCCCCGGGGCGGACGGCGCGGCCCTGGCGGCAGGGCTGGTGCGCGGCGGGGCCCGGCGCCTGGAGGCCTTCACCGAGGCCGCCATGGCCCAGGCCTACATGGACCTCTACGCCCGCCTCGCGGGCTGAGGCCCGCCCGGCGCAGGCGCGGCCCGCAGGCGGGCCAGGACGCAGGCGCCCGTGCTCTCCGGGGCACTTCGCCGCCAGCGCCGCAACGCAAGGACGCCCGCCTTCCATCAGGAAGGCGGGCGTCCTTGCTTCGGCGCGGGGCAGGGGGTGGCTATTGCCGCGTGCCTTCCTCGGCGCTCACGGGGCGCACCTCGTCCAGCAGCCAGCTGCCGCCCGGGGTGCGCGCGAAGCGCCACAGCTCGCGGACCTTGCCCACGCGGTTGGAGGAGAGGTCCTTCTCGGTAATCACATAGTAGACCGTGGCCTCGCGGCGGCCGTCGGGCAGATCGGCGACCCCGGCCAGCCCGGCGTCCAGGCGCTGGATTTCGTGGCGCGGGGGGCGGGGCTCCAGCTGGGCCCTGCGGCGGAAGTCCTCCATGCACGGCTCGGTGCAGAAGGCGCGCAGGTCGTTCAGGTCGCGGGCGTTCCAGGCGCTGCGGATGCGCGAGCAGAAGGCCTTGGCTCCGCGCATGAAATCGTCGGTGTCGAAGTCGGCGGGCACGGGCCCGGGGGCGGGCAGGGCCGGGGGCAGGTCTTCGGCGCCCAGGGTGGCCGAGGGCACCTCGCCGGAGGGCGCCCCCTGCCCGGGCACATAGGCCACGTCGGGCACCGGGCCGGACGCGCCGGGCCGGTCGGGGTCCTCGGAGCGCAGCATGTCCCAGGCCTGCTGGGCGCGGGTGTAGGCGTCGCTGGCCTGGCGCCGCTGGTCGTCGTGGGGCGCGGAGCCGTCGTGCGGGGTGCGCGGGCCGTCCTGCCGTCCGCCGCCCGAGCGGCGGCGGAACCAGCTGACGGCCACGTAGATCAGGATGCCGATGAGCAGCAGGTCCAGGGGATTGAAATGCATGGCGTGTCCTTGTCTTGTGCGTCCCCGGCGTCCGGCAGGGGCGGCCCTGCGGGGCGGGACGCGGTGGGGCGTCGTTGCGCCGTGCCCAGGCTACCCCGCCGGGGCCCGGCGCGCAAGCCCCCAGGCACCCCCGGCGCGAAAAGGCCGGGGCTGGACGCCCCGGCCCTGGCCGTGCCGCGGCAGCCGTGGCTACTTGATGATGCCGATGTTGCGCAGGAGCTGCAAAAAGAGCTGGCGGTCGATGGGCTTGGGCACGTAGGAGGTCGCCCCGCCCTTGTAGTAGGCCTCGACCACGTTCTTGGGGTCGTCCAGGGCCGTGGTCATGATGACCTTGGCCTCGTCGGGCCCGGAGCGCTCGCTCAGGCGTTCGATCTGGCGGATGCGCTTCAGGGCCTCCTGGCCGTCCATCTCGGGCATCATGATGTCCATGCAGATCAGTTCATAGGGCTTGGCGTCGCGCAGGGCGGCCTCGAAGGCTTCCACGGCCTCCTGGCCGTTCACCGCCACGTCCACCTCGCCGTAGGGAGCAAGCATCCGCTGCATGAGCTTGCGGCTGGTGAAGTCGTCCTCCACAACCAGGAAACGCATCTTTCCCTCCGAAGGCTGAAGGTGTATTCTCGTGAACCATGGGGCCCGCCGCGGGCGGAGCGCCCGGGGTGCGGGGCCAGGGGCCACTGTACCAGAGAGCAAGAGGAAAGCAACACCTGTTCGCGCCCCGCGTGGGGCTCTTGCGGGCCTGTGGAGGGCCATGGCGACTTCCCGACATGCGGTTCTGGGCAGGGTCCGGGCCAAGGCCTTCCTGGGTGCGCTGGCCGTGGGCCTGGCCTCCGGGCTCGTGGCCGCGCACGCCGCCGGGGGCGGCTGGCTGAAGGCCGGGGCCTCGGGCGTGCTGCTGGTGGCCCTGGGGGGCAATGTGGGCGGCTTCGCGGGCATGTTCGCCCGCGGGCTGTGGCTGCGCCTGCGCGGCGCCGGGCCCGACGAGCGGGCCTACAGCACCGAGGGCGTGCTGGTGCTCTCGACCTATGGCGGGTTCCTGGGGCTGGTGGCGGCCCTGGTGGCCGGGGCGGGCGGGGCGGCGCATCTGCTGGCCGGGGCCGGAGCCCTGGCCGGGGGGGCCGGGGCCTCGCTGCTGGGCCGGGGCATGTTCCTGCTGCTGGACATGCTGGCCCTGGACGGCATGGACGATGCCTCGCGGGACCGGGCCGTGCGCCGCGCCGTGGAGGACAGCCGGGCCGCCATGCTGCCGCCCGACGGGGACGGCCCGGATGGCCCGACGGGCGCGGGCGGCGGCGGTGGCGGGAGCGGCGCGCCCTGAGCGCCGCGCAGGCCCGCCCCACGGCGGCGAAGGGCCCGCCCGGAGGATGCTCCGGGCGGGCCCTTTGGCGTTGCGCCGGGGCGCGGAGCTACTGCCAGGGGGCCATGTAGGTCCAGAACACGGCGCCCAGCTCCACGCCTTTGTCCTTGCCCTTGTCCGGGCCGCTGGCGGCGGGCAGGGTGTAGTCGGCCTCGGACAGGGCCGCGAAGCCCCACCACCCGGGCTGCGGGCAGGTGAAGGCGAACACGCCCTGGGCGTCGGCCTTGACCACCTGGGTCTCGTGGTATTCGTTGGGCAGGGCGAAGCGGCCCTGGTTGTACAGCTCCACTTCCACCTCGGCGCCGGGCACGGGCTTGCCGTCCAGCAGCACCTGCCCGACGAAGGTGTTGCCCGCCCAGTTGCCGAAGGGGCGCAGCATGGGCACGATCTCGGTCTTCAGGCCCACGGGCTCGTCCCAGCCCTCGTCGCCGCCGAAAGCCGCCACGCTGACCTTGGTGTAGTGGATGATGGACACGTCTTCGGCGGGCTCCCAGTAGGGCTGGGGCTCCATGAAGAAGGTGTACACGCCCGGGCGCTTGAAGGCGTAGTCCAGGGTGAAGGCGTCGTGGTCCATGACCTTGGCCGGGGCCAGGGCGCCCAGCAGGTCGGTGATCTGGCCCTCGAAGGCCACCCCGGCGGCCTTGGGCCGCACCAGGTTCATGCCCACGCCGCCGAAGGGGTGCGAGAAGGAGAACTCCAGGGCGATGGTTTTCTGGTCCATGTCGGCCACGGGGGCCTTGGGGATGATCATGCCGAAATGGGCCCAGGCCGGTGCGGCCAGGGCGACCACCAGGGCCGCCGTGGCGGCCAGGCGGGGCAGGAAGCTGGTCATGGGGAACTCCTCTGGTTTGGGATTGGTGAACGGCAATTTCATACTAAATTGATTTTCGTGTGTAAATAGGGAGAGTGTGATTTTGATTGATATTCGTTTAAATCATATTGGATAGAAGAGAGTATTGGATTTGAAGGGTGTGAGGGGGTGCGTGGCGGGGAGCCAGCGGGGCAGGATCGCCTGCGTTTCTGCACCGGCTGGCGAATGTGCGCCGCCTTGCAACGCTGTTGCGCAAAGGCCGGAGCCGCCCGATGCACATGCGCGCGCAGGGCCGAATGCCCTCCGGCAGGTCCGTGCGCGACAACCCGGTGGCAGGCACGCGCGCCGGAACGGGAGAGGCGGAGCACCGTTGGGGTTTGTCCGTCAGCGTGGCACGCATGCGCCCGGAGCCCGGGGACTTGCCCGGCGTGGCCAGCGTGGCATGGGCCGCAGGAGCGGACCCGCGCCGGGGCGGCGGCGGGCAGGGCGGTCTTGGTGAGGATGCGGGCGTGGACGCGGGGCCGGGTCGCGGGGCTGCGGGCGTGGCGGCGCGGGCGGAAGGCGGCGGCTTTGGCCGGAGCGCAGGCGCGTGGCGGCGCGCGCGGGCGCGGCAAACCCGACGCCCGGCAGTTGGGGGAGCGGGGCAACGCTGCCCGGCCCGGCCCGTCGCGGCCCAAAAGGAAAGCGCCGACCCGAAGGTCGGCGCTTTGAGAGGAGGCCGGGCACCCAGCGAAAACCGTTACCGTTGCTCCCTTTCGGGCCTGGCGGGGTTGGCGGCGCCACTGCCGCCCGGCCTCCCTCGCGGGCGGTCTTTATGACCCGCCGGGAGGATTCTGTCAAGGGCGGCGCCGGGCCGGGGCCGGGCCCGGGCCCGGGGCTTGCCCGGTTGCGGGTGCGGGCGTATCGTGGCCTTGCGTATGCCAACAAGGGGCCAGACGCCCCGGGGAGTCCGCCATGAAAGCCATCGTCGTGTCCGTCCTCGCCGTCGCGCTGCTCGCCTGCACGGGCTGCGCGCCCCGCGCCATGACCCTGCCCGAGGCGCGCGGGCTGTGCTTCACCTATTCCACCGGCGGGGGCCACTCGCCGAACAACCCCGACGGCGGCGGTGGCAGCTGCGGCGAGATGACGGTCATCTGCGAAGCCTTCCTGGACGAGGGGCGCCTGCCGCCCCTGGACCGCGAGGCTTGCCTGAGCGACTGCCGCGCCACGCGCCAGGTGCGCTACTCCAAGCATCTGACCGACGGCTGCTGGGCCTACGCCAAGCGCGCCTTCGACCTGTGCGAGCGCTACTGCCGGGGCAAGTAGCCCTGCGCAGGGCCTCGGCGCAGGCGCGCATCGGCAGGGCGCGCGGCTGATCGGCCCCCCGGCACCGCATCCCGCGATGCCCCCGCCCAAGCCTTTTCCGCCCCCGTGCCCAGGCACGAAACGCAAAAAGCCCCGGGATTGCTCCCGGGGCCTTGCTGCCTTGTGGCGGGGGGACGGCCGACCTGTGCTCCCCTCAGGCGAAGGGCATCCGCAACAGCCCCCAGAGTCTGGCCCAGGCGCGGTCGCGGAAGATGGCCAGCCCGATGGCCATGCCTTCGTGCCCCTTGCCCGGTTGGGCGCGGTAGGTGCCGAACATCCGGTCCCACCAGGGGAAGCAGAAGCCGTAGTTGGTGTTGGCCTCGCGCAGGTTCGTGCTGTGATGCACGCGGTGCATGTCCGGAGTGACCAGCGCAAGGCGCACGAAGCCGTCCGCCGGGAGCCGGATATTGGCGTGATTGAACATGGGCAAGGCGTTGAGCAGGATCTCGAAGGCCAGCACCGCCTGGGCCGGGGGGCCGAGAAGAAGCACCAGGGCCAGCTTCCAGCCCAGGGAGAGCAGCATTTCCAGCGGATGGAACCGCACTGCGGTGGTGAGGTCGAGCACGGTGTCCGCGTGGTGCACCCGGTGCAGCCGCCAGAACCAGCGCAGCCGGTGCGATGCCACATGCTGGCCCCAGATGGCCAGATCCAGCAGCAGGACGGCCAGGGGCGCGGCCAGCCAGGCAGGAAGGGCCAGGGCGTTCATGAGGCCCCAGCCGTGCTGCGCTGCCAGGGTCGCCAGGCCCACCGGGAGCACCGGGGCCGCCAGCCGGATGAGCCCCGTGGACAAGGCCACCAGGCCCAGGTTGCCGGGCCAGCGCAGCAGGCGCAGGGCCGGGCGGTCCAGGCGGGGGGCCAGCACTTCCCAGGCGGCCAGGGCGAGCCCCGTGCCCGCAAAGGCCGCCAGCCGCAGCGTATTCTCAGCGTCCATGCGCAGCCTCCAGCAGCCGCGCGGCGTCCGGGCATCGCCCCAGGTAGTCGCGCAGTGCGGCTTCGTCGTCGATGTCCGGCCAGGGCGGCAGCACCCATACGCTCCTGCCGGCGCGGCGCAGGGCGTCCATGGTCTGGGCCAGCACCTTGGGAGTTCCCCAATCCATGCTCCGGAAGGTTTCCGACGCGAAGCGATCCCGGCGCATGGCGATGAGGGTGTAGCCGCCGTCCGTGGCGGGGCCGATGACCACGTCGTGGTCGTCCAGCCGGTCCAGGGCTTCGGCGAGCATGGCGGCAGGCCGGTCGGGCGCGTCCGCGCCCGTGAGGGACACGCGCTCCGCCCCGTGGGCGAAGGCGCGGGCAAAGGCGGCTTCCATGCGCTCTCCAAGGTCTGCACCGGACTGGGCGTGGTAGGCCCGGTCCGGCCCCAGCCAGGCCTTCATGTCCGCTTCGCGCTCGGGCGGGAAAAAGGAGATGTCCGCTGCCAAGCCCAGCGAATCGACAGCGGCGAGGGTGTCCTCGGCGAAGCGCCGGGCGAGGCGGGCGGCGCGCTCCGGCCCCACGGCCCTGGCCAGGCGCGTCTTCACCCGGCCCGGCTCCGGGTATTTGAGCAGCAGCACCACGCGTCTCATTTGTACAGCCCGGCAAGCCGTTCCGGCCGCACTCCCAGGTGGTAGAGCCCGCGCAGCAGCAGGTTGCGCCCCGTGCAGCGCGCAAGCCCCTCGGCCTCCCAGCGCCGGGCCGAGGTGCGCACGGCTTGCGGCAGGATGCGGATGGCCAGCCCCCTGCGGCGAAGGCGGGTCATGAGCTCCAGGTCTTCCATGACCGGAATGTCGGCGTAGCCATGCATCGACTCGAACACGGCCCGGCGCAGGAAAATGGCCTGATCCCCGTATGGGGCGCGGGTGAGCCGCGACCGCATGTTGGCTGCCCGGGCGATGCAGGCCAGCCCCGGCCCGGCCCGGCCCGCATCGGGCTGGATGTCCAGGGAGAAGGCTCCGCCCGCCACGCCGGAGTCGGTCAGGGCCTCGCGGATCAGGGCGAAAGCGTCTTCGGGCAGGCGGGTGTCGGCGTGCAGGAAGAGCAGCACCTCGCCCCGGGCGGCGGCGGCGCCCGCATTCATCTGCCGGGCGCGGCCCTGTTGCGTCGCCAGGGGCAGGACAGGCAGGCCGCAGTTCTCCGGCAGGGCCGCCAGGGTCGAGCGCTCTGGCTCGCCATCTGCCACAATGGCCTGCGCGCCGCCAGGAGGCGCAATGGCCGCCACATGGTCCAGCAGCGCGGCGATGCGCGCCGCCTCCCGGTACACGGGGATGATGACGGAGAGCCAGGGCCTGTCCATACGCCAAGTGTAGCAGCGCCGGAACAAGAATGAAAGGGTGGCGCGTTGCGCAGGCCCAGCCGATGGGGTAGGGTTGCGGCATGCTCCGGACGAGGACCCCGAGCCCCTTGCGGGGGGCGGCCCCCCGAGTGGCCGTTGCCGCCCTCATGGCCCTGGCCGTGGCGGCGTTTTTCGTCATGGACCTGGACCGGCACCTGACCCTGGGGGCGCTCAAGGCTTCGCTGGAGGCCCTGCGCCGCGAGGTGGCTGCGCATCCGGTGGCGGCGGCGTCGGCCTTTTTCGGGCTGTATGTCACGGCCACCGGGTTGGGCGTGCCCGGCGCCGTGGTGCTGACGCTGGCCGCTGGGGCGCTGTTCGGGTTCTGGCGCGGCCTTGTCCTGGTGAGCTTTGCCAGCACCATCGGGGCCACGATCTCTTGCCTGGCGGCGCGCTATGTGCTGCGCGACTGGGTGCAGGCGCGTTTCGGCGCGAGGCTGGGCCACGTCAACGAGGGCATGGAGCGCGAGGGCGCGCTCTACCTCTTCACCATGCGCATGATCCCGGCCCTGCCCTTTTTCGTGATCAATCTGGTCATGGGCCTGACGCCCATGCCCGCCCGCACCTTCGCCTGGGTTTCGCAGCTGGGCATGCTTCCGGCCACGGCGGTGTTTGTCCTCGCGGGCACCAGCCTGGGGCGGGTGGAATCCCCGGCGGACGTGCTGTCGCCCGGGCTGCTGGCCGCGCTGGTCTTCATGGGCCTGCTGCCCCTTGCCGCCCGGCGGCTTGTCGTCTGGCTGCGCCATCGCCGAAACCGCTAAGGAGACGCCATGCCCGCCTTCGACTACGACATTGCAATTATCGGGGGAGGGGCCGCCGGCCTTTCCGTGGCCGCGGGGGCCTCGCGCCTGGGCGCACGCACGCTGCTCGTCGAGCGCGAGCCCAAGCTCGGCGGAGACTGTCTGCACTATGGCTGCGTGCCCAGCAAGACGCTCATCGCCACGGCGCAGGCCCGGCAGGTCATGGCCGGGGCGGAGCGCTACGGCCTTGCGCCGGTGGCGCTGCCGCCGGTGGATTTCGCCCGCGTCCGGGAGCGCATTGCCTCCGTGGTGGCCGACATCCAGCGCCACGATTCGGTGGAGCGCTTCTGCAGCCTTGGCGCCGAGGTGCGCTTTGGCCAGGCGCAGTTCATCGACGAACACACCGCCGAGGTGGACGACCGCCGTGTGAGCGCGGCCAAGTGGGTCATCGCCACGGGGTCGCGGGCGAAGATTCCGCCCGTGCCTGGCCTGGCCCTGACCCCGCACCTGACCAACCGCGAGATATTTTCCCTGGAGCGCCTGCCGGAGCGCCTGGTCGTCCTGGGTGGCGGGCCCGTCGCCGTGGAGCTTGCCCAGGCCTTCCGCCGTCTGGGGTCCCAGGTGGAGGTCGTCCAGCGCTCCGGGCGCATCCTCACCCGCGACGACGCGGACATGGCCGCCGTGGTGCAGGCCGCCCTGGAGACCGAGGGCGTGCGCCTGCACCTTGGCACGGAACTCGTCCGGGTGCAGGTAGAGGGCGGGAGCGTGGGTGTTGCGTTCACCCAGGCCGGGCAGGAGCGCACGGTGTCCGGTGACGCCCTGCTGGTGGCCCTGGGCCGGACGCCCAACGTGGAGGGCCTGGGCCTGGAGGCGGCGGGGGTGGCATACGACGCCAAGGGCATCAAGGTGGACGCGCGCCTGCGCGCCACGCAGAAGCACATCTTCGCGTGCGGCGACGTGACCGGGGCCTGGCAGTTCACCCATGCCGCCGGGTACGAGGCGGGGGTGGTGGTGGCCAACGCCGTTCTGCGGCTGCCCCGCAAGGCCGACTACACCTGGATGCCCTGGTGCACCTACACCGATCCGGCCCTGGGCGGCGTGGGGCTTACCGAAACCCAGGCCCGCAAGGCGGGGGTGGCGTTCCGGGTGGTGGAGGAGCACTTCGCGGACAACGACAAGGCCCGGGCCGAGGGCCGCCCCGAGGGCCGGGTGAAGCTGCTGCTGGGCTCCGGGGGCAAGCCTCTGGGCGTGCATGTCGCTGGCGCTGGCGCTGGCGAGCTCCTGTCCGAGTGGGCCGTGGCGCTGGCGGGCGGGGTGTCTCTGGCACGGCTGGCGGGCATCGTCCACCCCTATCCGTCACGGGGTGAAACGGCCAAGACGCTGGCCGGGCGGCTCATGGGCGAGACGCTTTTCTCGCCCACGGTGAAGAAGGCCCTGCACTATGTGTTCGGCCTCAAGGGCCGGGCCTGCGGCCAGGAAGGGGACGGCAACTAGGCGGTCAGCTGTAGTAGACCGATGGCCCCAGCAGGTGGCCGAGGCCTGCCTCCCAGAAAATCTGGCGGCACCTGTCAACGGTGAAGCCCCTGCCCTCTTCGGTCCGCTCCTTCGTATCGCGGGGGTTGGCGCCGATCTCCGCCCAGAAGAGGTTGGCGCCAGCGGCCGCGCCGATGACGCAGGGCTCGTGGGTGCAATTGCCCCGCACCGAGAGCGGCGTGGCCAGCCGGGTCACGGCCACGATCTGGGCCATGCGCAGCTCGGTGATCATGCCATGCCGCTTCGCCAACTCCGTGCCGGGGATGGAAATACGCCGCGCCGCCCCGCTGTAGGCAGGCTCCAGCGACGCCGCCAACAGGATCATGGCGGCCAGCTCCTCGTGGGAATGTTCCGGCCCGACGGGCTCCACGCAGGTGCCAAGCAGCAAGCCCGCCTCCCGGAACGCGCGCATGCTCTTCAGGCGTTTTTCCGGCGGGATGCGCGTCACGCTGCCCTCGCCCAGCCGGAGGGCATGGTACACGCCCTGGAAGCCTGCATCCTTGAGCTGGCGGGCTTCGCTGGCGGTCCGGTCGCCCGTGTTGGCGATGAGAAGCGTCTGGGGGGCGAGGTGGCGGCGCACCTCGCGCCCCATCTCAAGCAACGCCCCGAAAGGATAGTCCGCCGTGGTCATCATGTACACGGCGTTGGCCCCTGCCTGCTCCAGGGTCAGCGCGGACGCCACCGCCTGTTCCGCATCGAGGCGGCTGGACTCCTTGAAGATGCCGTTGACGGCGGCGAAGGAGCAGTAGAGGCAGTTCATAGGGCAGGGGCCAAGATTCAGTGCGAACTGGGCGTGTATCTCCGGCTTGCCGGCGCAGGATTTTTCGGAAAGCGCCCGCGCGGCGTGCATGATGCGATAGCTCTGCTCAGAGTCCGGAGGGCATTCCAGCAGCCGGACGACCTGCTCCTGGTCAAGACGCTCTCCGCCCGCCGCGCGGCTGATGATGTCCTCGATGCTGCGCCCCGTTGGCATGCGCTTACTCCTTTTGATGGTCCTGGTAGTATGAGAAGGGCTTGTCCGCCTGTTCGCCCCAGAGTGCCCGAAGGGTGGCTTCCCGCTCGCAGTTGAAGCGGTAGAACTGGTAGCGCAGGGGGTTTTTCTTGGAATAGCGCTGGTGGTATTCCTCCGCCGGGAAAAAGGCGGCGAAATCCACTATGGGCGTTCGCACGGGCCCGGGCAGGACCTTCGACTCCACCAGCCGCCGCCTGGATTCCTCGGCCACGCGGCGCTGCTCCTTGTCGTGCACGAAGATGGCCGGCCCGTACTGCCTGCCCCGGTCGCAGAACTGGCCGTCGGCATCCGTGGGGTCGTGGTGCCGCCAGAACCACTCCACCAGCTGGGCGTAGCTTACCCTGGCCGGGTCGAACGTGACCTGCACCGCTTCCAGGTGGCCGGTCAGTCCGGCGCTGACCTGTTTGTACGTGGGATCGGGTTCGCTGCCGCCCGAAAAGCCGGAAACGGCCTCGACCACGCCGGGAACGGAGAGGAAGTCAGCTTCCACGCACCAGAAGCAGCCGCCCGCGAAGGTGGCCGTGGACAGGCCGGGCTGCGCGGCCAGGGCCGGAAGGGTCAGCAGCGTCATGGCGAAGGCAAAAAGGTATCGGGACACATGGGGCCTCCTGGTTTCCGTGACCATCCTTCAAATCTATGGTGTTTTCTGGAACTGTCAACCGAATCCGGGTTGGGGGGCGTCCTGCGCAAGGCGGGCAGGCGTGCGGCACGGGGGCGCCCTGGCTCACCGGGCGGTTTTGCCGGGGTTCACCCCGGGGCAACCGGGCGGCCAGTCCTTTTGCCCACCCCCGGGGCGCCGCCGCGCCCCCCGCGAAGCCAAGGCCGGCAGGTCCGGGCATGCCGAGGAACGGCCGCAAGCTGTGCCAGGAGCGGCAGGGGCAGAAAGGACAACAAAAAAGCCCCGGGATTGCTCCCGGGGCCTTGCTGCCTTGTGGCGGAGAGGAGAGGATTTGAACCTCCGACTGAGTTTCCCCAGTACACGCTTTCCAGGCGTGCTCCTTAAACCTGGCTCGGACACCTCTCCGCGAGGGAGTGCCTATGTAGTAAAAAGTCGGGCGCTTTTCAAGGCTTGGGGGGCTGAAAAATGAAGAAATCCGCAGAGCGGCGGATTTCTTCATTTTTCGGCGCGTTGGGGCTGGGGCTGGCTCAGTTTTCCTTGGGACGCTCCGGGGGTTCGGGGGCGTCGGGCTTGCCGGGGGCCTTGTCCTTGGGGTGCCAACTGCACTCCGTGGCCGGGCCTCAGCCCCGGATGCCGAGCTTGGGGAAGACGAATTTCGCCAGCACAAAATAGACGGCGAATGCCACGAGCAGGGGCAGCAGGGTGTCCATGGGGCCTCCTTGCGGCCGTGCGGGCCGCATCCCTTTGAAGGTAACGCTTCCGGGCGGCATGTCAACGCCGGGCCGTCGCCGCGCGGCAGCGGCGCGGGGCCGGGCGCGCAGCGGCCTTTGCACCGCCCCGCGCCTCGCGCGGCGCCCGCCCGCCTCAGGACGCGCGGGGCCCGGCGGGCTTGGGCCAGGCGGCAGGGCGCTATGCGGCGGTGGACTGCTAGGCGTAGAACGCGCGGATGGCCGCGCAGACCTCCTGCACCTGCTCCGGCTCCAGGCCCGGGTACAGCGGCAGGGAGAGCACCTCGGCGGCCAGGCGTTCGCTCAGGGCCAGGTCGTCGGCGCGCATGGGCGCGCGGCCCTGGGTGAACAGCGGCTGGCGATGCCCGGGCACGGGGTAGTGGATGGCCGTGCCGATGCCGCGCGCGCGCAGGTGCTCCATCAGCGCCTCGCGGCGCGGGGCGCGCACCACGTAGAGATGGAAGACATGCTCGCGGTCCGGCGCCGTGGCGGGCAGGATGAGCGGCGTGTCCGCCAGCAGGGCGGTGTAGTGCGCGGCCAGGGTGCGGCGCGCGGCGTTGTCGGCATCCAGGCGCCCCAGGCGCAGGCGCAAAAAGGCCGCCTGCAGCTCGTCCATGCGGCTGTTCACCCCGGGCACGGCGCTGTGGTAGCGGCTGGATTCGCCGTACTGCCGCGCCAGGCGCAGGGCGCCTTCCACCTCGCCCGCGTTGCAGCACACGGCGCCGCCGTCGCCCAGGGCGCCGAGGTTCTTGGTGGGGTAGAAGCTGAAGGCCGCCAGGGCGCCGAAGGTGCCCGCCATGCGGCCCTTGTAGGTGGCGCCGTGGCTCTGGGCGCAGTCCTCGATGAGCGGCAGGTCGCGCGCGGCGCACAGCGCGCCCAGCTCGTCCAGGTCGCAGGGCTGGCCGTAGAGGTGCACGGCGATGACGGCGCGGGTGTCCGGGCCGATCATGCGCGCGGCGCTGGCCGGGTCCAGGGTGCAGGTGTCCTCGCGGACCTCGGCGAACACCGGGGTGCACCCGGCGGCCAGCACCGCGTGGTAGCAGGGCAGGGCCGTGTGCGCGGGCAGCACCACCTCGCCGCCCTGGCAGCCCAGGGCCCGCAGGGCCAGGATCAGCGCATCGGTGCCGCTGTTCATGGTCACGCAGGCGCTGCGCCCGAGCCAGGCGGCGAACTCGGCCTCGAAGGCCGCGACCTCGGGGCCCATGAGGAACCAGCCGCTTGCGAGCACGCGCTCGAAGGCCGCGCGCAGGTCGGCTTCGCAGGGGGTGAGCTGGACCTTGAGGCTGTTGAAGGGCACGGGCACGGGAGCCTCCGGGCGTTGCGGGTGGCGGGTGTCGATACGGCGCGCGCCCCGGGCGGGCCGGTGGTCCGGCTGCCGCCCGGGGCGCGCTGGCGCGGCCAGGGAGCCCTAGGCCTTGGCGCCCATGGCCTTGGCGTATTCGGCCTTGAGCGAACCGATGAGCTCGCTCACGGAGACGATCTCCTTGACGCGGTGCACGTTGGCCCCGGCAAAGGCGAAGCCGTTCTCCAGCTTGCCCTTGACGGCGTTGGTCAGGGCGGCGGCGATGCAATACGGGCTCTTGGTGATGTCGCAGGTCTTGATGCAGTGGAACGGGCAGCGGAACGGGCGGCGGCGCCCCTCGCGCACGGCGTCCAGGAACTTGCTGTGCACCGCGCGGCCCGGCAGGCCCACGGGGCTCTTGATGATCTCCACATCGGCCTCGGTGGCGTTGACGAAGGACTCCTTGAAGCGGATGTCCGCGTCGCACTCGTGGGTGGCCACGAAGCGGGTGCCCATCTGGACCCCGGCGGCGCCCAGGTCGAGCATCTTGCGGATGTCGCCGCCGTCGTAGACCCCGCCCGCCGCGACCACCGGGATGCGCCGCCCCTTCTGCTCCTCGAAGGGCCGCACGGACTCGATGACATCGGCCACGAGCTTTTCCAGCTCGAACGCGGGGTTGTCGATCTCCTCGGACTTGAAGCCCAGGTGCCCGCCCGCCTTGGGGCCCTCGACCACGAAGGCGTCGGGCAGGTAGTCGAAGCGCGAGAGCCATTTCTTGCAGATGATGGACGCGGCGCGGCCCGAGCTGACGATGGGCGCCAGCTTGGTGCGCGCGCCCTCGGTCAGGTAGCCGGGCAGGTCCAGCGGCAGGCCCGCGCCGGAGAAGATGATGTCCGCGCGCTCGCGCACGGAGGTGCGCACCATGTCGGCGAAGTTGGTCAGCGCGACCATGATGTTCACGCCGATGATGCCGTCGGTCTTTTCGCGGGCGGCGCGCAGCTCTTTTTCCAGGGCCCGGACGTGGGCCTCGGAGTCCTTGGCGGCGGCGTTGTCCTTGAAGCCGATCATGGCGGCGGCGATGACGCCGATGCCGCCCTCGTTGGCCACGGCGCTGGCCAGGCCGGACAGGGAGATGCCCACGCCCATGCCGCCCTGGATGATGGGCACCCTGGCCACCAGGTCGCCGATGCGCAGCTCGGGCATCTTGAATTCCGGTACCGCGAACTGCGGCATCCGCAACTCCGGCATCTTGAACTCCGGCATTTTCAGCTCGGGCATCTTGAACTCGGGTATCTTCACGGGCGTGTCCTCGCTTGCGCGCCCCGGGTGCGGGGCGGGGGTATGAGATCCGGCGCGGGTCGCGCCGGGGGTCATTTCAGCGGAAAGCTCGCGCCGGTCAGGCGCTCGTAGGCCTCCACGTATTTGGCGCGCGTGCGCTGCACCACCTCGGGGGTCAGGGCCGGGGGCGGGGGCGTCTTGTCCCAGGGCTGGGCCGAGAGCCAGTCGCGCAGGTACTGCTTGTCGAAGCTGGGCTGGCCCTGGCCCGGGGCGTAGCCGTCCATGGGCCAGAAGCGCGAGGAGTCGGGGGTCAGCACCTCGTCGATGAGGATCAGCCCCGCGCTGGTCAGGCCGAATTCGAACTTGGTGTCGGCGATGATGATGCCGCGCCCGGCGGCGTAGTCGCGCCCGGCCTTGTAGATGGCCAGGGCCGCAGCCTGGGCCTGGCGCACCACGTCCTGCCCCGCCGTGGCCATGGCCTGCTCGATGGTGATGTTCTCGTCGTGGCTGCCCAGCTCGGCCTTGGTGGACGGCGTGAACAGCGGCTCGGCCAGCTTGTCGGACTCGCGCAGCCCCTGGGGCAGCGCGTGCCCGCAGACCATGCCGCTGGCCTTGTAGTCCTTCCAGCCCGAGCCGGTGATGTAGCCGCGCACGATGCATTCCACGGGCAGGGGCCGGGCGCGGCGCACGATGACCGCGCGGCCCTCCAGGGCGTCCGCATGGCGGGCCAGGGGCGCGGGGAAGCGCGCCACGTCGGATTCCAGCAGGTGGTTGGCGATGATGCCGCTGAATTTGTCCATCCAGAACAGGGTGATCAGGTTGAGCACCACGCCTTTGTGCGGGATGGGCTCGTTCATGACCACATCGAAGGCGCTCATGCGGTCGGTGGTGACGATGAGCAGACGGTCGGCGTCGATCTCGTAGATGTCGCGGACCTTGCCGCGCGACAGCAGCGGGTATTCGGTGATCTCTGTCCTGGTGACGACTTGCATTGCGGCTCCTTGCTTGCGGGAAATTGTTGCAGCATACGCCAAAACCGCGCCCATTGGAAGAGGCGCGGGAAGCGGCGGCCCGGGCCCGCTCCCGGGCACGGGGGGCGGGCCGCAGGGCCGGGGCTAGCCCCGGCGGGCCTCCACGGACCGGGCGTGGGCTTCCAGGCCCTCCATGCGCGCCAGGCGCGCGATCTTGGGCGCGTTGGCGGCGGTGAAGGTCGGGCTGGTGGCTACCACGCTGGATTTCTTGATGAACGTCTGCACCGACAGGGCCGAGGAGAAGCGCGCCGTGGACAGGGTCGGCAGCACATGGTTCGGCCCGGCGAAATAGTCGCCCACGGGCTCGGGGCTGGTGTGGCCCATGAAGATGGCCCCGGCGTGGCGCACGCGGCCCACCAGCGCCCAGGGGTCGGCCACGGCCAGCTCCAGGTGCTCGGGGGCCAGGTGGTTCACCAGGTCCAGGGCGGCGTCCAGGTCGGGCGTCAGGATGGTCGCGCCCCAGGCGGCCAGGGCGCGGGCGGCGATGTCCGCGCGGGGCAGCAGGGCCGTCTGGCGCGCAAGCTCGGCGCGCACGGCCCGGGCCAGGGCCGCGTCGGGCGTGGCCAGGATGGCCGAGGCCAGGGGGTCGTGCTCGGCCTGGGAGAGCATGTCCGCCGCCAGCCAGCCCGGGTTGGCGCTGGCGTCGGCGATGATGGCGATCTCGCTGGGCCCGGCGATCATGTCGATGCCCACGCGGCCCATGAGCAGGCGCTTGGCCGTGGTCACGTAGATGTTACCCGGCCCGGCGATGACGTCCACCGGGGCCACCGTGGCCGTGCCGTAGGCCAGGGCCGCCACGGCCCAGGCGCTGCCCATGCGCACCACCTCGTCGATGCCCAGCAGCGCGGCCGTGGCCAGCAGCACGGGGTCCAGGCTGCCGTCGGGGCGCGGGGGCGAGGCCACGCAGAGGGAGCCCACCCCGGCCACCTGGGCCGGGATGGCGTTCATCAGCAGGCTGGAGACCAGCGGGGTCTGCCCGGCCTGCCCGCCGGGCACGTAGAGGCCCACGCGGTCCACCGGGCGCACCAGCTGCCCGAGGATGGTGCCGTCGGCGCGGGTGGTCCACCAGGAGTTCTCGCGCTGGCCTTCGTGGAAGGCGCGGATGTTGGCGGCGGCCTCGGTGAGGATGTCCATGTCCTGGGGGCTGACCTGGGCGCGGGCGGCGGCGATCTCGGCGGCGGGCACGCGCAGGGCGGCGGTGGTCAGGGTCTGGCAGTCGAAGCGCCGCCCGTAGTCGGCCAGGGCTTCGTCGCCGCGCGCGCGCACGTCGGCCAGGATGGCGGCCACGGCGTCGTCCACTGCGGCGCCGGGCTCGGCGCGCGGGGCGAGCCAGTCCTTGATGGCGGGCCAGGACTCGGGGCCGGAGTAGGCCAGGTCGCGGCAGGGCATGGGCGGGTCTCCTTGCTGGGGGATGCTGCGGGCGCGGGCCCGGTGCGGGTTGTATAGAGGAGCGCGGCCCAAAAGTCGAGCCGTGGCGCCGGGCCCGGGCGGCAGCCCCGGCCCGTGCGCCGTGTCGCGCCGGGGCATGGTGGAAAAAAATGGGCCGGGACCCGAAGGTCCCGGCCCGTGGTGGTGGGCGTCAGCAGGTGGTCATGCCACAACTAGAAGTTGTAGCGCAGGATGACGGTGAACTTGTAGGCGTCGTCCAGGTCGGACAGGGCGCTGCCCCACACGTCGCTGTCGCGGTCGACGGAGACGTAGCCGAACTTGCCGGCCAGGGACAGGTTCTCGTAGATCTGGTAGGTGGAGTCGAAGTTCACTTCCCAGAAGCTGTCCTCGTCGGTCAGGATGGGCAGGTTGCCCAGGGCGGGGTTCTTCTTCACCAGGTCGGAGTCGGAGGTGCCGCCGCCGTAGGCGATGGTCAGCTTGTGGGTCAGGTTCTCCACGAAGGTGATGTCGTCGACGATCAGAGCCAGAGCCCAGTAGTCGGTACGGCCGCCGAGGATGCCGCCGGACTCGGTCCAGGCAGCGCCGTCGAAGCCGAAGTGGGTCAGGTTGAAGCCGCCGTTGGTGGCGCCGCCGTTGGCCAGGGTGGGCATGACTTCGGAACCGTCGGTCCAGTCGTCATCCTCGCCGGTGCCGTACATGAAGGCCAGAGACGGGGTGACCATCTCCATCTTGTAGGTGGCGATGGCGGCGAAGAACCAGCCGGCCATGTCGTTCTGGTTGGCCTTGTCGCCGTCCACGGAGCCGTAGATCAGGTCGGCGCCGAAGACGAACGGGTCGAACATGGTCAGGGAGAAGGCGCCGCCGGCCCACCAGATGTCCAGGTCGTCGGTCAGACCGGTGGCGTTGGCGGAGGACAGGGAGGTCAGCTGAGCGATGTCCTTGCCATACTTCGCGTAGATCACGTAGGGGCTGAGGGACCAGCCGTCCATGGTGATGGGGGCGATGACGGTGAAGGCGTCCACTTCGTCGTTCAGGCCGCTGTTGGTGCCCACGGCGTCGGAGGCGTTGGCGTCCACCAGGCGGGCCCAGCCGGCGGTCAGGGCGAAGTTGTCGTTGAAGGCGTAAGAGCCGACGATACCGGCGACGTCGTTGTCGAAGATCGGGTTGCCGGCCACGGCGGAGGGCCAGGTCAGGCCCTGGAGGCCGACGCGGAAGCCCACGCCGCCGACGTTGAAGTCGGTGTAGGCGTGCTTCACTTCGACGTTCATGGTGTCGGTACCGAAGTTGGCGTTAGCCGGACGGCCCCAGACGTTGTCCATCTCGAAGCCGACCACGGCGCGCAGCACTTCGCTGTCCACGTACTGGAAGTACATGCGCACGCGCTGCAGGGCGTTGAAGTCGTCCTCGGAGACGCCAGCCTTGTCGGAATCCTGCAGGCCAACGTTGTCGGTCCACTCGAGGGTGTGCTCGAACTGCCCGGTGAACTGCATCTCCTTGGCGGAGACGAGGCCGGCGGACAGCACGAAGCAGGCCACCAGAGCCAGGGTAAGAATGCGTTTCATTGTCCTTTCCTTCCTTCGTTTGGGTTGGATGACCACTGCCAGACGCCGAGCCGCTTGCGCAGGCTCAGGTTCGTGACTATCGCCTTCCGGGCCGGGTTGCAAGGGGAAAGTCGGCGTTTTTTTGACGAGTGTATAAGATTTTTTACCGTAAAAATTGTTGAACCCCCTCGTTCCGGGTGTTTTGTTTGTTATAAGCTATTGTTGTTGCTCGTTTAATTTTCATGGCCTTTCCCCGCTCCGCCACACCAGGAAAGTCTAAAAAAATTCCAGACCCGCGCCGCCGCCGCCCCGTGCTTTGACCGCGCCCCGGCTTTGGCGCATCATCCCCACCCATGAGCGAGCAGCACGACACCGCCCCCGGCTATGCCTTCGACCCCGCCGACCATCCCCGGGGCCCGGGCGTCTATCTCATGAAGGACGCGCGCGGGCGCATCATCTATGTGGGCAAAGCCAAGAGCCTGGTGCGCCGCCTGACCTCGTACTTCCGCGGGCAGGAGCGCCACACGCCCAAGACGCGGCTCATGGTCGCGCGCATCGCCGCCGTGGAGACCATCTCCACCGCCACCGAGAAGGAGGCCCTGCTCCTCGAGGCCAGCCTGATCAAGAAACACCGCCCGCGCTACAACATCGTGCTGCGCGACGACAAGTCGTACGCGCTGTTCCGCCTCACGCGCGCCGAGGCCTACCCGCGCCTGATGATGACCCGCAAGGTCGTGCGCGACGGCAGCGTCTACTACGGGCCCTTCACCTCGGCCCTGGCCGCCCGCCAGACCTGGAAGCTCCTGCAGACCGTCTTTCCCCTGCGCAAGTGCTCCGACCGCGCCTTCGCCAACCGCGTGCGGCCCTGCCTGTATTATCATATGAACCAGTGTCTGGCGCCCTGCGTGCTGGACGTTGCGCCCCAGGACTACGCCGCGGTGGTCCGCCGGGTGGAGCTGGTGCTCGCGGGCCGCGCCGGGGAGTTGCTGGCCAGCCTGCGCAAGGAGATGCGCGACCATGCGCAGCGCCAGGAATACGAGCGGGCCGCCGAACTGCGCGACCAGATCCGGGCCATCGAGACCACCGTGGAGCGCCAGGCCGTGGTGCTGCGCGAGGGCGTGAGCCTGGACGCCCTGGCTGTGGCCGAGGCCGCCGGGGGCCTCGGGCTGGCCGTGCTCTTCGTGCGCCAGGGCCGCCTGCTGGACAGCCGCACCTTCCACTGGCCCGGCCTGGGCCTGGACGACGCCCCCGAGGCCGTGGCCGGATTCCTGACCCAGTTCTACTGGGCCACGCGGCTCATCCCCGAGCGCATCCTGCTGCCCTGGGCCCCGGAGGACGCCGGGGCCGTGGCCGAGGCCCTGGCCGAGCGCCGGGGCGGGCCCGTGCGCCTGAGCACCGCCGCCAGCGGCCCCGAGAAGCAGCTTTTGGAGATCGCCCGCGCCAACGCCGCCCAGGCCCGCAGCGAGACCCCCGGCCAGGAGCCACTGCCCGAGCGCCTGGCCCGCGCCCTGCGCCTGCCCGCCCCGCCCGCGCGCGTGGAATGCGTGGACGTGTCGCACCTGGGCGGGCGCGGGATGCGCGCCGGGCTCGTGGTTTTCGAGGACGGCGCCCCGCGCAAGGACCAGTACCGCACCTTCACCTTCGCCGACCTGGAAGGCAGCGGCGACGACTACGCCGCCCTGGCTGCCTGGGCCACGCGCCGGGCCCAGGTCGGGCCACCCTGGCCGGACCTGCTGCTGGTGGACGGCGGGCGCGGGCAGGTGGGAGCCGTGATGGGGGCCCTGGAGGCCGCCGGAGCCGCCGGGGCCTTCCCCGTGGCGGGCATCGCCAAGGCCACGGGCGCCCCGGGCGCGGGCCCCGACCGCCGCGCCGGAGCCCTGGACGACCGCATCTTCCTGCCCGGGCGCAGCAACCCGCTGCCCCTGCGCCCCGGCAGCCCCGAGCTGCTTTTTCTCCAGCGCGTGCGTGACGAGGCCCACCGCTTCGTCATCGGCCGCCAGCGCCGCAGCCGGGGCCAGGCCCTGCTGGCCAGCGAGCTGGAAAGCCTGGAGGGCATTGGCCCCAAGACCGCCCGTCTGCTCTGGGACGCCTTCGGCTCCCTGGAGGCCATGCGCGCCGCCGACCTGGACGCCCTGCGCGCCATCCCCGGCCTGGGCAAAACCCGCGCCGCCCGCATCCTCGCCGCCCTGCGCAGCCTGGGCGGCGGCGCAGTGGACCGGGGCTGACGCAGGGCGGCGCAGGGCCGCGAGGGAGTGGGAGGGGACATCCGGGTACTGCGGGCGGGCTGGGCCGCGGGCCGCGCCGCGTCCGTCATCAAGAACGGCCCTGCGCTTACGGTCTTGCCTGCCCGAAATCATGCAGAACGGGTTTTCCGGAAGGCCCCCGAACCGGGCCGCGCGGCGCTTCGCCGCGCGGCCCGGTTCGGCGTGCGGGGTCAAGGGGCCCCCGGCCCCTTGCGGGGGTCCAGGGGGCAGCGCCCCCTGGCGGGGTCCGGGGCAGCGCCCCGGCAGCGCGGCGCGCGGCACGCCGCACGGCGGCCTCAGGCCGGGGGCAGGGCCAGGGGCTGGCCGATGGCGGTCTGGACGAGGCGGGTGCCCGGGGCGAATTCGGCCAGGGCGGCGGTGAAGGCGGCGGTGTTTTTTTCCAGCACGGGGAAGGTGCCCCAGTGCATGGGCAGCACGGCCTTGCAGCGCAGCAGCTGGCAGGCCAGGGCGGCCTGGCGCGGGTCCATGGTGAAGAAGCCGCCGATGGGCAGCAGGGCGAGGTCGATGGCGTGGAGCTGGCCCCAGAGGGCCATGGAGGCGAAGATGCCGGTGTCGCCCGCGTGGTAGATGGTGTAGCCGCCGGGCAGGGTCAGGATGTAGCCGGTGGGCGCGCCGCTTTCGGAGGAGTGGAAGGCCTGGGTCATGGTGACGCGCACCCCGGCGATTTCGGTGCTGCCGCCGATGTTCATGCCGATGCCGCCGATGATCTGCGCGGCGGGCACGCCCGCCTGCCGGAGCCGGGCGGCGGTGCCGACGATGGCCACCAGGGTGGCGCCGGTGCGGGTGCAGATGTCCACGGCGGAGCCGACGTGGTCGCCGTGGTCGTGGGTGACGAGCACGGCGTCGCAGGCGGTGACGCTGGCGGCGCCCACGGGGGCGGTGGGGTTGCCCTCGAAGAACGGGTCCACGAGGAGGGTGGCCGAGCCGGTGTCGATGCGGAAGTTGGAGTGGCCGTACCAGGTCAGGATGTTGGGCATGGGGGCCTCCTTGGGGGCTGGCGGCGGGTGGTGCCGGGGTGTTCAGGGGCCGGGGGCGGGCGCCGGGGGGCGCGGGCCGCGCGGGCCGCGCGCGGCGAAGTCCACAAGTCCGAGTACCGCATTTTCGAGGATCTGGAAATCGAGATTGGCGGGGGTGTCGCAGGGGGCGTGGACGCAGGCGGCCAGGGCCACGCCCGGCGAGGTCAGCAGCGCGCCCTGCCAGCCGTGGGGGATGAAGGCCGCGTGGTCCGAGCGGTCGATCCAGGCGCCGCCGGAGTCGGTGACCACGGTGTCCACGGGCTGGCGCGCGGCCAGGGCGGCAGCGAGGTCGCGGGCCAGGGGGGCGGAGGCTTCGCGCGCGCCCACGGCCACGCCGGGGCCGAAAAGCGCGGCGAGGATGCCCGTGGCCTGGGCCCGGGGGCCCAGGCCCACGCAGTCCACGGCCACCACGCGGCCCGGGGGCAGGCCCCGGGCGGCCAGCAGGGCCGCGTAGGCCACGCTGCCGCTGGCGGGCGTCAGGAAATGGGACTCCTCCTCGTTGGGGAAGAAGGCGACGCACACGGCGCCGGGCGGCGGAGGCTGGGGCGCGGGGCCTGCCTTGGCGCGCGGCGGGCGGTGCAGCAGGCGCGCGGTCTCCAGGAGGATGGCCACGCCGGAGGCGTTGTCCGCCGCGCCGGGGCTGCCGGGCACGGTGTCGTAGTGCGTGCCCAGCAGCAATGGCGGCAGCGGCGGGGGCGGCGCCATGTCCAGGACCGGCTGGGCGGGCGCGGGGGCCGGGCCGCCGGGGTGGGCGATGATGACGGGCGGCGCGGCGGGCGCGGCGGGCACGGGGAAGGTTTCGTAGGGCACGCCCCAGCGCTCGAGCAGGGCGGTGATGCGCCGGGCGGCGCGAGCGTAGGCCCGGGGGGCGCCCTGGTGGCGCGGGCCGATGCCCACGGCCAGCTCGTGGACGGTGCGCTCCAGGCTGGCGCGCAGGCCGGGCACGGCTTCGGGCGCACCCTGGCGGGCGGGCGCGGCGGCGGGCAGGGCCAGGGCCAGCAGCAGGGCCAGGGCCGGGGCGGCCCACAGGCGCGGCGCGCGCCGCCGGGGGGCCGGGGCGCCGAGGGGGGAGGCGGGGTTGCGCACGGGCGGGGGTCAGCCTTCCCAGGGACGCGACAGGCTGTGGGCGATGCCCAGGGTGTCCAGGATGCGCCCGCAGAGCTGGTCGGCCAGGTCCTGCACGCTGGCGGGCCGGTGGTAGAAGCCGGGGCTGGCCGGGAGGATGGTCGCCCCGGCGTCGGTGGCGCGCAGCATGTTTTCGAGGTGGATGCGCGAGAGCGGGGTTTCGCGGGTGACCAGTACCAGGGGGCGGCGCTCCTTGAGGGTCACGTCGGCGGCGCGGTGGATGAGGTTGGTGCCTGCGCCGCTGGCGATGGCCGCCAGGGTGGCCATGGAGCAGGGGCACACGACCATGCCCGCGTGGCGCCAGGAGCCGCTGGAGGGCGGGGCGGCGAAGTCGGCGGCGGCGTGGGTCGCGTGGGCCAGGGCGGCGAGGTCGTCCGGCGTGGCGTCGGACTCGCGGGCCAGCACCACCCGCGCGGCGTCGGAAACGATGAGATGCGTCTGCACGCCGGGGGCGGCGGCCAGGGCCCGGGCCAGGGTCAGGGCGTAGGGCATTCCGCTGGCGCCGCTGACGGCCAGCACGATGCGTCGGGTTTCGGTCACGGGAGCTCCTTGTGATCCCCGGACGATAGCCTTGGCGGGCGGGGATGACAAGGCGCGAAGGGGGCGCGAAGGGGGCGCGATGGGGAGCGGCGGGCGCGGGCGGCCAAGGACGCCGTGCCCCGCGCCCGCCCACCGCCGCAATCAGCCCTTGACAACGCCCCCGCCCCGTCATAGGTACTCATCCCTCAAGCGGGCAATTAGCTCAGGTGGATAGAGCGTTGGCCTCCGGAGCCAAAGGCCACAGGTTCGAGTCCTGTATTGCCCGCCATATTTGCAGCGGTTTACGGTAGCGATGCCGGAGACCGCTGTTTCTTTTGCCCTCCTCCTGCTGCTCTGGCACGCACCGCTGTGCCTTTTCCTTTCCGGCGCGCGTCTTCCTCCGTGGCTGACCGGCGGCCTCAGCCTGCGTCCAGCCGTGCGAGTTTTTCGGCGGTGCAAAAGTCGCGGTAGGCGTCGTGGTCCAGGGGATAGTCCCAGGAGCCGCTGCGGTATTCGATGTGCCCGCCGAAGCCCGTCTTGAAGCGGTAGAGGCCGTGGAAGGGGTGGGCCGGGTCGTCGGAGGGGGAGACGGCGCCCATCTCGTAGCTGCGGCAGCCGCGTTGCCTGGCCAGGCGCATGGCCTCCCAGTGCATCAGGCTCGGGGCCATGAGCTGGCGCTTGGCGTCGGCCGAGGCGCCGTAGAGGAAATGCGCCACGCCCTGCGAGATGCCGACGATGGCCCCTGCGAGGATGTCCGCGCCGTGGCGGGCCAGGAGGAAGAGCAGCTCCGTGCGCCCCGTGGCCGCCAGCAGGCTCTGGAACATGGCCGCGAAATGGCGCTGGCCGCAGGGCGTGAAGCCGCCGCGCCGCGCGGTCTGCTGATAGAGCGCGTGGAAATCCGGCAGGTTGTCCGCGCTGCCGAGCTGGACCGTGACGCCCTTGCGCCGGGCCAGGCCGATATTGTAGCGCGTCTTGGGCTTCATGGCCGCGAGCAGGTCCTCCTCGCTGCCGCGAAGGTCCACCACCAGCGAGCTGGCCACGGTCAAATCCTCGAAGGATTTTCGCAGGTTCCAGTGCTGCGCGCCCATGTTCATGCGCATCTCGCGCACGCGGGCCTCGGGGAAGGCGCTCCAGCCGCCCTGGCGCATGGCCTCGGCGTAGGGCGAGGCCCAGGGCAGGTCGTAGCGGATGAAGGCCACCTCGGGGCCGAGGCGCTTGGCCAGGGCCAGGGAAAAGCGCTCCAGGAAGGGGCCGCGCTGGTCCTCGGGCGGGGCGTACTCCGGCCCCTGGGGCACCAGGGCGATGGTCCGCCCGCCCCAGCGGCGCAGCAGCACCAGCACATCGTCCCACGGCCCGGCGCTGAGCAGGTCGAAGGCCAGGGTCCGCAGGCCCAGGCGCGCCTTGACCTGCGCCCAGTAGGCGGTCTGGAAGAGAATGTCCGTGGGCCGCAGTGCCGTGGTGGATTTGGATGCGATATCGAGCATGGGTCTTCTCCTGGTGTCGCGTGTGCGTTTTCCGGTGGTTGCCATGGCCAGGCGGCCCGGGAGCAAAAAAGAAGGGGCGCCCGAGCGCCCCCTTTTGCATGCAACGTCAATACGCCGTTCTACAGTGCTGGTGCAGGGGGCTCCGCAAACGGTGTGGCCGGGATTTCCGGCATGACGATTCTTTTGCTGGTCGCGGTCACGATCATTTTCCTTTCCTGTTTTGCTTGGCGCTGGCTTCGGCGCAGCCCGCTTCCGGGGCGTCATAGCCCACGGAAAAGTTTTCTGCAACCATGAATGCGAAATATCGCGCCGATACGTTATGGGATAATACGCTTTTGCATCCTGGTGCCCTGGGCACGCGGAGCGATACGTCTTTTGGAGCGTCGGTGCCGGGGGAGGACAAGGCCTTGCGCCACGCAGGCCCCTGGCCCGGGGCGCGCTGAGCGGGCGCTGGCCGCTGGAGAGGGCGGGGTGTGTGGTTGCGCCTGCCCGGGGCCGGGCTGCGCCGGGCCTGCATCCGCCGAACCGCCTGGTCTTCAGGCCGTGCAGGGGCTGTCCAGGCCCGGCGCGCGGATGCGCATGCACGTGGCCCACCGGTTTGCTGCGGCGTGTCCTCTCCCGCCGCCGCCTGCGGCCTCCCCCTCCAGCGCGGCGGGCAGCTCGGCCAGGGGCACGCAGGTCAGGCCCATGGCGCGCAGGTCGGCCACGTTGGCGCGGGCGTCACCGGCGCCTCCCGCCAGCACGTGGGAGTCATCGATGACTACGCCCGCGAGATGACCGCCGAATACCTCGACGACAAGAAGCTCTGCTGGCTTTGCCCCGAGGGCAAGGACAACCACTTCTGGGACTGCGAGGTCATGGCCCTGGTCGCGGCCCACGAGCTGGACCTGTGCAACTGGAAGCGCCCGGCGCCTAAAGCCAAACAGGCTGCCTGGGCCTGCACGGGGCAGCCCTGCCCCGCACTCCTGCCCGGCTCTGGAGCCCGCCCGGACTGGTTCAATCAAAGGAGATGACCGTGGACAAGACCAAGGGACGCAAACTGAACTGGAAGCAGGCCTACGAGATCCTGAACTGCTCCAAGAGCCACTTTTATAATTTGATCAATGAAGGCAAGATTCCAGCGTTTCGGTGCGGGAAGGTGAGAGGGGTGTGGGTATGGGAGGAGGAGGTGCAGCGGTATATCGGGACTGGGGCGGTGTACGGTTTTCTTGGACACCGAATTGGGAGTAAGAGATCCCCAGGAGGTGTTCGATGACGAAGGATGGAATGAGGGGCAGAGGAGCCTCCTCCCCGGTGGAGGGAGGCCATAGGCCGACCGGAACCGGGGATGAGGCACGCAAGCCGCCCAAGAGGTTCTGGGCCAAGCACAAGACCGAGGCTGTGCTCAGGCTACTGCGTGGTGAGGACATCGAGATTTTGAGCCGTGAACTTGGCGTGACCGCCGCCGCCCTGACCCGCTGGCGGGATCAATTCCTTGCTGGCGGTGCCGAGGGGCTCAAGAAGCGCTCACCCAAGGAC